>CAYJRR010000137.1:0-11488 GCA_964372275.1 uncultured bacterium
CAGCTCCTTGGCCTTGCGCGCCGCCTCGCGCGCGCGCGCCGCCTCGACCGCTTTGGCGACGATGCGCCGCGCGGTCGGCGGATTCTCCAAGAAGAAGGCCTGCAACTTTTCGCCCAGGATCTGCTCGACGATCCCCTTCACCTCGGAGTTGTTCAGCTTCCCCTTGGTCTGTCCCTCGAACTGCGGGTGGCGCAGGCGGACCGCGATCACCGCCGACAGCCCCTCGCGGACGTCCTCCCCCTCGAGGTTCTCCTTCAGCTCGCGCACCAGGTTGTTACTCGACGCGTAGCCGTTGATCACCCGGGTCAGTGCCGTCCGCAGCCCGGCGAGGTGCGTTCCGCCGTCGGCGTTGTGCACCGAGTTGGCGTAGGCGAAGACCTGCTCGTTGTAGCCGTCGTTCCACTGCAGCGCGATCTCGACCGCGGTGTCGCCGATCTTCCCCTCGAAGTAGATCGGCTTGGCGTTCAGGACCTCCTTGTTCTTGTTGAGGTGCTGAACGAAGGTGGCGATCCCCCCCTCGAAGAAGAACTCCGCCTTCTTCTCGGTGCGGATGTCGTCGAGGAGGATCTTGATCCCTTTGTTCAGGAAGGCGAGCTCGCGCAGGCGGTTCGCGAGGACGTCGTAGTGGTACTCGGTCGTCTCGAAGATCTCCGGGTCGGCCCGGAAGGTGATCTTCGTCCCCTGCTTGCTCGTCTGCCCGATCTCCTCGACGGGGGCGGTCGGCTTCCCGCGCAGGTAGCTCTGCCGGTGGACCTTCCCTTCGCGGTAGATCTCGAGCTCCAGCTTCTCCGAGAGCGCGTTGACGCACGAGACGCCGACGCCGTGAAGGCCGGCGGAGCTTGTGTAGGCGCCGGTGTCGAACTTTCCGCCGGCGTGGAGCTTGGTCATCACCACTTCGGCCGTGTCGATCTTCTCGGTCGGGTGCGGTCCGACCGGGATCCCGCGGCCGTCGTCCTCGACGGTGATCGAATTGTCGGAGTGGACGGTGACCTGGATCAATCGGGCGTGGCCGGCCATCGCCTCGTCGACCGAGTTGTCGACGACCTCCCACACCAGGTGATGCAGACCCTTGGCGTCGGTCGAGCCGATGTACATCGCCGGACGGGTGCGCACCGCCTCGAGCCCTTCGAGGACCTTGATGCTCTCGGCGTTGTAGAGCTGCTTGGCCTCTTCCATGCGCGCGTCCGAACCGCGTCGGACCCCCTCGCTTCGGACGCCGCAATATAGCAGAACGGGGGGCGATTTCCGGCCCGGAAATGGGGGGGCGGCGACGCCGCAGGTGGTTGTTTATTAATGGTTTTCTTCGACGGCGCGGGCGCCCGGCCGGGCGGGGGGTTCACGGTCCGCGTTTCGCCGACGGAAACGGGATGCCGACGGCGATCGACAGGCGCCACGGGTTCACCGCGTGGCCGACCTCGCCGCGGCTCCACGTGAAGCCGTCGTAGAACAGATCCGGGATCGACTCCCCGTACACCGGAGATCCCATCGCGAACTGCGCCCCCACGACGACGCCGCGTCCGCGCGTTCCGATCGGATGGACGTACTCCCCGCCGACGCCGATCGAGACGCTGGTCGCGACGTCCTCCCCGTCCCCGTACCCGGCGCTCTCGCTGTCGGCGTAGAGGTAGCTGGTCTGGATCTGCGCGAGATTGAATCCGGCGCCGGCCCAGAGACGGCGGGTGGCGGAACCGACCCAGGCCTTGGCCCAGAGTGTCCCCATGATCGTGGTCGTCCAGTAGTCGGCCCCTTCCGGGAACTCGACGCAGGTCGAGCCGGTCGCCTCCTGGATGTAGAAGCCGCATCCCTGTTCGCCGGGCCGGAGCAGGTAGGTCCGGGTGGAGTCGATCAGGAAGTCGCCGCCGATGGCGAGATGCGGCGCCGGGCTTCCGTCGACGGTCAAGATCAGCGCGAAGGCGTCGTCGGGCTGTTGGCCGCCGTCCGTGTTGGCCCGCCCGATCGCGGTGTCCTGGATCCGGTCGTAGACCCCGACGACGTAGCCCATCGTCATGAAGGTCGGGAACCTCTCCCCTTTCTTCTTCTTGTCGGCCGGGGCGGCGGCGCGCGGTGTCGTGTCCGGCGGCAGCGCCGGACCGGGCGCCGCTCCAGGAGGCGACGGCGCCGTGGCGGGCGGCGATTCACCCCCCGGTGGCGCTGTCGGCGCCGGCGCCGGGGCCTCGGGCCCCGCCACGCGGATCGACCGCACGTCTTCGTAGCGGATGGTGCGCGTCAGCTCCGCGGCGCCGCCGTAGTTGGCGCGGACGAGATAGCCGGTCGGCAGCTTGTCGAGCAGCGTCCCCTCGATGAGCTCCCCGGCAAACGTCTCGATGCGAACCGGATCCCCGGCCTGCGGCGTCTGCGCGAGGACGCGGGGCGAAAAGAGGACGAATGCCAGGAGGGCGAGAAGGACGCGCATCGTCGATGCTCGGCGACGATCCTGAAGCCGCACCGCCGCCCGCGTCAATCGGGCGGGGACCGGGGTCCCCGGACGCGCGAATCGCGGACCGTCAGTTGACGCAGCTCTGGGCGAACGTGAGCGACCAGGACTCGATCTGTCCGACATCGCCCCCTGCGAGGTCCTGCGCCTTCAACTTCCACGTGCCGGCCGCGGGCTGCCCGCCGAACGCGGCCACCGGCACGCCTGTCAGGACGACGTCGTCGGCCGACCCGCCCGTCTGGTTGTGGACCACGTGCGCCGTCCCGGCCGGAGAGATCAGCGTGACCTTCAGGTCCCCCTTGTACGGGTGGACGACGTTCAGCGAAAGCGAAAGCGATGCGACGTTCCCATTGCCGGTGACCGGGAGGCTGGAAACGGTCCCCGCGCTGCTGTTGTCGGGGATCGACAGAGGTAGGCCGCCGGCGGCGTGGGTGCCGTCGACGCACGGGGTCGGCGTGCACGTCCCCACCACCCGCAGCGACCAGCTCTGAAGCAGTCCGGCCGGAGCGCCGTACCCGGTCATGACCTTGAGCTTCCAGGTCCCCTGGGCCACCTTCCCGTTGAACGCGGGGATCGCGACGTTGCTCAATCCGTTGCCGCTCGTCGAGGCGACCACGCTCGAGCTCCCGTCGGGTGCGATCAAGGTGAACGTCGCGGTGTCGTAGGACGCCCCCCAATGGAGCGTCGCCGACAGCTTGAGCGAGGTCACCGTTCCCGGTCCGAAGACGTAGGTGGTCGAGACGACCGGGATCTGCGGCGAGTTGTAGAGCGAGTAGGTCGGCTGCGGCGCATCGTTGGTGGTGAACGTCCCGTCGACGCACCCGCCGGCATCGCACGAGCCGGCGATCGCCAGCGACCAGGACTGCAGCTGGCCCGCCGTGTACAGGTTGCTGCTGTCCTTGAGCGTGAGCTTCCAGACGCCGGCGGCGACCTTCCCGTTGAAGGCGGTGATCGGAAGGTGGGTGATCGTGCCGCTGCTCTGGTTCGGAAGCTGGTAGGTCGAGCCGTCGGGGGCGGTGAGCGTCAGCTTGTCGGAGGCGGCGTTGTACCAGTTCACCTGGGCCGTCAGCTTCAACGTCCCCACCGTCCCCGGCCCGCCGACGTAGAGCGTCGAGGTCACCGGTGTCAGACCGCTGTAGCTGCCGCTCGGCAGCGGGTCGTCGGTGCTGGCGAACGTGCCGTTGACGCACGCGTCGTTCTGCACGCGAACGGTGCGCACCGCCATTGCGCTCGCCGCGCCGAGGTCGTCGAACGCCTTGGCGGTGATGGTGTAGCCGGTCCCGTCGGGAACGGTGGCGGTGTCCCAGGTGATCGCGAAGGGGCTGGTCGTGTCGTCGACGAACGTTCCGTCCGGCAGGCCGAACGTCACCTTGGCCACCGAGCCGTCGGCGTCGGAGGCGGTGGCCGAGACGTGGATCACGCCGTGCACCGTCGAACCGTTCCCCGGGGCGGTGAGCGACACCTGCGGCGCGGCCTGGCTCGACGCCGTGCCGTCGCCGAAGAACAGGTAGAAGTGATCGATCCCCCCCACCCAGAAGTCGGGCCGGCCGTCACCGTTCAGGTCCCCGGCGGAACCGACCTCCAGACCGGCTTGCGTCCCGGCGGCGCCGCTGCTCCTCGGCTGCGTCCCGACGATGGCGAGCCTCGGACCGGCGAACCCCGGAGCCACGCCCCCCGCGCTCGGACCGTAGACCAGGTAGGCCGCGCCGCGAGAGGTGCCGGTGGCCGGGGCGCCGATCAGCACGTCGTCGTACCCATCGCCGTTGACGTCGCCGAGGCCGGCGACCGAGCGGCCCAGCTCGGTGCCCGAGCCGGCGGAAAAGGCCCCACCGCCCGGCTGCAACGCGCCGGCGAGCGGGCCGTTCATGGCGTGCACGACGGGCGCCCCGCGATAGGGGCTGCTGATGCTCGCGTAGCCCATCCCCACCAGGAGGTCCTGTGCGCCGTCTCCATCGAGATCGGCGGTCCCCAGCGCCGCCCGGTAGACCTGTCCGTTTCCGGTGTAGGTCGCGAGCGGCGTGGTGATCGTCCCCGTGCCGCTCATCGAGACGACCGCCACCGCCGCGCTTCCGGACGCGGTGCGACCGACGACGGCGATCTCCGGGCGTCCGTCGCCGTTCTGGTCTCCGGCGAGCTCCAGCCGCCGGATCTCACCGAATCCGGACCATTCGAAGATCGCGCGCGTCGCCGAACCGCCCAACTTGTTCGTCGCGGCGTAGGGACCGGCCATCAGGTAGACGCGGCCGGAGCCGTAGGCTCCCCCTTTGAACGACGCGATCAGCAGGTCGGCCTTTCCGTCGCCGGTCAGATCGCCGGGTCCGAGCACCGCGACCCCGGCGGCATTCCCCGCCGCCTCGCCGACGAACTTCACCGGCGCGGTGGCGATGCTGCGGCTGCCCGGGAACGTGATCGGACCGTAGACGAGGTAGGCGGCGCCGGTCGTCGTCCCCTGGTCGTTCTTCGCTCCATGGGCGCCGACGAGGAGATCACGGAATCCGTCGCCGTTCACATCGCCGACGTCGGCCACCTGCCCGGCGCGGTCGTTGACGGTCGCACTGTCGTAGCTGGAGCTGCAGCCGGGGCCGGCATCGCTCGTGACCGGTCCTCGGATCAGGCAGACCCACGCGCGGCCATTGCTCGCCGCCTCGGAGGCCTGGAGAACGTCGGGGATGCCGTCGCCGGTCAGATCGCCGACGGCCTGCAACGGACCGGCCGCCCAGATGCGGTGGATCTTGAGATCCGCCTGGTCGGTCGTGATCTGGCCGGTCTGCGTTTCGGGCGCGTGGTGCGTCTCCTCCCATGGGAGCGGCAGGTGGGGATCGCCGCACCCGGCGGCGAGGAGGACGGTCAGCAGAGACGCGAAACGAGCGGGGGTAGGGCGGCCCATGGCACCTCCATGAGCCGCCCGCCCAGTTCGGTCGCACGGTATTTCCTACGGGCCGTTGACGCAGCTCCCGTCGAAGGTCAGGGACCAGGCATTCAGCGCGCCGACGTCGTCGGGGGAGAGATCCTGCAGCTTGAGCTTCCAGGTTCCCGCCGCGGGCTGTCCCTGGAAGGCGGTGATCGGAAGATTGGAGAAGGCCACGTCGTCGGCCGAACCGCCGGTCTGGTCGTGGAGCACGTGTGACGTGCCGGCCGGTGAGATCAGGGTCACCTTGAGGTCCCCCTTGTAGGGATGGGCAATGGTGAGCGAGAGCGACAGCGACGCGACCTGTCCGGCGCCCGTCACGGGAAGGCTGGCCACCACCCCCGCGTTGTCGGCGTCGGGGATCGCGAGCGGCAGTCCCGCGGACGCGTAGGTCCCATCGACGCAGGTCGTCGGCTGGCAGTTGCCGACGATCGACAGCGACCAGCTCTGCAACTCGCCGGGCCAGTAGGTGTTGTACTGGTCCTTGAGCTGCAAGCGCCAGGTGCCGACGGCGGGCTTGCCGGAGAATCCCGGAATCGGCAGATGGACGATCGTGCCGCTGCTTTGCGACGGCAGCACGTAGCTCGTCCCGTCGGGACCGATCAGGGTGAGCTGATCCCACGGCGCGTAGTAGGAGTTGACCGTCGCCGACAGCCGGAGCGACACGATCGGTCCCATCCCCTGGACCGAGACCGTCTGCGAAACCGGCGTTGTGCCGTAGGTGTAGGCGGCCGGTTGTGGCGGGTCGGTGGTGACGTAGGTTCCGGCGCAGGTAGTGTTGTTCACCGCGATCACGCGCCGCGCGAGGCCGCTCGAGGCGCCGCGATCGTCGAACGCACGGGCGGTGATGACGTGGTTCGTGCCGTCCGGGACGGAGGCGGAGTTCCAGACGACCGAGAACGGCGCCGTGGTGTCGTCCTGCGCGCTGCCGTCGGGCAGCCAGAACCGCACGCGGGCGACCGTTCCGTCGGGGTCGCTCGCGCCCGCCGTCACCGCCACCGATCCTTGAAGCACCGCACCGGGCCCCGGGCCGTCGATCGACACCCGCGGCGCGGCCTGGTTCGCGGCGACGCCGGCGCCGAAGAAGACGTGGAGGTCGCTCCGGGAGCGGACCCAATAGTCGGGGTATCCGTCGCCGTCGACGTCGCCGGCGGGGCCGACATCGCCGCCGACGAGGTCGCCCCAGTCGTCCGAGTACGGAACCCTGGGCTGCACCCCGTGGATGTTCAGGTGACGTCCGGCGAAATGGGGGGCCGTGCCGCCCGACGACGGACCGTAGAGGAGGTGAGCCGCGCCCCGGCTGTCGTCGGTGACCGGGGCGCCGATCAGCAGATCCTGAAAGCCGTCGCCGTCGACGTCCCCCACGGTGGCGGCCGAGGTTCCGAACTGGGACGTCCCGGGTCCACGGAACGTTCCGCCGGTCGGCGCGAGGGCGCCGCTCAGCGGACCGAGGAACGAGTGCACAACCGGTGCGTTCCGATAGGGGCTGTTCAGGTCGCCGTACCCCAGGCCGGCGACCAGGTCGTCCGTGCCGTTTCCGTCGAGGTCGGCAGACGACAACGGCACGCGATAGAGCCAACCGTCGCCGGTGAAGGTCGCGAGGGGCTGCGTGACGAGGCCCGGCTGCGACAACGAGGCGACGGCGACCACCGCCGTTCCCGACGCGTTCCGTCCCGAGATCCCGATCTCCGGAAGACCGTCCCCGTTCTGATCCCCGATGCGGCGCAAGGTCAGGATCTCGCTCAAACCGGACCACTCGAAGACGGTGCGGGTCGTCGCTCCGCCGAGCTTGTTCGAGGCGAGGAAGTTCCCGGACAGGACGTAGACGCGCCGCGCCGAGGCGATCACCAGGTCGGCCCGGCCGTCACCCGACAGGTCGCCGGGACCGAGCACCGCTCTCCCGGCGTCTTCGCCGGCGTTCTCCCCGACGAACTTCACCGGCGCGGTCGAAAGATTGCGATAGCCGGAGAAGGTGATCGGCCCATGGACCAGGTAGGCGCCGCCCATCGAGGCTCCGTCGACCTTCACGCCTCGCGCGCCGATCAGCAGATCGCGGTGCCCGTCCCCGTTGACGTCCCCGGCCTCCTCGGCACGGCCAGGCTTCTCGCCGCTCTGGAACGCCGCGTGGCACCCGTAGACGTCGGCCGAGAGCGGTCCCCAGAGTAGGCAGACCGTTCCGATGTCGTTGGAGACCGCTTCCTGGGCGTGGAGGTAGTCGCCGATCCCGTCGCCGTTCAGGTCTTCGATCGGCTGAAGCGGTCCGGCGGCGTGGATCCGGAGGTCGGACCGGTCGATCCGCATCTCGCCGACCGGGCTCTCGGGCGAGCCCGACGATCCCTCCCACGGAAGCGGAAGGTACGGATCCGCACAGCCCGCCACCAGCCGCGCCAGCGCGAGAAGCCCCACGGTGCGCGCCGATCGATTCACCCTCTCCATGCGATCCTCCGTCGCGGCCGCACGATCGCGGCGCGCGACGCGGCGCATCAGCAGCGGACGTGCCACCCGCCCGGAGAGGCCAACCCGCGGAATTCGCTCGCGCCCGGTTCCGTGTGAATTGACATTTGTGTCAATTTTCCTGACCAGGCATGGGTGACGCCGTATCCGCGGCGGCGAGGTCGCCCCTTTCGCCGGACATTTTCATTGCGACGAAGGCGCCGGGGCTACTCGCGGGTGGCGACGCCGGCGGCGACGCGCCAGGTGACGTGGGCGCGCGCGAGGTCGTCCTTCAGCTCGCGCACGTCGGTGGTGGTGACGAAGATCTGCGCCGGGATGCGGTTCAGGAAGCCGAAGAGGTAGCGCACCCGGTCCTGGTCGAGCTCGCTCTTCACGTCGTCGAGGAGGAGCACGGGATAGCGGCCGAGCTCGCGGCGGTGCAGTTCGATCTCCGCGACCTTGAGCGCGAGCGCGAACATCCGGTGCTGTCCCTGACTGGCGTATCTCCGCACCGACCGGCCGTCGATCTCGGCGACGACGTCGTCGCGGTGGGGTCCGACGACGGTGTGGCCGCGCGCGAGCTCCTCGTCGCGGCGTGCCTCCATCGCCGCCAACAGTTCCGGCTCCGTCGCGGCCGTCCCCCGGTAGGAGAGGCTCGCCAGACGCGTCGATCCCGAGATCTCGCGGAAGAACGCTTCGAGGAGTGGTCCGACGCGGGCGACGAATTCGCGACGCGCCGCGACGACCGGGCGGCCGGCGGCCGCGAGCTTGGCGTTCCACACGGCGAGATGGTCGTCCACGTCCCGACGCGATCCGCTCCACGCGCCACGCGCCTCCTTGAGCAGCGCGTTCTTCTGCTTGAGCGCGCGGTTGTAGTCGAGCAGGTTCCGAAAGTGGTTCGGCAGGAGACCGAACACCCCGCGGTCGAGCGCCTGGCGCCGCGGACCGGACTCCCCCTTGTGGAGTTGCAGGTCGTCGGGGGTGAAGCGCACCGTCGGAAAGAGACGCAGGTAGTCGGCCACGGCCGCGGGCTTCTTCCCGTTGACGCACGCCTCGCGCTCCTGGGCCCCGAGTCGCACCGACAGCCGATCGGTCCCGTTCGCCCCTGCGATCGTCCCCTCCACCGCCGCCGCCGGCTCCCCGAACCGCACCAGCTCCCGCGACGACGACCCGCGGAACGACCGCAGCGTCGAGAGGACGTGAATCGCCTCCAGCAGGCTCGTCTTTCCCTGCGCGTTGTCCCCGACGATCACCTGCACGTCGGCGGAGAACTCCCCCGAGAACCTCTCGTAGTTGCGAAACGACCGGAACTGCAGCGCGGCGAGGTGCATGGCCGCCGGTCGTTCGATCTGGGCGGCCCGTCCGGCCCGCGCTTCGCGCCGGTCCGATTCGACGGTCGTCGTCAAATTCGCATCGGCATGATGACGTACAGATAGTCGGCGTTGCCCTTGCCGCGGAGGACGCCGGGGCTGGAGTCGTCGGCCAGCGCGAGCTCCACCACCTCTTCGCCGATGGCGGTCAGGGCGTCGAGGAGGTACTTGGCGTTGAAGCCGATCTCCAGCGGCGTGCCGTTGAAGTCGGCTTCGACCTCCTCGCGCGCTTCGCCGAAGTCGGGATTCGACGCGGAGAGGACGAGCCCGTTCTTCGACATCTCCAGCTTCACGCCCTTGATGCGGTCGGTCGACAGCACGCTGATGCGGCGGAGCGACGCGGCGAACCGGTTCCGGTCGAGGGCGAGGACCTTGTTGTTCCCCTTGGGCAGCACCGACGCGTAGGGGGGGAACTGCCCCTCGATCAGGCGCATCACCAGCGTCGTCTTGCCGCTGCGCGCGACGGCGTTCCCGGCCGAGAAGCCGATCTCGACGCCGGCGTCCCCCGCCTCCTCGGCGAGCTTGCGGATCTCGGCCACCCCCTTGCGCGGCAGGATCACCCCGGCCGGCAGCTCCGGCGCCTTGTCGAGCGTCTTCTCGATCTTCGCCAGGCGGTGGGTGTCGGTCGATACCATCCGCAGGCCGGACTTCTTCTCCTCGGACGCCTTCTCCACGAAGACGCCGCTCATGTTGTATCGGGTCTCGTCGGTCGAGACGCAGAAGGAGGTCTTGTCGAGCATCTCCGCCAGGATCTTCGACGGCACGCTCGCCAGCTTCGCGCCGGAGACGTCGGGAAGGTTGGGGAATTCGTCCGGCGAAAGCCCCGTGATCTTGAACCGCGCCTTGCCCGCCGACACCTCGAGCCAGTGGTTGTCGAGGCGCTTGAGGGCCACCCGACCCTCGGCAATCTCCTTCACGATGTCGTGCAGCTTCCGGGCGTCGACCGCGACCTTTCCCGGCTTCACCACGTCGGCCGGATAGCTCGTCACCGTCCCGACGTCGAGGTCGGTGCCGGTGAGACGGATCTCGTCGGCCGACGCCTCGATCAGCGTGTTGGAGAGGATCGGCATCGTGCTCTTGCGTTCGACGACGCCGAGGACTTTGGAAAGGCCCTTGAGGAACGTTTCGCGCTCGACCCGAATCTCCATGCCTGCCTCGTCGCTCTTCTGTTTCTCGGGAAGGAGAAAAACTTATTAAAGAGAGTAGTAGTAGTAACGGCTGTGAATTGGTGGATGGATCGTGAAGTGGGGATCGTCGCTACGTTTCTCTCCGCTTCGTACCGGCGGAGAACCTTCGTGCCATCCCCGCCCGCGTGTGGGCTTCTACATCGCTCACACCCTGTTCACAAGCGGATCCCCGGCCTTGCCCCCCGATCCCTCCACACCCAAAGCGATTCGAAATCGATCGCCGTGTCTAAAGATCGCCTCCGGTCGAGAGCGACTTCTCGATCGACTCGACCATGTTCTTCAGCGACGGGTCGGTCTTGAGCCGGTCCTCGATCTTCTTGCAGCCGTGGATGACGGTGGAGTGGTCCTTGCCGCCGAACTTCTCCCCGATGTCGGGGAACGACGAGCGGCAATGCTTGCGCACCAGGTACATCGCGATCTGCCGCGGCAGCGCGACCACCTTGTGCTTCTTGGGGCTCTTCAGATCGCTCACCTTCAGGTTGAAGAAGTTGGCGACCGTCTTCTGGATCCCTTCGGAGGTGAGGATCTTCGTCTTCTCCTGCCCCAGGGCGCCCGGGGCCGCCTTGGAGGGCTCCAGGTCGATCGCCCGGCCGTAGAGGCTGGCGAAGGCGCTCACCCGGATCAGCGCCCCCTCGAGCTCGCGGATGTTCGAGGCGATGTGCGTCGCCAGGAACATCGCCACCTCGTCGGGGACGTGGATCTTGTCCTCCTCCGCCTTCTTCCGGAGGATGGCGATCCGGGTTTCGATCTCCGGCGGCTGGATGTCGGCGATCAGCCCCCACTCGAACCGCGAACGCAGCCGCTCCTCGAGGTTGGGGATCTCCTTCGGGAACTTGTCGCTGGTCAGGACGATCTGCTTCCGCGAGCCGTAGAGCGTGTTGAAGGTGTGGAAGAACTCCTCCTGCGTCCGCTCCTTTCCGGCGAGGAACTGGATGTCATCCATTAGGAGGACGTCGCATCCGTCACGGTACTTGGCGCGGAAGGCGTCCATCTTGTCGAACCGGAGCGCGCTGATCAGCTCGTTCATGAACGACTCGGACGAGAGATAGATGATGCGCGCCGACGGGTCGTCGGTGAGGATGGCGTGGCCGATCGCTTGCACCAGATGGGTCTTCCCCAGCCCGACGCCGCCGTAGATGAAGAGCGGGTTGTATCG
>CAYJRR010000138.1:0-11400 GCA_964372275.1 uncultured bacterium
CCGGGGCATTTTTGGGCCGTACCTCTTCGGCCCGTATAACTTACACCAAGACTATTGGGTCGCCGCTTCTTACACCCGCCGTTCGGGGTGCGGCGCGCGCGCGCTCGACCCGACAAGTCGCTCCCGTGTCCAGGTCGACGAGATAGCTTTCCATGCGCTGCGCCGCCGGGTAGTCCTTCTGGCGGTCCGGCGGGACGTTGCTCCAGAACAGCGCGGTTCTCGAATTGGCAAAGGTTCCGACGAACGCGCCGGGATTCGTGGGGAATGCGATCGAACCCATTCGATTGCCGTTCCTGTCGGTGAAGGTGGCAACCGGTTCGCTCGGGAGGACGTCGATCCGTACGCCGGTGGCCGGGTCGGGATTCGGTGGGAAGGCCGGGTGGGAATCGAGCCCCCCCCGCGGCCGGGCGGTCGTCAACTCGGCGCCTGCGGCCGGCCCCCAGCGTCCGTCCGCAGGGGAGAAGCGGAGCCCTGCGCGCGCGCCCGATCGAGGCTCGCTCCACACCACCAGGAAATCGTCCCCCGAGGGGGTCGTGAACAGGTCGGTGTAGCGCGGAAACGACCCGGGTCGATCGCCGAGCCCGGCCCGGGACGCGGGCAGGCGCCGTCGCGTCGAGAGATCGACGCGAATCGCATCGACGGAGAGGGCCCGCGCCGCAGGGTCGACTTCCGGAACGAAGAGGATCAGGAGATCGCCGCGAAGGTAGGCGTTCGCGGGAACGGCCCAGGAGAGGGGCTCCCAGCGCCAGTTGGGATAGGGGGCCCCCACGTCGACGTCGAGCTCGAACACGGCGGGGCGCGACCCGCAATCGCCGATGACGTCGGGGGGGGCGAAGACCGGGAACCGACCCACGACCGCAGGCGGGGACGGAAGGCGGCACGCTCCGGCGGTCACCGCCACCACCATGCCGAGCGCGACGCCGCCTCCTCTCATGCCGATACGGTCGAATAGCATGGTGTTGCTCGCGGCCGCCACGATAGTCCTGCGCCCCACCCGATCCCGATCGCGCCGACGAGCGACAGGGGTCCGCTCCGGACCGCCGGCTTGCCCGGAAGGCCGACGCGCGCTATCGATTTGGCCAACGATGAACCAGCTCAAGACCCTCCTCCTCCTCGGCGTCCTCGCGGCCCTCCTCGTCGGACTGGGCGGCGTCATCGACCCACGCTTCGTGCACCTCTACGCGGCGATGGCGCTGCTGATGAACCTCGGCGCCTACTTCTTCTCCGACCGGATCGTGCTGGCGATGCACCGCGCACGGGAGGTCGCCCCGCACGAGGCGCCGAGGCTGCACGCCATCGTGGAGGAGCTGAGCCAGCGTGCCGGCATCCCGCGGCCGCGGCTGTACGCCGTTCCCGGCGCGAGCCCGAACGCCTTCGCCACCGGCCGCAATCCGAAGAACGGCGTGGTCGCGGTCACCGAAGGGATCGTGCAGCTGCTCGACGAGCGCGAGCTGCGGGGGGTCCTGGCCCACGAGATCGCGCACATCAAGAACCGCGACATCCTGGTGGCGACGATCGCGGCGGCGATCGCGGCGGCAATCACCTACATCGCCCACGCCCTGCAATGGGGGGCGATCTTCGGCGGGCACGGACGGAACGACGAGGACCGAGGATCGCCTCTCGGCGCGCTGGCGCTCGCCTTCGTGGCGCCGATCGCGGCGATGTTGATCCAGCTCGGGATCTCCCGTTCGCGCGAATACCTCGCCGACGAGACCGGAGCCCGCCTCGCCGGCGACCCCGAATCGCTGGCGCGCGCGCTGGAGAAGCTCCACCTCGGAACGAGTCGCTTCCCGATGCACGTCGAACCGGCGACGGCGAGCCTGTTCATCGTGAGCCCGCTCGGCGGGCGCCGCTCCTGGCTGTCGCTCTTCTCCACGCACCCCGACGTCGAGGAGCGGGTGCGGCGGCTGCGCGCGCTCGTCCTCTAGCAGCCGATGATTCGCAAGGCGGTCGTCTTCGTCCTGGGCGGCGCGGTGCTGGCGTTCGGGATCGCGCTCCTGTTCCTGCCGGGCCCGGCGTTCGTGGTGATCCCGATCGGGCTCGGCCTGCTCGCCACCGAATTCGACTGGGCCAAACGGCTCCTGCGCCGCGTGCGGGACGAGATCCGCGCGCGCCTCGACCGGGGCCGCGCCGGCCGCCCGTGATGGCGTCGATGCGCAGACGCGCGCTACGATCCTCCCGACGCTCAGACGGGGGGCTCATGGCACGACCGACGGCATTGATCACCGGCGCTTCGATGGGGCTCGGGCGGGAGTTCGCAGAGATCTTCGCGGCGGAGGGGCACGACCTGGTGGTCGTCGCCCGCTCGAAGGACAAGCTGGAGGCGCTGGCCAAGGAGATCCGCCAGCGTCACGGCGCGGAGGTGACGGTGCTGGCGGAGGACCTGACCGACCCCGCGGCGCCGGAGCGGATCGTGAAGGCGACGCAGGCGAAGAAGATCGCCGTCGACGTCCTGGTGAACAACGCCGGGTTCGGCTCGACCGGTCCCTTCTCGGCGCTCGACCGGAAGCGGGAGCTGGAGATGGTGCAGGTCAACATCGCCGCGCTGCTCGACCTCACCCACCGCTTCCTGCCGTCGATGCTCGAGCGCCGCCGCGGCCGGATCCTCAACGTCGGCTCGACCGCCGGTTTCCAGCCGGGGCCGTTCATGGCGACCTACTACGCCACCAAGGCGTTCGTGAACCACTTCACCGAGGCGCTCGCCTCCGAGCTGGAGGGGACCGGCGTCACCGCCACCGTGCTCTGCCCGGGCGCCACCGCGACCGAGTTCGCCAAGACGGCGCGCAACGACACCACCCTCCTCTTCCGCCTCTCCGTCGCCGATTCGCGGAAGGTCGCCCGCGATGGCTACCGCGCCGCGATGGCCGGCCGGGCAATGACGGTCTCCGGGCTGATCAACAAGGTCGGCGTGGTGTCGACGAAGCTGTCCCCCCGCTTCATGGTCCGCAAGATCACCCGCCGCCTGAATCGGAGCTGACCTCAGCCTCCGTCGGCCGCGGCGGGCTCCCGGCCCTCGACGGTCCAGGTGGCGATCGGAACGGGCTTTCCCTTGATCGGTGTCGGAGGGAGCTCCCGGAGCCGGAAGGTCCGGTCGAGCGCCTCGCGAACCTCCCCGCTCATCAGGATGTCGACGCCGTGGAGCCGCGTCAGACCCTCGATGCGCGCCGCCACGTTCACGGCATCGCCGATCACGGTGAACTCGCGGAGCGCATCACTGCCGAGGATCCCCGCGACGACCGTTCCCCGGTGGATCCCCACGCCGAAGGAGAGCTCCGGAAGCGACCTCGCCCGAAGGGTCTCGTTGTAGCGGCCGAGCGCCTCGCGCATCGCCAACGCCGCAAGGGTCGCGTCACGCGCCTGCCACGGATTGCGGACGACCGCTCCGAACAGCGCCATCAGTCCGTCCCCCATGAACTTGGAGACGTGCCCGTGGTGGGCGGTGATGGCGGCGCTCATCTCCCGGAAGTAGCCGTTGAGGATCTCGACCACCACCGCCGGATCGAGCCGGTCGCTCATGGCGGTGAAGCCGGTGAGGTCGGCGAACAGGATCGTCACCTCCCGCTTCTCGGCCTTCTCCTCGAGCCCGCGGCTGCTGATGTCGTCGACGACCTCCTGCGGGGCGAACCGGGAGAAGGCGCGCGCCAACCGTTCGAGATCGTCGGAGCTCTTCCGGAGCGCCCGCCGCGTCACGTCGGCGGCGCGCCTCGCCCGCGCCGCCACGCCGCACGCGGCGGCGATGGCCGCCACCGCCAGGGCGGCCGCGATCGTCACCGCCGCCGCATCCCTTCGGCTCGACCGCGGGCGTGCGGCACTCGCGAGCGACGGCTCATGCCTGCAACGTCGCCAGGCGAACGACGGAGTTCGCGAGCGCCGCCGTCCCGACCGCCTCGACCGCCGCGCCGGCGCCGATCGCGTCCGCCAGCGCCCGGGTGCTCCGCTGCATCGGCGCCGGTTCCCGGTAGCGGACGGTGTCGCGCGTCCAGGCGAGAAGCTTCGTCTCGACCGGGTCGAGGCGATCGGAGGCCAGGTGCGTCAGGACCGTCTCCGCCTCCGCCCGTGCGAGCCCTTCGGCCTCGAGGAGCGCCTTGGCCTCGTCCTCCGTCTGCGCATTGCCGAGGGTCCGGGCGACCACGGCGAAGATCAGGGCCCGCGCGCGACGCGTGAGACCGGGGGCGGCGAACGCGTCGTCGAGCGAACGCCGCAGCGAGGTCGCGCATGGCGCGCTGCCCAGACCCTCCACCACGCGGGCGAACGGCCCCACGTTCCGCGCGAGTGGCCCCGGATTCGGCGGCCGCTTGAGCAACATGGGACGCAGGATCGGCCGCATCAGCATGCCCATCCACGTCGACGGGAATCCCTCGAACTGGAGGTCGGCCGGAACCGCGACGAAGGTCGAGATCCGGTTCATGAGACAGGTCACCGCGACGAGAAAGGCGATCTCCGCCGTCTCTTCCATGCCGTATCCGAGCGCGACGAGACCCTCCCGCTCGGCCCTGGAAGGCGGCGGTGTCGACCGGGCCAGGCGCCGCGCGAACTCCAGGACCGCCTTTTCGCGCGCATCGAGCTCGGCGGACCGCAGGTCGTTTTCCACCGCGTCGATCCATGCCGGCGTCCGGCCGAGCAGCCGCAGCTGCGCCCTCGCACCGCCGTAGCAGTAGCGGCAGGCGTTCTCGGCGGAGGTGACGAAGATCGTCAGCTTCGTGAAGCGGGGGGCGATCCGGAAGCAGGGCGGCTGGAACGAATCGAGCGTGGCGTCGACGACCCAGGGACTGCTCGCCACGTACGACAGATAGCTCGGAACGCTGCCCAGGCGGCGCTTCGCCCGGCCCTCCAGCTCCGGACTCTTCACCGCCGGCAGGAACGGAGGCTCCCACTCCATCGTCAGCACGTTCATCGGACCGCGATTATAGTCGGCGGCGATGCCGACGCGCCTACGACCCGCGATCCTTCTCCTTCTCGCGTTCGCGCTGCCGCTCGCCGCCTGTCCGAAACGCACCACGACGATCGTCGGGACGGCTCGCAACGCCAAAGGGGGCGCGGTCGTCCTCGCCGACGACGGGGAGCCGGTGTACGTCGAGGGGCTCGACGCCTGGAGCGGCGAGGTGGACGGGAGGCGCGTGCGCGTCACCGGCCTGCTCCGCCGGAAAAAGCTCCTTCCCGAACCGGTGCTCCCGCCCGCGCCGGCCGTCGCCGGCGCCGAAGGGGAGCAGGTGGTGTTGGAAAAGGCGACCTGGGTCGTCGAGTAGGCCGCGCGCTATCGCTCCGGGAAGTAGATGTGCTCGCGCATGGTGACGTCGGTCGCCAGCGACTGCATCAGGAAGTCGTCGATCCCCCGCGTGGCCAGGCTGGGTGGAACGATCTCGAGGCGGAAGACTCTCGCGCCGTTGGCGACGACCCGGGGAAACGCCTCGTTCGCGTTGAGAAACGTGCCGCCGGGGGCGACGTACAGCCGCTGCCCCTGGAGAGAGGCGATCACCTTGAACGGCCGGCCGCCGGGCGCGGTCGGGGTGCTCCCTTCGACGGCGTAGGCGCCGGAGTAGTCGACCACGTGCAGCGGCGAAAGCCCCTGGACGTTGTAGACGAGCGTCTTCCCCGCTTCCCGGGCGGTGATCGGAACCTCCTCCAGGATCGTGCCGCCGGACCGGACCACCACCTTCGAGCCCGCCTTCCAGGAGCCGCGGATCTGGGTGTAGGTGGTCCGGCCCGGAACGGGGGCCTTCAACGACCCGATCTCGATCGTAAGGTCGGTCCGCGCTTCGTTGTAGACGTTGAGCGTCGTCCCTCCGCACGCCGACAGCACCATCGCGACGCCGACTCCCAGCAACGTCCTTCTCATCGCCGATCCCCTTTCGCCGATCGTATCGGTTGCCCCCCGAGTCCGGCGCCCACTCCGACCCCGGCCAGGACGAGCAGTACACCGCCGATGACGACCGCCGGGTGAATCCCCCGCGACGGCCGGGGCGGACGCGCGTGGGAGCGCGACGGATCCCGGGGATCGACGTGGACCCGGATCGTCGATCCGAACTTGGCCCGCTCCGCCTCCACCTCGGCGAGGTCGCTCGCGCCGAACACCGCCTCTTCGGCGTCGTGGCGCTCCCCGCCCGCAGAGTAGTGGTACGAGACCCGGAGCTCGAAGCCGGGCCGGTGCCGGCTGGCTCCGGGATTGATCACGAGGCCGTCGGTGACGCGCACCCAGTCGACGGTCGCCTCGACCGTCGGCCAGCGTCCGACCGCGCGCGCCCGGCGGTCGTATTCGCAGCCTCCCCAGACCAGGAATCCTCCGAGCCCCGCGCACAGAGCGACTCCAAGGAGGTAGCGGACCGGCTCGCGGTGCGGGTCGATGATGGGGGATCCTGGTATCGTCGCCGCCATGCGTGACCGCCTTCGTCCGTCGACCGTCGCGGTACTCGTTGTCTCGCTGCTCGCCCTGGGCTGCAACCCGGAAACGGGAAAGTCCGATGACGACGACGACGGCGCCTCGGCGTGCGACGACTCCGGAATCGTCACCTACGACCATCTCATGGCGTTCCACTCCTGCGCCTCCGACTGCGGCAATCCGGCGAACCACACGGTGCGCCTGGCGGGCTCCGACGACGGACTCGTCTGGACGACGATCGACGCCTTCGAGCCGTTCGCCGGGAGCGTCCCCGATCTCGGCCTCTTCGACGGGTTCCTCTACCTGTTTCACGCCGGCGGAACCGGCTCGAACGTGAAGAAGCTGAACGCCTGTTTCGAGGTGGTCGACGAGATCTCGGCGTCGCTGTCGAGCGCCACCGACACCGGCGGATGGGTCGATCCGGCGCTCTTCGCCGACGAAGGATCGCTCTTCCTGTTCTACCTGCCCGGGATCATCGGCCAGGACCCCGCCGGGTGTTCGAGCTACCCGTGTACCAAGGAGATCCACTCGGCGGAGAACGACGACGCCTCCTTGTCGGCATTCACGCAGGTCACCGGGGCACGCGCGGCGGTGGAGATTTCGAGCGGCACCTTCAGCGATCCGGACGTCATCCAACGATCGAGCGACTACCTTCTCTACGTCTCGATGGGACCGAGCGTCGCGGTATTCGTCTCGTCATCGCTCAACGGCACCTACGCCAGTCCCGACGACCCGGGCCTCCGGTCGGTGAGCGATGGGTCGGGGGGCGTCCCGTCGGCTTTCGTTTCCTCCGGCGGCGATGTCTGGCTCTACGTCACGAAGAACCAGGCGGGAACCGAGGTCATCCGTCGCGGCGTCACCGCCGACGGAATCACCGTGATCGCCGACGGCGATTTCGACACTGTCGTCGACGGCACGGTGCTTGGAGATGCCTCGCTCAGCGTCTCCAGCCCGTCGGTGATCGCCTGGCCCGATGCCTCGTGGTCCCGGCAGACCGCTACGACCCGCCGCGGCCGGTGAGCGGCGCGCGGTGGAGGGGGACGTGCAGCGCCCCTTCGGGCCGGAGATCGCTCTTGTAGAGAACGAGCTCACCGACGCGGGACACCGCAGGCGAGTCCCACTTCGCCAACGCCAGCTCGCCCACCGTCCGCGCCAACGCGCGCGAGCCGCCCCGACGGAGCCGGGCGAAGGTGACGTGCGGCCTCAAGGGACGCGTCTCGGCCGGGAATCCACGGGCCGCGAGCGTCCGGTCGATGTCGCGCGCGATCCGCACGAGCGCCCCGTCGCCGCGCGCCACGCTCGCCACCAGCACGCGCGGTCTGCCGTGAGGCGGGAACAGGGCGAATCCGCCGACCTCGATCGCGAACGCCGCGTGCCGCATTGCGACGGCGTCGAGGTCGACCTTCAGTGCGGAGGTCCACGCCTCGTCGACCTCGCCGAGGAACTTCAGCGTCACGTGGAACGGCGGACGCGTCCACGACGCGTCCAGGCTCGCCGGACCTCCGCGACGACGCGCCCATTCACGCACCTCCTCGAGCCGGCGCTCGGCCTCCGGTTCCAGGTCGCAGGCGATGAAGGCGCGCATCACCCTTTGACGACGCCGACGGGCACCAGACGTGCCACCTTTCGCGCCAGCCCCGCCTCGTGGACGACGTCTACCACCCGGTCGACGTCCTTGTAGGCGAGCGGCGCCTCCTCGGCCAGCTCCGCCGCCGAGGGACACCGGACGACGATCCCGCGCGCCTCGAGCTCCTTCCGAATCGAGGCGCCGGAGACGCGCCGCTTGGCCGCGCCGCGGGAGAGCGCGCGGCCCGCTCCGTGGCAGGCGCTCGAGAGCGAAAGCTCCTCCGACGCGTCGGTCCCCACCAGGACGTAGGACGCCGTCCCCATGCTCCCCGGGATGAAGACCGGCTGACCGATCGACCGGTAGGCCGCCGGAAGCTCCGGCGCCGACGGACCGAAGGCCCGCGTCGCCCCCTTCCGGTGCACGCAGAGCGTCTCGCCGCCGTGCCGCTCCACCTTGGCGGTGTTGTGGCCGACGTCGTAGACGAGCCGGAGCCGGTGTCCCGGCAGGTCTCCGAGCTCGCGGTCGAACACCTCCCGGACCCGGACTGCTATCGACTGCCGGTTGCAGAAGGCGAAGTTGGCCGCGGCCGACATCGCCGCGAAGTAGCGACGCCCCTCGTCGGAGGAGAACGGGACGCATGCGAGCTGCCGGTCGGGGAGCACGATCCCGTACGACGCCATCGCCCGGTCCATGGTGCGGACGTAGTCGGTGCAGACCTGGTGGCCGAGTCCGCGCGAGCCGGTGTGGATCAGCACCGCGACCCGGCCGGGGCCGAGCCCCAGCACGCGCGCCGCCGTCCCGTCGAAGATCCGCTCGACCACCTGCACCTCGAGGAAGTGGTTCCCGCCGCCGAGCGTGCCGAGCTGGTCGTGTCCGCGCTCTTTCGCGCGCTCCGAGACTTCAGCCGCGTCGGCGTCGGGGAGGCATCCCCCCGCCTCGATGAGCTCCAGGTCCTCCTCGCGCCCGATCCCGTGCTCGTGGACGAGATAGGGGACCCCTTCGTTCAACACGCGGTCGAGCTCGCCGCGGTCGAGCCTGCGCCGGGCGCCACGTCCATATCCCGAGGGGACGCTCCGGCTGATCCCGTGCACCAGCGACTCGACGCGCGGGCGGATCGCGTCGAGGACCAGATCCGACACCAGCAGCCGGACGCCGCAGTTGATGTCGAAGCCGATCCCTCCCGGGGAGACGACCCCGTCCGGCAGGCGCGTGGCGGCGACGCCGCCGACCGGAAAGCCGTACCCCTCGTGCATGTCCGGCATGCCGTACGCCGCGCGCACGATCCCCGGCAGGGTGGCGACGTTCGCGAGCTGCTGCAGGCTCCGGTCGCGGCGCATCGCCTCGAGCAGCTCGTCGTCGGCGAAGAGGCGGATCGGAACGCGCATCCCGCGCGTCTCGTCGCGGGGGATCTCCGCGATACCGGGGGAGATCCGTCGGGGCGTGGCGAGGTCGGTCATTCGTTCGATCCGGTCAGACGTCGAGCACGACGTGCGCCGCCCAGCCGCCCGGGGTCTCTTGGATGCGAAGCCCGTGGAAGGTCGCCGCCTTCACGTGGAGTCGAGGCTCCTCGACCCGCCGGCCGGCGAACGTGGCCCGCAGGCTCCGGTCGTCGATCCACTCCACTCGGGCGTCCCCGAAGACGCTCCGGTCGCGCTCGGACCGGTAGATCAGCTCGTTCAGCCATTCGACCAGCAGCGCGTCCCGGTCCGGCGCTTCGAGCCGCACCTCGTCACGCCGTGGCGACGCGGGGGGCGGCTCGGCCGCGGCGCCGCCGATCAGCTCCGCGATCGCCCGCGCCGCCTCCTCGAACAGCTCGGCCAAGGTCTGCCCCTCGAGGCGCAGCTCCACCTCCCCGATGTGCTCTTCCAGCGAGTGCCGCGCCACGCGCCCACGATGCGATGCCGACCCCACCCGGTCAAGCCGCCGCCCGATGCCGCGCGACGGACGGCTGGCGGTAGTATCGCGTCGCATGACACGCAAGACGATCGTCTTCGGAGTGGTGGCGACGGTACTGGTCGCCGGCGGGGTTGCCGCCCGTGTTTTCATCTCGAGGGTTCACCGGAAAGCGGACGACGACCGAAAGCGGCTCATCGCCGGCGCCGAGCGCGCCCTGCCCGTCTACGTGGACCTGGGCCGAAAGGTCGACGCCGATCCGTTCTTCGCCGCGACCCGTCCCGACCTCGATGCCGGACCGTGGCTCAATCCGCGCGTCGCTTGGGATACGGAGCCCCGCCGAAGCGCGTCGCAAGAGCTCGCGCTTCCCGACGCGCTCGCCGACGCGGTGAAGAAATGGAGCGACGACTGGGTGGACCATGCCGGCGAGGTGGATTTCTCGCGTCTCGATCTCTCCTGGATGGCCGGTCTCTCCCGGTTCGGCCGCTGGAACGTGATTCCGGGTGGACCGCTGGAAGAGATCGATCGACCGCGCTTCGAGTCCTTGCCGATCCCCAACTTCCTTCACCTGTTGACCTGGGCGAAGCTCCGCCTGCTCGCGGCGCGTGCGAGGGGTGATTCGGCCGCCGCTTCGGCGGAGGTCCGCCAGCTCGCGTACCTGTGCCACAGCACGGAGCTCCTGATCGGAGCGATGGTCGGGAACGCGATCCTCCGGGCCGAGCGGCGGGCCTACGACGCGGCGGCGGAGGCGAGACAGGACCTGAAGGGTTGGCCGGCACCCCACGAGATCGCGTGGCTCGACGACGCGCGCGCGGTCCAGTGGGCGGGCGCCGGCTATGTCGCGGTCTTCGTCCCCGAGGACCTCTACGAGCGGGCACGAACGGTCAAGGTGGGCCGCTGCACGGGACTCGGCGAGGCCGCGCTTCCGGTGCTGGTCCGGCGCCGCCTCGGCTTGGGCGTGCCGCCGTGGCTCGAGCGCGAGCTGGATCGGCCCGATCCTCCCTGCCGACTCGACGTCGCGCGCTGGTTCCTGGCGAAGGGCGTCTCCCCGCTCGAGACGGGCGCCGATTCCGCCCTCTCCCGGACGGAGCGCCTGGGCGTGCGCCTCTTCCCGGCGACGACGGTGCGCCTCCTCGAATCGATCGCCACGCCGGAGTGGTTCGCGAAGCTCGAGTCACGCGCCGCTTCGAACTGACACCCCGAGGGGGCGGCTTGCTATTGTCCGCGCATGAACCGATCGATTCGGCTCTCCGCCGTCGCCACAGGCGAATGGTTCGTGGTCGGACTGGCCGCGTGTACCCTGGCTCTCGCCAAGCCGGCGGTCGAGGCGCAATCGTCCGCCTCGTCCTTCGCCGCCGGATCCGACACCGCGGGAGAGGCGTCCTTCACGCTGGTGAAGATCGACGCGGACGGAAACGTCGATCCGGTCTTCAACCAGCAGCGCCCGATCCACTGGGTCGAGCCGAAACAGGAAGGGCCCCGATCTCGCTGCGAGATCGGGACCCTTCGGGTGGAGGCGGCGAGAGTCGAACTCGCGTCCGAGAACGGAGGGGAAGGGGCTGCT
>CAYJRR010000139.1:0-11345 GCA_964372275.1 uncultured bacterium
CCCCCCCCCCGCCGCCCGCGGCGCCGCGCCCGCCCCCCCCCCGCCCCCGCCCCCGCCGCCGGCCCCCCCCCCCCCCCGCCCGCCCCCGGCCCGCCCCAAGCCGCTGCTTCCCCTCGGTTTTCCATCCGCCGCCGCCGGCACGCGCGATGCACGGCCGGCGGCCCCGATGCGTCCTTCCGTTCGACGGTCGATCGTTTCCGCCGCGCTCGTCCTCGCGCCAATGGCGACGACCGCCGCGAACGCCGCCCCCGGATCGGAGACCGCCTGCCCCCGGCCGACGCCGGCGTCGATCGACCTGGCCGGCTCGGCAATCGACCAAGCCCGCCGCGCCGCGGAGCACGGCCCGGCGGCCGCGCGGCTCTGGCGGGAGAACGATCCGTTGCCGATGACCGGCGATTGGCTCGACGCCGTCGCGACGCTCGGCGGCCTGGCGCAGCAGGATCGCCTCCGTTCGACGCTCCACGACGAGGAGAAGTGCGGGGCGATGGTCGCGCTCGCCGCCGCGATCGTCGGCGGACCCGAACGGTTCGCGCGCCTCCTCGATCGACTCGAGGAGAGGGCGCGTGGGCGGGATCGGGAGGCGATCGACCTCGCGCGCCGCCGGTTCGAGCGCCGCACGTTGACCGCCGGCGATCTTCACCGCGTCAGCGAAGTCCTCTACCGGACCTACGTCGGCGGCCGAGACGGGTCGACCGACGGCGACATCTCGCGCATGGTTCGCGCCGCGGGCTTCCGTTCCCGGAAGACCGCGGCCAAGACTCCGTCCGAGCTGCTCGGGACCCTCGCGCCGGGGGAGCTGTTCCCGCTCAACGTCTACCTGGAGCAACCACAGTTCATCGGCTGGCACGTCGTGCTGGTCTGGAAGGACCGCGCCGGCGTGGTGCGTCTCTACGACTCCGACCGCGATGCGGGCCGGCAGATGTTCGTGAGGGGAACGCGGCCGTTCCGGGAGAGCTATCTCGAGTACGTCGCGCCGAAGGCCGGGATCGCCGCGGAGTGGCTCCCCGGCACCGTCTTCACCCCCGGACGCTGAGACGCCCGCGGCCGTCAGAGCGGACGGGCGGTGATGTCGAGGACCAGCTCTCCGTCGAACGTCGCGTCCTGCTGCGGCGCGCAGCCGGTCGCCTCCGAGGTGATCGTGAAGCCGCCGTTCGCCTTGATGTACGGAGCGAGGTTCAGGCCCGCCGAGTCCATGTCGAGCGTCGTCGCGTTCGCCGGGATCGGCTTTCCCGAGTCGGTCCCCTCTCCGATCGATGCCAACAGCTTCGACTCGAGCCCGTCCGCCTCGGCGTAGAGCTCGAGCGTGTCGAGGAAATCCCAGTCGGGCTCGGCGGACGCCGCCGTGATCGACAGCGTCAGCGATCGGATCTTGGCCGTCTTGATGTGCTCGACGTCGGTGTCCTGCTCGGGGAAGTCCTCCTCCGCCGTGATCTGCACCGAGAACGGCACGCCGACGGCGTTGAGGAGGGCGCACGGGGTGAGTTGACCGTCGATCGTCTGTGGGTCGATCTCCTCCTCCACCTTGAAACGGAGGAGCAGCTCCCCGCATGCCACCAGCGCCACCGCCGCGGCGACGAACCCGAACCGTCGATTCATCGTTCGAGGATACCAAACGGCAGCCGAAGCTGCCTCGCGTCGGCCCGATCGCGGCGAACCGGTGTTGGCTCCGGGTCGGCGGCCGTTTCCGCACCGTCCCTTAGCCCGTGGAACGAGACGCCGAGGAGTCGGACCGGTCGTGCGCCGGCCTCGGTCTTGCGCAACAGGTCGACCGCCCGGGCGGCTAGCGCGGCCGGTTCCCTCGTCGCCGGATCCCGCGTGTCGCTGCGGGTGATGGTGGTGAAGTCGGCGTAGCGAACCTTGAGGATGACGGTGCGCGCGAAGAGCGCCTTGCGCTCCAGCCACTCCGCGCCATCCGCGGCCAGCGCCTCGACCTCCGCGCGGATGCGCGCGGCTTCGGTCAAGTCGACCTCGAAGGTGTTTTCCGATCCGACCGACTTCCGCTCGTGCTCCGGCTCGACCGGGCGTTCGTCCCGGCCGTGGGCGAGCTCGATCAGCGTCTCGGAGAAGCTTCCCACCGCCGCGCGCAGCCGGTCCGGATCGGCGTGGCGGAGATCGATCACCGTCGCCAGCCCCATCCCCCGCAGCTTGGCCGCCGTCTTCGGGCCGACCCCCCACAGCGCGTCGACGGGGAGCCCGCGCAGGAAGGAATCGGCGCGCTCCGGCGGGATGACGGTCAGCCCGTCCGGCTTCCGCCAGCCCGAGGCGATCTTCGCCAGGAACTTGTTCGCCGCCACGCCGGCCGACGCGGTCAGCCCCGTGCGTGCGCGGATCTCCCGCTTGATCCGCCGCGCCACTTCACGGGCGAGCGGCTCCCCCCAGGCGTTCTCGGTGACGTCGAGGTAGGCCTCGTCGAGCGAGAGCGGCTCGACGAGGGGCGTCACCGTCCGGAAGATCTCGAACACCCGGTCGGAGACCGCCTTGTAGCTCTCGAACCGCGGCCGGACCACCACCAGGTCGCGGCACAGGCGCAGGGCGCGCGACATCGGCATGGCGGAGCGGACGCCGAAGACGCGGGCCTCGTAGCTCGCGGCGGCGACCACGCCGCGTCCGGAATCGCCGCCGACCGCCACCGGCCGCCCCCGCAGCTCCGGGTGGTCGCGCTGCTCGACCGACGCGAAGAAGGCGTCCATGTCGACGTGCAGGATCCGGCGCACGGACCCGGGGCCGCCGCTTTCGCCCATGCCGTCAGACTACGATACGGATGTAGCGTCAGTCGAGTACCGAGACGTTGAAGGCCGGCATCGGGATGGTGATCGACTCGCCGTCGACCTCCGCGGTGATGTCGCCTTCGATCCGGTAGCTGCCGCTCGCGGTGAGCGGCGGGTCGATCTGCAACGCCGACTCCAGGCGGTAGCTGTCGGCGAGCAGCGCCGTCAGCTGGTCGAAGATCCCTTCGAGTGCGTTCGCGTCCTCGGCGAAAAAGACGCGCCCGCCGGTCTGGTCGGCGATGTTCTGGAGCGCCTCCTTGTCGAGCGAGTTGGCGTCGTTCGGGTTCCCGAGACCGATGGCGTAGATCGGGACGTTCACCGCGCGGGCGGCGTTGATCGCGTCGGCGGCGGTGGCGCCGGAGGTCGTGTCGCGGCCGTCGGTCAGGACGATCGCCGCGCGGGTCTTGCCCGACTTCGACGCCAGCGCCTCCACCGACTCGATCATCGCGTCGTAGAGGGGCGTGTTCCCCCCTTCCGTCTCGCGCAGCGTGTCGAGCGCGTCCTTCAGCGCCGTCTTGTCGCTGGAGAATCCGATCACCGGGAAGACGGCTCCCGCCTCGCCCTGGAAGCGGTAGACCGACGCCTCGTCCATCGCCCCCATGCGGTCGACGAACGCCTGCGACTGGTTCACTCGCTCGTCGTTCGGATCGGACGGAACCGGATTCACTCCGAGGCCGATCATCGATCCCGACTGGTCGATCGTCAGCACCACCGAGAGCGGGTTCATCGTGCCGACCGGCTCGAAGTAGACGTCGGCCACGCCGGCGGTGTCCGGGGCGACCGGCATCGTCGTCCCGATCCGGGTCAGCGTGACGTTGTCCCACCGGAAGTTGGCGTCGCCGAGCCCGCCGGCGCCGGCCAGTTCGTGGCCGGGGCGGATCAGAGCGTTCTGCGAATCGTCGGGCATCACCCACATGTCGAGGAACCCACCGTCGCGGTGGAAGACCCCCGGGAGCGTCCGCACGTGTTGCAGCTCGAACAGGATCGGCCGGACGTGGACCGTCTTCGAATCGGACCGGTCCGAGCCGACCTCGACTTCGATGTGGTAGTCGCCAGCCTCGAGCGGCTGTCCCGCGTAGTCGATCTCGAGCGCGATCGTCCACTCGTCGACCACCTCGACCGAGGCGCCGATCGACGAGGCGGGCGCCCCTTCGACCAGGACTGTCGCCCCTTCGACGAACCCGGCGCCGGTCAGGAGCAGGCGCCCATCGAAGTTGGCCTTGATCGCGGCCGGAGAGACCGACGTGAGCGCGAGCGCCGAATCGGTCTCCCCTGGGCGCGAGGCGGTGCTGGCGCCGCAGCCGGCGGCGTACGCCGCGATCGAGGAGAGTAGGACGACACGAACCGAAACCTGGCTGACCATGACGACCCCCCAACGGTTCTGAATCGACCGAGCGGTTTTGCAGCCGGCGTGCCGGACCGTTCCCGTCGCAGTAGAGGCAACTTGGCGGATTCCATATGGGATTTTCAGTCACCCGAGACGAATCGGTGGGTTGTCGGTATCCCACCCGGGCGGCGCCACGGGTAAAAAGAACGCGACCATTTGGGCTCCACGCGTTGACAGGGGGTCGCCCCGATGGTTAGGCATGGGTCCTCGCAAAGGAGCCTCGTACGCCCATGGGAAAGATCGTCGGAATCGACCTCGGAACGACCAACTCGGTGGTGGCGGTGCTGGAGGGGGGGGACCCCGTCGTCATCACCAATGAAGAGGGGAGCCGGATCACCCCTTCGGTCGTCTCCTACGCCGAGGACGGCGAGCGGCAGGTCGGACAGATCGCCAAGCGGCAGGCGATCACCAATCCGCGGAACACCGTCTACTCGATCAAGCGCTTCGTCGGACGCAAGTTCCACGAAGTGAAGGAAGAGATCGGGATGGTCCCCTACAAGGTCGTGGCCGCCGAGAACGGCGACGCCCGGGTCGAGATCCGCGGGAAGATCTACTCCCCCGAGGAGATCTCGGCGATGGTCCTGCAGAAGCTCAAGAAGAGCGCGGAGGCCTACCTCGGACAGCCGGTCACCGAGGCGGTGATCACCGTTCCCGCCTACTTCAACGACAGCCAGCGCACCGCCACCAAGGACGCGGGGAAGATCGCCGGCTTCGACGTGAAGCGGATCATCAACGAGCCGACCGCGGCGGCGCTGGCCTACGGCCTCGACAAGAAGAAGTCGGAGACGATCGCGGTCTACGACTTCGGCGGCGGGACGTTCGACATCTCGATCCTCGAGGTGGGTGACAACGTCGTCGAAGTGAAGTCGACCAACGGCGATACGCACCTGGGCGGCGACAACTTCGACCAGCGGGTGATCGACTGGCTGGTGGCGGAGTTCAAGAAGGACTACGGGATCGACCTTTCGAAGGATCCGATGGCGCTGCAGCGCCTGAAGGAGGCGGGAGAACGGGCCAAGATCGAGCTGTCGTCGATGTCGGAGACGACGATCAACCTGCCGTTCATCACCGCCGACCAGGCGGGACCGAAGCACCTCAACTACAAGCTGACCCGCGGCCAGTTCGAGCGGCTGATCGAGGACCTGGTCGGGCGCGCGCTCGGACCGGTGCGCCAGGCGCTCAAGGACGCCGGGCTCGAGCCGGGACAGATCGACGAAGTGGTGATGGTCGGCGGATCGACGCGCGTTCCGATGATCCACAAGCAGGTGAAGGAGTTTTTCGGCAAGGAGCCGAACAAGTCGGTCAACCCCGACGAGGTGGTGGCGGTCGGCGCGGCGGTCCAGGCCGGCGTTCTCGCGGGCGAGGTCAAGGACCTGCTGCTCCTCGACGTCACGCCGCTGTCGCTCGGAATCGAGACGTTGGGCGGGGTGATGACGCGGATCATCGATCGCAACACCACCATCCCGATCCGCAAGAGCCAGACCTTCTCCACCGCGGAGGACGGGCAGACGTCGGTCGAGGTGCACGTGCTGCAGGGCGAGCGGGAGATGGCGGCCGGCAACCGCACCCTCGGCCGCTTCAACCTGACCGGGATCCCGCCGGCGCCGCGCGGCGTGCCCCAGATCGAGGTGACGTTCGACATCGACGCCAACGGCATCGTCAACGTCTCGGCCAAGGACCTCGGCACCGGCAAGGAGACCAAGATCGTCATCGACCGCAGCTCGGCGACCGGCCTGTCCAAGGAGGAGGTCGAGAAGTCGGTGAAGGAGGCGCAGAAGTTCGCCGACGAGGACAAGAAGCGGCGGGAGGTGGTCGACCTGCGCAACCAGCTCGACACCCAGGTCTACGGAGCGGAGAAGTTCGTGAAGGAGAACCGGGAGAAGGTTCCGGTCGGCGATCTGAAGACCTTGGAGGACTCCATCGAAGCCGCCAAGGGGGCGCTCAAGGGCGAGGAGAAGGAGGCGATCAAGCGCCAGCTCGAGTCGCTCCAGTCGGCCCTGTTCAAGGTGACCGAGGCCCTCTACAAGAAGACCGGCGCGGCGCCGGGCGGGGACGGCGCAGGGGCCGAAGGCGCCGAGCCGGGGAAGAAGAAGGACGAAGGGGTGATCGAGGCGGAGTTCGAGGACAGCGACAAGTCCTAGACCTCCCTGCGACCTCCCTCCGACTCCCTTCCCTTCCGGTCACGGCTCCCTCTCCCTTCCCCGAGAGAGAGTCGGAGCCGGAGTCGTGACCGGAAGGAGCCAGCGCTCGGAAGGGCCGCTCCGGTTGCCGGCGCGCGGTTTCGATGGTAGGAACACCGTCACCTTTTCCTGACTCGCACGAGAGGATTCCCATGGCCAACGAGACCACCAACCCCGTCAAGACCCCCGTCGCGCAGAAGCGGCCGGAGTTCCCGAACACCCCCGCCGTCTTCCCGGCCGCCGAGCCCGGCGCCGACCCGATCATCAAGAACGACTTCAACTACCCGGAGCACACCAAGGGGAAGTGGGCGTTGCTCTTCTTCTATCCGGCCGACTTCACCTTCGTCTGCCCGACCGAGCTGTTGGCGCTGTCCGACCGGATCGACGACTTCAAGAAGCTCGGCGTCGAGGTCTTGGGCGTCTCGACCGACACCAAGTTCTCCCACTTCCAGTGGATGAAGCAGTCGGTCAAGGAGGGGGGCGTCGCCGGTCTGCGCTACCCGCTGATCGAGGACCAGGGGGGCGCGATCTCCTCCGCTTTCGGGATCCTCAACGGCACCAAGGCGCTGCGCGCCGCGTTCCTGGTCGACCCCAACGGCGTCGTCCAGCACGCGACGATCAACAACCTCCCGGTCGGCCGCTCGATCGAGGAGACGCTGCGCGTGATCCAGGCCTTCCAGTACGTCTCCCAGCACGGCGACGAGGTCTGCCCCATGGACTGGAAGCCCGGCGCCTCCACGATGAAGCCCAACGAGAAGGGCAAGCGCGACTACTTCGAGAAGCGCAAGGCCTGATCCCGCCGAAGGTGCCCCGGCGTCCCGATCAGTTCGGATAGATCGGGAAGTGCGGCGACGACTCCGGCGACACCAGGTGGTCGGATCCGATCCCGACGGCCTCCCCGGTTCGGACCGGGGAGCCGAGGCGGATCTCGTATTGCCGCAGGTCGACCGTCAGCGTTGCGAACTCGCCGTCCGCGACGCAGCGGCGGGCCGTGATCCAGTAGGTGTCCGGCCCCCGCGGGACGATCGAGGTGATCTCCCCCGGTTCGCCCTGGTAGTAGCCGAATACCGTTCCGTCGTCTCGGTAGACGCGAACGTTCGACGTGAAGTTGTGGACCGAGCACGGCGGTGACCCTCCGACGTTGTCGGTCAGCACCACCCAGAAGAGGTCCCCTCCCGAGCCGTCGTCGGAGGTTGCGACGGTGGCCAGCGCAAGCTCCGTTCCCAGGTTGAAAGTCGCGACGATCGGGGAGGAATACGCGGGGGCAGGAACGGCGGTGGGACGGATCTCGAGGGTGTTTCCGTTCCGCGCCGCGATGAAGAGGCGATTTGTGCGGTGCGAAACGGCCGCCGCGGCAATGTTAGACGGCAGGGCGAAGCCGGATCCGACCGGACCCGTACGGGTGAACGCGCGCACGACCGGCGGCGTCGAGGCGGTCTGGGTCGCGGACCAGAGGAAGGGCGTGCTTTGCGGAAGCGGCGCCGATGGCGAGAAGAAGCCGTCGACGGCGAAGCTCCCGAGGAACGAATGCAGCGTGGTGGTCGACCCGTCCGGGTCGGAGAGGTCGACGTGGTAGATCCCTTTGTGCGTCCCGCCGTACGGGTCCAAGGCCAACGCCCATCCGTCGGTCCCGCCCGGCGAACGCTGAAACAGGCTCAGCGGACCCAGCGCGTTGCCCATCCGCTCGACCGGCATCGACACGACGACCCGGCCGTCTTCCGCCACACGGTTCAGGGTCGACGGCCCCCGTGTGGGGATCCAGACTCCTCCGGTGTCCGCGTCGACCGAGACCGCATGAACCGGCGTCAGCGGAACGCGCGCCAGAACGCGGCTCGAATCGGGCATCGACGCACGAACCAATCGGTCGTCGGCGTAGAACCAGAGCGCCCCGTCGGGATCGACGAACTGAACCTCGAATTCGAAACCCGAGAATGCGACCAGCGTGCCGTCGATCTCGGCTCGTAGCCCATCCTCCTCCCACAGCCCGGCCGCCCAGCAGGTGCCGGACCACGGATCGGCGACCAGGTGCACCGCGTCGACGGCGTCCGGAATCTCCACTTCGATCGCCTGATCGAGGTCGCAGCCGCCAGACGCCAGGCACGTCGCGTTGACCAGGACCAGCCCACGGTCGCCGAGCGACAGCCAGAGCCTGTCGGAGTCCACCCACGCCAGTCCGAGCGCATGCGTGTCGCCCAAAGGGAACGGAATCGCATCGGCAGGCCCGATGCCGGTGTGCCGGACCAGGGTCGCGTCGGACTCGATCCCGGTGAATGGGCTCGAGGAGTAGACCGACCAGACCTCGCCCGAACCGGGTCGCGAAGCGAGACCGGTCACGACCCGGTCCGGCAACGAATACGGAATGCCCGGAACGAACGTGAACGGCTCCCCGGGCGAGCCAGTCACCGGCGCATCCAGCACCACCATCTGTTCGCCGAACGGCGCGAACCACGCGTTTCCCTCGCCGTCGACCGCGGAGAGCAGCCGTCCCTCGACGTAATATCCCGGCGAACCGTACGTTCCGCTCGCCACCAGTTCGAGGGCCGAGCCCGTGAACGCGAAGGCCTGGTAGGTCGGCGACGGGTACGTGCCCAATGCACCCGTCCAGATCCGCTGGCGGACGGCGTCGACGACGATACCGACCTTTCCCGTTCCGAGCGTCGGCTGGACGACGATCCCGTCGTCGAAGGTCAGCACCGGCCAACCGTCACTGAGGCGAAGGTTCGTGGCACCGAACTCCTCGCGGTAGAGGACCGCAACCCGCGGAGGCCCGCCGGCTCCCCGGTATTCGGCGGCGACGTTGATACCGGGTACCGCGCCTGGAATGTCCGGTTTTCGCAGCTGCGCGTCGTATCGCGTCGGCTGGCCGACGGTCTCTCCGTTGATCGTCAGCGACCAGTTCTCGCCCCACAGGTTCGGGTCGGTGACCGCGACGGTCGCCTGCTCGACCGACGATGTTGCGAGTCCGTCTCCTACGCGGAGATGCGCCACGACCCGGTGCCGGTCATCGGCGGCGATCGTCCGGGTGAAACAGGGATCGTCGGGGGTCTCGCGGCAGATCCAGTCCGTCGAGGAACAGGCATCGTTGGTCGCGCTCGCGGGAAACTTCCAGCAATACTCGGCGAGCTCGGTCCGATCCGGGTCGTACGAGGGCGAAGCGTCGAACGTGATCGTGTAGGACGCTCCCGGCGACCACGCGTGTCCGCCGACCGGCACGGTCCGGGGAGGATCGCCGATTGCGACGGGCGGGGCGTTGGAGATCGAGACCTGGGTCGTGGCCACCTCGGTGGAGCCGGCGGGATCGCGGGCGGCGACTTCGAACGTGAGGATCTGCTCCTGGGGCAGCGCCAGCAGCGCGGCACTGGAGAGGACGAACAGGTCGGCCAGGGACCAGTCGCCGCCCTCGAGATCGATCGCCTGGTCGGTCTCCAGGCGGCGGAATCGGAACTCGAGCGCGTCCCCCTGCGGATCGCGCGAATCGCGCGCCACCAGGGCCATGCAGCGAGTGCGCGCGATCGTCAGCGTCGGTGCGAAGCTGGAGAGCGAGCTGCCAAGGGCCTGCGCGGAGAGGCAGGGGCCCTGGTCGCCGGCGTCGACGGCGTAGAGGCTCGCCACCGGCGACACCGCCGGGTCGTGAGGGTTGTCGCGGGAGGGGAGCGAGCATGCGGCGACGGTGAGGAGAACGGTCCACCGGGCCCGGGAAAGCGCCATCGGGGGAGGATAGCGCGGGCCGCGGCGGAACGGTACCCTCCGCGTCATGGCCACCGACTTCGTCGTCTGTCTCTCCACCGCCTCCAACGCCGAGGAGGCGGAACGGATCGCGCGCGCGCTCGTGGAGGAGCAGCTCGCGGCGTGCGTGAACCTCGTCCCGGGGGTCCGGTCGATCTACCGCTGGCAGGGAAAGATCGAGGACGGGCAGGAGGTGTTGCTGGTGATCAAGTCTCGGCGCCGGTTGGTGGAGGACGTCGCCGCGCGCATCAAGTCGCTCCACAGCTACAGCGTGCCGGAGCTGGTCGCGATGGAGGTGGTCGGCGGCAGCCGCGACTATCTCGACTGGCTCATCGATTCGACCTGGAGCCCGCGCGGACGTTAGGCGGGGGCGGCGGAGCCGCAGGTGGCGCACGGTGGGACCGGCGCCGGGATCGCCCACCATCCGTCCCCCAGCCGGATCCGCAGGTCGGCCGCGCCGGGCGGCGGGCGCTTGAGCAGCACCCGGCGTCCGACTCTTCCGAGCGTCTCCAGACGGATTTCGGCGTCGCAGTAGATGCACCGCACCCGCGGCGTGCGCCGTAGCGCGTCGATCGCGCGGTGCCGCGCCGGGTAGAGGGCGGTCAACGCCGTCGACGCCTCTTCGGGCGTGAGGTGCAGCGTCTCCTCCTCCGCGACCTCCACCGTTCCCGATCGCCGGCGCTCTCCGCGCCGCCGCCACGCCGTCGGCAATCCCCGGAACAGCGCCCAACCGCCGCAGAGGACTCCCAGCGCCAGCACCATCGCCGTCTGGACGTCCCGAACCACCATCTCGCGCCGCATCTCCGCCGCGCTCCGCTCGAAGCGGGCGATCGCCACCCCGTCGTCGGCGGGTCTCCAACCGTCGCGCAGCCGTTGCCGCGTCTCGTTCCGATTGCCGTCCGCGACGCGCAACGCACGCTGGAGATCGCCGAGCGACAGACCGCGGTACGGCCGCGGGAGCACCTCCCCCACCGCGGTCGCCGCCACCAGGGCGACCGCGGCGAGAAGGTATCGGCGGTGCGACGCGATCACGGCCGGGTGGGCGGTGCGCCGGCGCCGGGCGCGGTTCGCCCGGCGGCGCGGAGGAACGGCTCGAACAGGTCGATCGGCACCGGGAAGATGATGGTGCTGTTCTTCTCCGCCGAGACCTCGACCAAGGTCTGGAGAAATCGCAGCTGCAGTGCCGACGGCTGCGCGGCGATGATCGTCGCCGCATCGGTCAGCTTCTGTGCCGCCTGGTCCTCGCCGTCGAGGTCCAGCTCACGCATGGCCCCCGCGGCGTCG
>CAYJRR010000140.1:0-11235 GCA_964372275.1 uncultured bacterium
GCCCGTCGGATTTCCGGCGCCGCCGACGACGAAGGCGGCCACGGCCGCCAGGGCGATCGCCGCGCCGGCAAAGGCGACCAGCTTCAACAACCCCCCCGAGGAGTCCGGCTTGGCGCCGCCGGCCGCCGGGGGGGACTTTCGCGCCACGGCGACCGCCGCCGGCTTCGCCGCCGCCGCCCGGCCGGGGGGCGCTGCAGCGACGGCCTTGCCCGCCTGGGGGGCGGTGCGGGTCACCGGACCTCCAGACCTCGCCGCCATCGATTGGGTCGGCACCGCCGGACGCCCTCCGGCGGCGGCGGCCGACCGCGCGACCGACGGCGGCGCGGAGCGCGGGTCGAACACCAGCTCCAGCACCGACTGTCCGACCGTCACCCGATCGCCCGACTTGATCGCCTGCGGTCCGGCCGCCGGTTGGTCGTTGACGAAGATTCCGTTCCGGCTCCCGGCGTCGGCGATCGTCACCGCGTTCCCGCGCACCGTCGCTTTGGCGTGCAGCCGCGAGACGTTGACGTCGTTGATCACCAGGCCGCAGTCGGGCGAGCGACCGATCGTCGTCTCGGGGGCGTCGAGCGCGACGTCGGTCCCGAGCCCCGGTCCGGAGATGATACGGAGGCGGAATCCCATCGGGATGCCCCCGATCGTAGCACTAGGAACCGGTGCTCGTCGTGACGCCCATCGCCGCGCCCGTCCCGGTGGCGGCCGCGGGCGATTCGACCGGGGCCGGCGTGTCGTCGGGGAGGACGGAGCCCTTCTGGCTCGACGGCGAGGGGCTGCAGGAGAGGAAGACGGTCGTCAGCAGGAACAGCCCGGCCGCCGATCCGGTGACGTAATGGAAGAAGGTGGTCGGTCCGCGCGATCCGAAGACGGTCTGGCTCGACCCTCCGAACGCCGCGCCGATGTCGGCCCCCTTGCCGGACTGGAGAAGGACGACGGCGACCAGGACGAGACAGACCAGGACGTGCAGGGCGATGACGACGCCGTAGAGGAACGCGCTCATGGAGCCGCGGAATCTACCAGCCGCCCGCGCCGCGGCGCAAGGCCTCCACGGGACTCCGGACTCAGCGGACCGCCGAGCAGATCGCCGCGAACGAGGCGACCTCCAACGACGCCCCGCCGACCAGGGCGCCGTCGACGTCGGGCTGCGCCAGCAGCTCGGCGGCGTTCGCCGGCTTGACGCTCCCCCCGTACTGGATCCGCACCGCATCGGCGACGGGCCGCCCGGCGCGGGCACGGATCACGTCGCGGATCCGCGCGTGGACCTCCTGCGCCTGCTCTTTCGTCGCGGTCTCTCCGGTGCCGATCGCCCAGACCGGCTCGTAGGCGATCACGCAGCGCGCGATCGAATCGGTCGGGACGTTCGAGAACGCCGCCTCCACCTGCCGGTCGACGACGTCGAATGTCGCGCCCCGCCGCCGCTGCTCCAGCGTCTCCCCGACGCAGACGATCGGGACCAACTCGGCCCTCAACGCCGCAACGACCTTCCGCGATACCGTCTCGTCGGTCTCGCCGAAGTATTGGCGCCGCTCGGAGTGGCCGACCAGCACGGCGCGCGCCCCCGCCGCGGCGAGCATCGGCGCGGAGAGCTCCCCGGTGAACGCCCCCTGGTCCTCCCAGTGGAGGTTCTGCCCGGCGACGATCACCCCGGTCCCCTTGAATCGCTCGGCGAGGGGGGCGACCGCCAGCGCCGGCGGGGCGAAGCCGATCTCCACGCCGGGATGGCGGTCGAGCTGGCTCCGCCATTCGATCGCGAAGGCGACCGCCTCCGGGACGGTCTTGTACATCTTCCAGTTCCCGACGACGATCGGACGGCGGCTCATCCGCGCTCCAGGGCGGAGAGGCCGGGAAGCGGGAGCCCTTCGAGGAACTCGAGGCTCGCGCCGCCGCCGGTCGAGACGTGGGTGAACGTGGGCCCGAGCCCCAGCCGCGCCACCGCCGCCGCCGAATCGCCTCCGCCGACGACGGTCAGCGCGCCGGAGTAGGCGATCGACTTGGCGAGCTTGTCGGTGCCGGCGCGGAACGGCTCCATCTCGAACACCCCCATCGGACCGTTCCAGAAGATCGTCTTCGCGCGGAGGATCTCGCGCTCGAACGCTTCGACCGTCGCCGGTCCGACGTCGAACCCCTTCATGCCGGCGGGGATCGCCGGTCCGGCGACGATCGACGCCGCGGCGTCCTCCTTCATCTCCGCCGCGACGACGTGGTCGATCGGGAGCAGCACCCGTTTCCCGGCCGCCTCAAGCTTGGCGAGCGCCGCGCGCGCCGTCTCCACCGCCTCCGCTTCGACCTTCGAGGCGCCGACGTCGATCCCCTTGGCGCGGAGGAAGGTGTAGGCCATCCCGCCGCCGACGAGGAAGACGTCGACCGAACGGAGAAGCCCCTGCACCACGCCGATCTTGTCGGAGACCTTGGCCCCTCCCAGGACACAGACGAACGGGCGGGGAGGGTCCTTCTTGAGCCGCCCGAGCTGCTCCAGCTCGCGCTTCACCAGGAATCCGGCGGCGACCGCGCCGCCGCCTTCCGTCACCGGCGCCGCGATCCCGGCGGTCGAGGCGTGGGCGCGGTGCAGCGTCCCGAAGGCGTCGTTGACGTAGACCTCGGCGAAGGCGGACAGCGCCCGCGCGAACTCCTCGTCGTTCGCCTCCTCCCCCTTGTGGAAGCGCGTGTTCTCCAGAAGGACGACCTCGCCGGGACGCATCTCCCCGACGATCTTCTTCGGTCCGTCTCCGACGCAGTCGTGGGCGAAGACGACGTCGCGGCCGAGGAGCTCCGCCAGCCGCGACCCGGTCGGTTCCAGGCTGTACTTCGCCTCCGGCTTCCCTTTCGGCCGTCCGAGGTGGCTGGCGAGCACCACCTTCGCCCCGCGCTCGAGGAGGTGCTTGATGGTGGGGAGCGTCTCGACGATGCGCGTGTCGTCGGAGACCTTTCCGTCGGCCGACAGCGGCACGTTGAAGTCGACGCGGGTGAAGACCCGTTTCGACTCGACCGCGATCTCGTTCACGAACCGAATCGCCATGACGGTCCCCTAGGCCCGCGCGCCGATGTGCTTCGCCACGTCGAGCATCCGGTTGGAGAAGCCCCACTCGTTGTCGTACCAGCCCATCACCTTCACGAACTTCCCGCGGCCGCCGGGGCCCTGGACCCGCGTGATCGTGGCGTCGAAGACGCAGGAGTGCGGGTCGTGGTTGAAGTCGCGGCTGACCAGCTCGAGCTCCTCGTAGCGGAGGATCCCCTTCATCGGGCCGCTGGCGGCCGCCTTGAACGCGGCGTTGATCTCCTCGACCGACGCCTCGACCCCGAGCTCGGCGGTCAGGTCGACCAACGAGACGTTGGGCGTCGGCACGCGGATCGACAGCCCGTCCAGTTTCCCCTCCAGCTCCGGGAGCACCAGCGACACGGCGCGCGCCGCGCCGGTGGTGGTCGGGATCATCGAGAGGCCGGCGGCCCGCGCCCGGCGCAGGTCCTTGTGCGCCAGGTCGAGGACCTGCTGGTCGTTGGTGTAGGAGTGGATCGTCGTCATCAGGCCGCGCGCAAGGCCGAAGCGGTCGAGCAGCACCTTGGCCATCGGCGTCAGGCAGTTGGTGGTGCAGGAGGCGTTGGAGACGATGCGGTGGGACGTCGGATCGAACGCGCCGTGGTTCACGCCATAGGCAATGGTCAGGTCGGGCCTCTTCGCCGGCGCCGAGATCAGGACCCGGCGCGCCCCCGCGACGAGGTGCTTCTCGGCGTCGGCGCGATCGGTGAAACGGCCCGTGCACTCCAGCACCACGTCGACGTCGAGCGCCTTCCACGGAAGCTTGGAAGGATCCTTCTCGGCGCCGATCGGGATCCGGTGCCCGTCCACGGCGATCGCGCCCTCGAGCGATTCGACCTTCCCGGGGAAGGTCCCGTGCACCGAGTCGTACTGCAGCAGGTGCGCGTTGGTGGCCGCGTCGGCAAGGTCGTTGATGCCGACGAACTCGATGCCGGCGACGCGATTCTCGATCGCCGCGCGCAGCACGGACCGCCCGATCCGGCCGAATCCGTTGATCGCGAGACGAACGTTCTGGGGTGCCATCAAAGTCCTCCTCGTTCACCGAAAACGCGGTGGGTATAGCATTTCGAGGGCCGGCAGGAATCTGTAAGAATTCCGCCGGGAGAACCTGCTACGCTCCGAAACGCGCACAAATCGCATGGCGATCCTGAACTACGTCAAGCGCGAGATCGTCGCCAAGATCGTCTACTACGGCCCGGGCCTCTCCGGAAAGACGACCAACATCCAGAAGATCCACGAGGAGCTGCCCCAGAGCGTCGGCGAGCTCGTCTCGCTGGCGACCGAGTCCGACCGCACGCTCTTCTTCGACTACGTCCCCGTCGACGTGGGGAAGATCTCGGGCCTGGACGTGCGGTTCCAGCTGTTCACCGTGCCGGGACAGGTCTTCTACAACCAGACGCGCCGTCGCGTGCTGGAGGACGCCGACGGCATCGTCTTCGTCGCCGACAGCCAGAAGGAGCAGCTCGACGCGAACCTGGAGAGCCTCGACAACCTCGAGGAGAACCTCGGCTTCTACGAACGCGCGCTCGCGGAAGTCCCGTTCGTCCTGCAGCTCAACAAGCAGGACCTCCCCAACATCGACACCGTGGAGCGGCTGACCCAACTCCTGGGCCGTCACGACGCGCCGGTGATCCTGGCGTCGTGCGTCGAGGGGTACGGCGTCACGGAGACGTTGGCCAAGATCACCACGCGGGTGATCGATCACCTGCGTGAGCAGATGACCAAGAAAGGGGCGGGCTCGATCAAGCGGACCTACTCGAAGGAGGGGGTCTCGAGTGAGTCGGTGGTGAAGAACCTCCTGGGGAAGATCGCCGACGAAGCCAAAGGGGCGCCCCTCGCGGCGGGGTCGGCCAAGCCGGCGGCGGCGACGGCGGTTCCGGCCAAGCCGGCGGCAGCGACGGCGGCTCCGGCCAAGCCGGCGGCGGCGACGGCGGTTCCGGCCATGCCGGCGGCGGCGACGGCGGCTCCGGCCAAGCCGGCGGCGGCGACGGCGGTTCCGGCCAAGCCGGCGGCAGCGACGGCGGCTCCGGCCAAGCCGTCCGCGGCGTCGGCCGTCCCGGGCAAGCCTCCCCCTCCGCCCGCTCCGCCGAAGCCCGCCGTCGCGTCGACGACTCCGGCCAAGCCCGCGGTCGCCTCGGCGGCCCCGGCCCGGCCCGCCGCGGCCGCCCCCGTTCCGGCGAAGGCCGCCGGCCTCTCATCCCCTCCGCCGCCCCCCGCGCCTCCGGCGGCGACGGCGGCGCCCGCGGGTGCTCCGGTTCCGGCGGCGAAGGCCCCGGCGCGGGTCGGGGTGCCGCCGAAGGTCGGGCCGCCGGCGGCGGTCTCGCCTCCGGCGCCGGCCGCGGCCCCCTCCGCCCCCGCGCCGCTCACGGTGCCGTCGTTTCCGGGCGCGCCCCGAAGCGGAACGCGGCCGGCCACGCCCGTCAAGGCGCCGGAATCGACCCCCTCCTTGCCGGCCGCCGTCGCCCCGGCGCCGGTCGGTGTCGACCTGCCGCCCCCCGCCGCGGCGGTGCTGACCCCCGAAGACCTGCTTCGCTCCGTCGATCCGCCGGCGGAGTCCAAACCGGCGCTCGGCACCCGGCCTGCCGGACTGCCCCGCGCCCCTTCGCGCGCCACGCGAGCCGGGCTACGGCCGGCGGCCCCCGCCGCCCCGCCGTCCACGGCGCCGCCGACCGGAGCGTCGCCCGACGGGGGGGGGCCTCCGGCGACGAAGCTCCCGGACGCGAAGCCTGCGTCCGCACCGCCGACACCGCCGGCCGATTCGCCTCGCGCGCAGGTTCCGGCCCCTCCGTTCGGCGGACCGGCGTCGAAGCCCAAGCCCAAGCCGGCCGCCGCCCCTCCGATTCCCGCTCCGGCGCCTCGCACGCCGCGCAAGTCGGGGTTGCAGCCGATCGCCGCCGCCGCCGCCGCCCGCGAGCCCGGCGCGGAGCCATCGGTCTCCAAGACGGCCGAGGAACTGCTCCGATCGATGGAGGGGGAGGAGGTCCCCGAGTCGTTCTCGTCGTTGGGCGGCGGTTCGTTCTGGGAAGACGATCCGGCCGCGAAGGGGGAGGCGGGCGATCCCGACGGCGGCTCGATCGCCGACGGGTTCGAGGATGCGAAGCTCCTTCCCGAGGGGGCCGGCGCCTCCGCCGGCGAAGGGGACGCGGCGACGCCCGCGAGCGCGTCGCGCAAGAAGGGGCGATCCGGACCTCCGCCCGCGCCGGACGGGGCGGCCGCTCGCCTCACGGTCGCGTCGGTCGGACGGGCCGGGGTGTCGAACGGCGCGGTCACCTTCGACGTCCTCCTCGAGGAGCCGGCCGCCGACGGCGAACCGCGGCGCGTTCCGGTGACGCTCGCGCTCGACCTGAAGCAGCTCGACGGTCTGCTCCCGCCCACGTCGTCGCGCTCGGGGGCGTGGGGACTGATCCTGGGGCTCGTGAACCTGTTCGCCCTGGCGGCGCTCGCCTATATTGAGTGGGCCGCGCGCGCGCCATGAAGGTCCTGTGTGTCCAGTGCATCCGCCTGAACGAGGTCCCCGACGACGTCGAGTCGTCGGAAGGGGAGGGGAAGCTCCGCTTTCCGTGCCCGTCCTGCGGCTTCGTCACCGTCGTCACCCGCACGCGGCCGAAGGGGGCCGCGCGGGAGGCCGAGCCGTTCCCCGCTGGAGGCGCGCCCCGTTCCCGGACGTTGGAGGAGGAGCTGTTCGACGGCGTGCCGCGGGAGGCCGGCGATTGGATGGTGCGGCGCCTCGACGGCAGCGAGTCCGGGCCGCACGATTGGGAGACGCTGACGGCGATGATCCACAGCGGATCGGTCGGAAAGATCGACGAGGTCCGCAGGCGCGACGAGCGTTACGTCCCCGCCGCCTTCCACGAGAAGACGGCGGAGCTGTTCAACGCCCTCGACACCCCCGGACCGCGCCCGGCCCGGAAGAGCTAACCGGCCGGCATTCTTAGGGCTTCGACCGGCTCTCGGTCCCTCCTCCGGGACCGTTGGCGGCCGTCCGGAAAGCCGCTCCGGGAGCGGCCTTCCGAGGAGCTTCGGTGTTATCATGGTCGTCATGGCTCGGGTCGGCCGCGCGATCGGGGTGGGTGCGGCGCTGTTCGCGGGATTTTCACTGGCCGCGGCCGGTTGCGCGCACCGGGCGGGGGCGGGGTCGGTCCGCGTCGGACGGCCGGCGGCCCCCCACGCCGCCCCGGCCGTCTCCACCGGTAGCCCGAAAGCCTATCAGCACTTCTGCCTCGCGCGGCTGGCGATGGAGGCGAACGATCTGTCGACCGCCGCCGACGAGCTGAAGCTCGCCCTCGTCTACGACCACGACTCCGTCTACCTCTATTCGGAGCTGGCACAGGTCTTCTACCGCTCGGGGGACGCGCGCCACGCGGAGGAGGCCGCCCGCAAGGCGATCGCCCTCGACGAACGGGCGATCGATGCGCGGATGCTGCTCGCGCAGATCTACGGCGACCGGCGCGAGATCGATCGCGCCGAGGCGGAGTACCGGGCGGTCCTCGCCCTCGACGCCGACCAGGAGGACGCCTACCTCTACCTGGGGAAGCTGTTCGCCGACAACGACCTGAACGAGCGCGCGGTCGACGTCCTGCAGACGCTGGTGCGGCGCCGGCCCGACGCGGTGGTCGGCTACTACTACCTGGGGCTGCTCGCGGCCCAGGAGAAGCGGTTCGTCGAGGCGGAGTCGTTCCTGAAGGAGGCGGTCCGCCGCCGGCCGGGCTTCACGCGGGCGCTCAACTCGCTGGCGACCTTCTACCAGTCGGCGGGGCGGCTCGGCGACGCGATCGGCGTCTACGAGGACCTGCTGGCGGCGCAGCCGCGGAACTTCTACGTGCGCCGGCAGCTGGGGGAGCTGTACGCCGAGAAGGGGGAGCCGGAGAAGGCGCTGGAGCAGTACCTCTCCTACCTCGACTACGACGACGCCAACCTGTCGGTGCGCCGGCAGGCGGGGCTTCTCCTCCTCGACCTGCGCCGCGAGGCGGAGGCGGTCGAGATGTTCGAATCGGTGACGGCGTCCGACCCGACGAGTCACCTCGACCGGTTCTTCCTCGGCTTCTCGCTCGAGTCGGCCGATCGCCCCGCCGAAGCGCTGGCGGAGTACGCCAAGATCCCGCGCGCGGGGGAGGGGTCGAACGACGTCTTCGTCCGATCCCGGATCCGGATGGGGACGCTGCACATGACGCTGGGGAACCCCGATCGCGCGACGACCGTACTGGAGGAGGCGCTGGCCGTCGCCCCCGGCGAAAGCGCGCTGACGGCGACGCTGGCCGACGTCCTGACCCGGAGCCGGCGCGGGGACGAGGCGGTCCAGCTGCTTGAGCGCGCGATCGCGCTCCGACCCGACGACGAGCAGCTCCTCTACGCGTTGGGGAGCGCGTTCGAGAAGCTGGGGAAGATCGACGACTCGGTGGCGCAGATGCGGAAGATCCTGGCGATCAATCCCGAGCACGCCGACGCGATGAACTTCATCGGCTATTCGCTCGCCGAGGTCGGCCACGAGCTCGACGAGGCGGAACGGCTGGTGCGCCGCGCCCTCGAGCTCAAACCGGAGAACGGCTACATCACCGACAGCCTGGGATGGGTGCTGTTCCGGAAGGGGCAGTACGAACAGGCGATCCAGGTGCTGAAGCGCGCGATCGCGCTCTCGCCGGGAGAGCAGGTGATCCTGGAGCACCTGGGCGACGCCTACCGGAAGATCCACGCCGAAGACGACGCGCTCGAGCACTACGAGCGCGCGCTCGCCGCGCGCGCCGACGGCGACGAGGCGGAGCGCATCCGCACGAAGATCCGCGAAATGAAGGTCAAGATGTCGGTGCGGGAGGCCGGCTCCGCGCGGTAGTCCGGACCGATCCGCGCAGAGCCCTGCTGCTAGAATTGATTTCTTCGTGAACGCCCGCTCGGTCTTGGCCGGAGTGTTCTTGTTTTCGCTCGCCGCCGCGACCGGCTGCTCGCGGTTCGCGCGGTTGGGGTCGCCGCCGCCGCGGACCGGCGGTGGGCCGGCGGCGCAGGCGCTCGCCGAGCGCGCGATGCGGCTCAAGTCGGTGCGCGCGGACGCCGTGATGCGCGTTCGCATCCCCGACGGGATGGAAGGGGCGCCGGGCGGGAAGTTCCGCGCGGTCGTCCTGTCCGCGGCCGATCCCGAGCGCGCCCGGCTGGAGATCCTCACGCCGCTGGGGACGCCGGCGGCGACCGTCCTGTTGGCCGACGGCCTGGTGCAGGTCTTTCAACCGTTCAAGAACCAGTTGGTGCGTGGTCCGATCGATTCGCCCGAGATCGTTCGTCGGTCCCCGATCCCGGTGCCGCTTTCGACGTTGCCGGCGATGCTGCGCTGGGTGGTCGTGCTCGCGCCGGGGGAGCTCGTGGAGCGGTCTCAAAGTCTGCCGATGGCCTCGGCCGGCGGTCCCCCCACGGCCGCCGAGCCGGCCGTCCGGGTGCTGGAGGTTCGCGCCGACGGCCGTCCGGTGCAGCAGGTGGAGGTCGACGCGGCGGGGGGATATCCGGTGAAGAGCGTTCACCTCGGCGACGACGGACGGCCGGCGCTCACCGTGACCTGGGGCGACTACGGCGGGATCGAGACCGGCTCGGGGCCGATCGCCTTCCCGCAATCGATCCGCGCGGTGGTCGCGCGACCCGACGGGGAGGTGGTGCTGGAGATCGGCCTGGGAAACCTCTCGCTCGATCCGATCGACGATCCGGGGAGCTTCCGTCTGGTCTTCGATCGGCCCCCGGAGCTGCACGAGTTCCAGTAGAATCGACGTCGACCGTATGGAAGAGCGGAAACGCCTCGGCGAGATCCTTCTGGAAGCGGGGGTCGTCGACAAGTTTCAGCTGAAGGCGGGCCTGAGCGAGCAGCAGAAGTGGGGGGGGCGCCTCGGAAACCACCTGGTGCAGATGGGGTTCCTCACCGAGGAGCTGCTGGTCAAGGCGCTCTCCAAGCAGCTCAAGCTCCCGAACCTCGACCTGACGCAGGTCTCGATCCTTCCGGAGACGCTCGAGCTCGTCCCGATCGATCTGGCGGAGAAGTACCACCTGGTTCCGGTGGCGGTGAAGCTGGTCGCGGGGAAGCGCACGCTGATCGTGGCGATGAGCGATCCGACCAACGCAGACGCCCTCGACGAGCTCCAGTTCCGGACCGGCCACCTGATCCGCCCCGCGGTCGCCGGCGACGCGTCGATCGAGCTGGCGATCCGCCGCTTCTACTACGGCGACGCGGCGGCTGCGAGAGGCGTCGGGGAGCCGATCCCCTTGAGCGACGAGCCGCCGGCGGAGCCCGCGGAGCCGTTCGAAGAGCTGCCGATGGACGCGGCGCTGCCGTTGGAGGCGGCCTACGCCGCCCCGGTCGGCAGCCTCGAAACCGAAGTCCCCATGCGCGACTCCCTCGAGCGATCGGTCGAACGATCCGTCGAGCGGTCGGTGGAGACCTCCGTCGACGGGCCGGTGCTTCCGTTGGAACCGGGTCCGGCGGAGGCGGCGGTGGCCGCGATGGAGGGGGTTCCGGCGTGGGGCGTCGGCGATGCCGTTCGAAACGCCCGCGGCGAGCCGCCCGAGGCCTACGAGCCCACCGAGCCGGGCGAGCCGACCTACGCCAGCGATCTCGCCGCCGACGGGTCCCCTCCCGACTCGCTGACCGGCGCCTCGACCAACGACGCGGACGGCTCGGCGGAGACGACGCCCGTCCCGCTCGACGATCCGCTGGCCAGCCTGTCGCTCGAGACGGCGGAAGGGCGCGCGTTGCGCGCGCTGTGCGATCTGCTGATCGAGAAGGGCCTGGTCACGCCCGACGAGATCGCCCGGCGCGTGCGGGCCACGCTGGCGCTTCTTCGCGGGGGGTGAGCCGTCCCCGTCAGTCGGCCTGCTTCCGCAGGAAAGTGGGGATGTCGTACTCGTCGTCGCCCAGCGGGAGGAGGCCGAGCTCCTTTGCCAGGCGGACCGGGTCCTCGGCGGTCTCCTCGCGGCGCTTGTTGCGGATCACGGTCGGGATGTCGCGGTCTTCGCGGGTCACGGGGGTGACCGGGATGCCGTGGCGGGGGGTTTGGTAGGGGCGGGGCTTGGCCACCGGCTCGGGGGGCGTGACGGTGGCGACGGAGGGCTCGCGGTCGAAGCCGGTGGCGATCACCGTTACCCGGATCTTGTCGCCGAGCGATTCGTCGATCACGGCGCCGAAGATGATGTTCGCGTCCTCGTGCGCCTGCTCCTGCACCAGCGTCGCCGCCTCG
>CAYJRR010000141.1:0-11224 GCA_964372275.1 uncultured bacterium
CGGCGGAGGCGGTCGAGACGGCCGGCGGCGATGCGCGCGATCCGCAGGCGGCCTTCGACCGGCGGGGCAATGCCCTCGTCGTCTGGATGCAGAACGACGGAACGCGGGACGCCATCTACGCCGCGCGCTACTACCAGGGGAGCTGGGGCGCGGCGCAGCGGATCAGCGACGCCGCGGCCGGAAACGCCGCGAACCCGCGCATCGCCGTCGACGGCGAGGGGCGCGCGCTCGCGATCTGGCAGCAGGTCGGCGTCTCCGGCACCGACATCGCCAGCGCCCGTTTCGAATAGATCGGGGGGCCCGTGCGGCCGCCTCCCGCGCGAGCGCCCGTCACTCGTCGGGGGCGTTCACGGAGTAGGTGTTCGCGACGTGGTCGCGCATCCAGACGCCGAGGGAGACGCCGGTGACGTCGCCGATCCGTTCCACCGCGTCGACGCGAAGACTGCCGGCGCCGCAGCGGCGCTCGAACTCGGCGGCGAGCTGCCCCGCCTGCTTCTCGTCGAGCGCGTAGACGCGGAAGTTGCGGAAGTAGCGGAACGGCGGCCCGTAGGGATCATCCTCCGACAGCGCCTCGAACACCTCGGGGTCGGTGACGTCCCCTTCGAGGATCACCATCCAGTCCCCGGCCTCCTCGCGCTCCTTCCCGTCGAGGCTGCGCAGCTCGACCAGGACCTCCGGAGAGAAGGCCTGGTCGCGGAAGACCTGCTCGACCAGCTCCTCCGCCGGCCCTTTTAGCCCGTGGCGGTTGGCGTATCCCAGCGCCGCGGCGGCCGCCATCGCGATCCCGTGCGGATCCGACGATCGCCGGGCGAGACCGTACCCCTTCTCGCAGGCGAGCCAGCCGCCGTTGACGTCCCCGTCGCTCTCGACGCGATAGGCCGAGGCCATCACCGTGCGCCAGTCGTCGGGGGCGATCCGCGCCAGCTGTTCGGCGCTCTTCGCCACGCCAGCGGCGTCCCCCTGCCGCAGGGCGGTGACCGCGCGGTTGTAGTGGAGGCTGACGTTCTCGGGATCGAGGGACTCCGCCTTGTCGTAGGCGACCTTCGCGCGCTCGTACTCCTCGCGCTCGCTCTCGACGATCGCGAGCGAGATCCACTCCTGCGCGTCGTCCGGCTCGAGGGTGAGGTATCGCCGGTAGGCGTCGGCCGACTCGGTCAGGCGGTTCATGCTGCGGAGACAGGCGGCGCGGTGGCAGTGACCGGGGGCGAACTCTTCGTGTAGCTCGATCGACTTCTCGTAGAGCTCGAGCGCCTCGCTGTAGACCATCTCCCGCTCCAGGACGACCCCCAGGTAGAAGACCGGGACCGGGTTCTGCGGCTGGCGCTCGCGCATCCGCTGGAAGACGGCCTTGGCGTGCTCGTTCTCGTCCTGGTCGGAAAGCTCGACGCCGAACGCGACCATCAGCTCCTCGTCGTCCTCGCTGCCGGCGATCACCTCGGTGACGCGCTTCTCGAGCCCGTCGCTGTCCCCTTTGCGCCGCAGGCAGACGACCTCGAGCGCGAGCGCCCGTCCCTGCTGTTCCGATCCGAGCGCGTCGAAGGGGAGCTGCTTCAGGAGCCCGAGCGCCTGCTCCACGCTGCGGTCGAGCGCCTCGAGCACCTCCGCCAGCGGGTCCTCGTCCGCCATCGCTCCCGATAGGATCGCACGATCGCCGTCAATCAAACAAAGTGACACCGCGGCGTGCCCGTCGAACACATATCCGCGATTCACGACGCGCGCGCCTGACTCGAGCAGAAACTCCGCTTACCAGGCGAGGCATCGGAGAACGGGGTCACGCTGCGCAAGCACGTGAATTCACGATCCACCCGTCATGGCACCCCGGTTGCTTTTGGTCCGCACGCGTGGAAACCATGAACCGAACGGCTCGACACCGGACCCCATTCGCCCGTCGTATCGCAGTCGCTTGCCTGGTTGCATCCACCACCGTGCCGACGATCGTACACGCGGACAACATGCGCTCGCTCGCGAACGTGGCGCGCAGCGCGATCATCGCACCCCCAAGGAACGTCTCGATCCACGGAGCGGCGTATCGGGAAACCGCGCGCGCGATCGTCCGTCGCGGGCAGCCGGTGGAACGTGCTGCCACCGTCATTGGAATCGTCGCGGAGCTCGCCGGCCTCGCCTCGGTCGACTTGGCGGCCGCTAGTTTCGTGGCCACCCTCGCGGCACCACCGGCCGCGCTGGGACTGGGAATCGCGAGTGCCGTCGCCGCAGGGATCATGCTCGTTGGTGCAACGACCGCCTGGTTGATGGATCGGCATGTCGACCGCCGGATCCGCGCGCTGGAGAAGGCCGCCGGCGAGGAGGAGGCCTATGCTCTCCTCGTCGAAGCGATCCTCGAGTACCGAAGGGAGCGGGAGCGGGGGTCGCAAGGCGTCAATTCCCCGCGAAACGCCGCGACGCGTCCCGCCGCGCAATCGGTTCCAGGAACCGTGGCCGGCGCCGGCACCCTACGCTGAGGTCTCCGTTCAAACTCGATGGCGCAATCGAGTCGCCGCCACGCGGTGCGCCGGCCCCGTCAATCAAACAGCCCGTGCAGGTACCAGCGACCGTCGTCGCGATCGCGGAAGATCCACCAGCGCGCCGCGCCCTCGGGACCGCCGGTCCGCACGCGCCAGTAGTCGCGATCGAAGGGGCGCTCCCACCACTCGCCGGAGAGCCGCTCGGGACCCGACGCCTCGACGATCCGGCGCCGCGCGCCGCGCGCGACCAGGACGGCGGCCTCCCCTTCGCGGGCGACGGCGACCGCCTCGGGCACCGGCAACAGACGCAGCGGAAGAGCAGAAGGCCAAGGGCCGGAACGATCGGAAGACCGATGGCCGGTACGATCGGGAGGATCGCGCTCCGGCAGCGGCGGCGCGCGGACGAAGGCGCGCTCGGGGCGGTATTCGTCGGCGAGCGCCGCAGAGAAGACCCCCTCTTCGCCGAAGGCGCTCGCCAGGCGGCCGAGCGTCGTCTCCAGCCGCTCCGGGAACGGCATCGCGCGTCCGTCGAGGGAACGCTGCGTGCGGCGGGCGGGGACCGTCTCCACCGCCTCCAGCGCGATCTCTCGCACCGGCCCCGGCAACGAGACGCGGGCGAGCGTCTCGCGCGCCACCTCCAGGATCGTCCGGGCCGAGACCGTCGGCCGCGGCAGCCGGATCTCGACCGCCTGCGACGAGACCGCCGGGCGGCGGATTGCGCCCGCGTCGCCCCATCCCTCCTCGAGCACCAGGTGCACCGCCAGCTTCGCCGCCGCGGCCCCTCGTCCGGCGAGTCGCGCGCCGACGCGTTGGACGAGCGTCTTCAAGGTGAAGAGGATCGGCTCCAGCCGGTCGAGCGGCGCGGGGGGCTCGATCCGTTCGAACAGCGCCTGGGGGAGTGGGAACGGTTCGAGCGGCGTCGCGTCGTCGCCGCGGGCCCGCGCCGACCAGCCCGCGGCCGGCGCGCCGAACCGCCGCGCGAGCGTGTCGGCGGGCAGCCGCGCCAGGTCGCCGAGCGTGGCGATCCCCAGCCGCGCGAGGACCTGCGCCGCCCGCGCGTCGAGCGGGAGGGCCGCGACCGGCCGCGTCGCCAGCGCCTCGCGCTCCCCCCCCGGCGGCACCACGGTCCCGGCGGGCGCAGGGGGTCCGGGGGAGGCCCCCGGAGAGCCCGAAGGGCGTAACGACCCGAAGGCGGCGACGGTGCGCGCGGTGAAGCGGTTGCCGGCGATCGCCGCCCGGGCCTCGAACCCGGCGCGCGCCAGGGCGGCGCGCAGCCGCGCGGGGAGCGGTCCCTCGTCGCGCGCGCCGGTCACGTCGACGAAACCGGTCTCCCAGGCCGCGGCGATCTCCACGCGGGGCCCGAAGCCGGAGAGCACCTCCGCCACCGCGATCCACGCCGCCTCCCGCGTCATCGCGTCGGGCGACCGGAGCGGAGACTCCGCCGCGTCCCCGAGCTCCCGTCCTTCGACGAACGTCGCGGGCGGATGCCCCGCCGCGCGGAGCGCCACCTGCCGCGAGAACCCCGGGAGATGGGCGGCCAGCAGACGCATCCCATGAGGATACGATACGTATGTATCGTCCTCAAGAACGGCGGGTCGATACCGGCGATCACTCTGGCTTGCCGCCCTCCTCGTGGATCCACTCCACCATCGCAACCAGGTCCGAGATCTCCGTATCCGTCAGGTGCCCCGCATACGCGGGCATCTTGATCGGCTGGCGATCGAGGAAGACCTTCGCGGCCGGGTTGCGTGCGAGGCGCGCCACGTTTCCGTCGCGGATCCACGCCTCGACCTCCGCGCGATCGTTCGCCAGTTCGCGAAGGTCTTCGCCGAAGAATCCCGGGATGTATCCCTTGAATGAGCCTGCATTCGCGATCCCGCCGCTACCCCTCGGGCCGTGACATGCGAAGCAGCCGTTCCGCGCCGCGATGTCGAAGCCGCGCCGTACGTCCTCGTCGGGAGGCGCATCCTTCGGAGAGAGCGCGACGATGTAGGCGACCAGATCGTCGGCCTGCGCGTCGGTGACGTGACTGCGGAACGCCGGCATCTTCATCAGGCCCTCATGCTCGTCGGGGACCGGCGTCTCCGTGCCGCGTCCTCCATGGTCGTGCGGGTGCCCGCCCGCCGGTGACGCCGCCGGAGTCGGCGAGTGCCTCGTACCGCCGTGCGCGAAAATCGGAACGGCCGCCGCGAGCAGAATATCTGCCGCAGACTCGACGCGGGCCGTGACCTTCCCGTCCGGATCGCCCCACAGGATCCAGTTTCGAAGCTCCTCGACGCTCTCCGCGTACTCCCACGGTACGCCGCGCGTGAATGCAGGCACCGGATCCGGTGAGCCCGGATCGGGAACACCGCCGGTGCCACCTGGACCGTGACAGGAGAAGCACCCGAACCGTTCGGCGAGAATCCGTCCCCGGGCCGGTGCGCTGATCTCGGGCGGCGCGATCGCGGCGTGCCACATCGCCGGCAACATCCATGGAAGTGCCGCAACCACCACGGCGATCACCGCAAGGCCCAGGATCGATCGTTCGCGTTTCGTCATGCGGGCACTGTAGTCACGCGGGGCCGTCATCCGGAAGTCAGGCGCTTTCGGAGCCGCACCCGTTGTGGAATTCTCGGCGGATGCAAACGTTCGAGATCCGTGTCGCCGTATCGAACAGCCACGTCCATCTGTCCGAGGCTCATCTTCACGAGCTCGTCGGCGCCTCGCCGGCTCCCGAAGCATGGCGCGGCCACGCGTCGTTCGACCCCTCGGCGCTCCGCATCAACGTCCGAGGACCGAAGGGTGCCATCGCGATGCGCCTGCTCACACCATGCACACGGGAAACCTGGGTGGAGTTGAGCCGCACCCACGCACGGCAGATCGGAGTCGATCCTCCGCTGGCGGCGGGCGAGCTTTCCGCAGGAGAGCTCTCGCTCGAGGGGCCGCGGGGATCGATCCGAGTCCGGAAGAACGTGATCCTCGAGCGCCGCCACCTGGAGCTGCTTCCGGTGGACGCCGAGCGTTGGGGGCTGTCGGAGGGCCAGCGCGTGGAAGCAGAGATCGAAGGGCCCCGGGCCGTGATCTTCCGCGAGGTCGAGACACGGATCCTGGCGAACGCGCGAGAAGGATTCGAAAGTGTGCTGGAGGTGGACCGTGACGAGGCAAACGCGGCGCTCATCGATCACGGCGCGCGAGCCCGCATACGCGTCCCGGCCTGATCTGCCCGCGATCGCCGACCGCGGCGGTTCCCCCGCGAGGCGATGCGGTACGTGCCCATCGTTGCCGTGACGCGTGAGCTACGGCGCGGGCGGGCGGGCCCAGACCTCGATCGGGGTCCCTTCCATCGAGACGACCCGCGCGGCGCGCCGGTAGCCGCGCTCGGCGGCGAGGCGCTCGAGCTCCGCGGCGATCTCGCGCTGGCCGCTCGGACCCCCTCTGCGGAACGCCTCCTCGTGGAAGCGCCAGGCCTCCTCCGGGAGGTCGACCACCACCGCCACCGCGGGCGGGGATTCGCGCAGCCGGCGGGCGTCGGCGCGCGCGCAGTCGTCGGAGCAGACGTCGAAGTAGTGCGTCACCGAGAAGGTGGCGATCGGGCGATCGGCGAGCAGCGCGAAGAGCGGGACGTGCGGGAAGGTGACGATCGGCTCGCCGGCGCGGCTGTTGGCGCGGACGGCGTCGACGATCCCGGTGACGGCGCGCGCCGTCTCGGGGTTCAGCCGCAACCCGCGAAGCGCGGGCAGGTCGACCGTCTCGGTCGCGGTCCGGACCGGCGGCTCGCGCCAGCCCCACCACTGGTAGGGCCAGGCGTACTTCTGGTGCGCGCAGAGGGCGAGGAGGACGATCCCGCCGGCGGCGACGGCGATGCGCGCGGCCGCCGCGCGCGAGCGGAGGACGGCCGCGAGCGCCACGCCGAGCGCGGGGAGCGCCGCGTGCTCCTCGAGGGTGAAGGAGAGGCCGTGCGCCCACATCGTCGCCAGCGAGACGAGCGCGAGGAGCCGCCACGGCGCGAGGCGCCCGCGCAGCGATGCCGCCAGGATCGCCGCCATCGCGATGAACGCGACGCGCACCAGCGCGAGCTTGGCCTCGTAGAAGCCGGAGGCCTTGTAGGTGGCGGCGAAGAACGCCTCCGCGAACCACGGCAGCAGGAGGGCGCCGGCGCCGACCGCCATCCACGCCGCGACCGGGAGCTCCCCCCCCCCACGGCGCGCGCCGCCGTCCCCAGGGCCCTCACCGGCGCCTCCGGCAGCGGCGTCGCCGGGTGCCGCCGCGCGCCCCTCCCGGTGACGCCACCACGCGTAGAGACCGGCGATCGCGCCGGCCGCCACGAGCTCGCGCACGCCGAGCAGCCGGGGCAGGAATCCGAACAGCGCCGTCACGAGCGACCCTTTCGCCGCCGCCCCGGAACGGAAGACCTGGTCGACGCAGGGGACGAGCGCCCCGTGCGCGGCGAGCACCGCCGCCGCGAGAACGACCGGGGTCGCCGCGCCGGCGAGGTAGAGCGCCGGATCGCGATACCGGGCCGGTCGTCGGACGGTCGCGGCCGGATCGTTCGCGTCGCGCGCGCGGAGGAGGAGCTCGGCGGCGATCGCCGCCGGGACGAACAGCCCGGTCGTCTGCTTGGTCAGGAAGGCGAGCCCGCCGAGCGCCCCGGCGGCGGCGAGGCGCGCGCGCGCGGCGCCCGGCCGCGGGGCGCCGCCGTCCCCGGACGCCGGGTCGCCGCGCTCGGCGAGGAGCCACGCCGACAGGAGCGCGAAGAGCAGGCAGGTCTGTTGGTAGCCGTAGACGAGGTCGGTGGTGAAGCTCCACGACACGACGCACGTGACCAGCGCGAGGAAGGTGGCCTCCGACCGCCCCGCGGCCCGCCGATAGAGGGCGGCGAGCACGACCGCCGTGATCGCGCGTTCGACGATCCCGACCGCGCGCATCACGGCGAAGACGTTGCCGAAGATCGAGGTGACTCCGGTCAGGAGCCACAGATAGAGCGGCGGCAGGAAGGCGTGGAAGTCGCGATACGGGACGGAGCCAGCGCGGATCCGGTCGGCCATGGCGTGGAACCACCCCTCCTGGACCGGCAGGAATCGGTTCCAGAAGAGGAGGTGGTAGCCGACCACCACCGCCGCGAGCAGGAGTGCGTCCGAGCGTTTCAGACGCCCATCGTATCCGTTCCCCCCGCCGTCCTACTCGACCGCCGCCAGCGGCACCTCGGTCTCGCCGTAGATCCCGAAGCGGCTCTTCTCCACCCGCACGCGCGCCCGTCCCCCGTCGGTCGCGGAGGCGGCGACCTCCAGGCGGAGCGCCGGCGGCAGGCCGAACGGCGCGGCGGCCAGCACCACCAACGCCGCGCCCCCCGACTCCGCCGCGGCGCGCAACCGGGGGCCGTTCCCCTCGAGCAACCGCCGCGGAGGGGGCGGCAGCCCCTCGGCGTCGAGCACCACCGCCTCGAACGCGCCGCTCTGCAGCAGCACCTCCAGCGACCACAACGCCGGCTTGGGATCGGCCGTCCCCGACGGGGGGCGCACGAACAACAGCTGCGTGAGCTCCACCCCACCGCCGGCCAGCGCCGGTGGATAGCATTCGCGCGCCGGATCGACGATCGCCGCCAGCCCCCCCGCGCGCGTCACCGAAGCCAACATCGGCGCGACGAGCGACAGCTTCCCGGAGGCCGCCGCCCCGACGATCTCGGTGATCGCCCGCCGCGGGAAGCCCCCCGGGAGGAGCGCGTCGAGCGCCGCGAGCCCCGTCGGGATCGCGCGCGCGCGCTCCGGCCTCCACGCCGCCGCCGGGGCCTCCGCCGCGGCGTCGACGAGCAGCCCGCGCCGGGCGAGCGTTTCGCGGAGCGCCGCGAAACGGGCGAGCCGATCGCCCGCATCCAGGGCGGGTTTGGGGACGGGAGGCATCCCCTACGAGGATACGATACGGGCGTATCGTCCTCAAGAACGGGAATCGCGGCCGGGGTCGCGGGAACGGCCTCCGCCGCGACCGCGCCCCCGGACGCCGGACGTTACAGCAGTCCGGCTTTCTGCAGGTTGCGCCGGATCCTCGCCTCCGCCGGCCCGACCTCGGCCTCGAAGCTCAATCCCGTCAGCTCCTCGAACGTCGCGATGTAGCGCCGCGCGATCCGCACCTTCAGGTCGTCGTCGATCGCCGGCGGCTCCCCCTCCCCCATCCAGCCGCGCTCCATCAGCCAGCGGCGCACGAACTCCTTGTCGAGCGACTCCGGGTCCTTCCCGGCGCCGAAGCGGTCGTCGTAGCTCTCGGCGTACCAGTAACGCGACGAATCCGGGGTGTGGATCTCGTCGGCCAGCACCAACTGCCCCGTGGGATCGACGCCGAACTCGTACTTGGTGTCGACCAACAGCAACCCCCGCGACGCGGCGTGCGCCGTCCCGGCGAGGAACAGGCCGCGCGCCGCCTTCTCGATCTCGGCCCAACGCGACGCCGGCACGATCCCGCGCTCCAGGATCTGCGCCTTCGAGATCGGCTGGTCGTGCCCGGCCGCCTCCTTCGTCGACGGGGTCAGGATCGGCTCGGGGAACTTCTGGTTCTTGCGCAACCCGCGCGGCAGCTCGATTCCGGACACGGCGCGGCCGGCTTCGTAATCGCGCCAGGCGCTGCCGGTGAGATAGCCGCGCACCACCACTTCGATCGGCACGATCGAAAGCTCCTGGCCGACGATCACCTGCGGATCGGGCTCGCCGCGCACGTGGTTGGGGACGATCTCCTCGGTCAGGCGGAACCAGAACGACGCGAGCCGCGTCAGCACCTCCCCCTTGAAGGGGATCGTGGTCAGCACCCGGTCGAAGGCCGAGAGCCGGTCGGACGCGATCAGCACACGACGATCCCCTTTCACGTAGGAGTCGCGCACCTTCCCCTGGTAGCGGTTTCCCAGGGTCGCGAAATCGCTCACGGCGAGCGCGTGCGGGATCTGGTCGCGGATAGCCTGTTCCGAGATGGCGGTGGTCACGGGATGCGCTCTCCTTGCGGTCGAAGGGGGCGGCGATTATAAACGCGAGCCCCATGGAGATCGACCAGGTCCGGACCCTTCTCTCCCGCGTGGAAGACCGCGCCGGCAAGGACGTCGTCGCCACCGGCCTCGTCCAGAACCTGTCGGTGACGGACGGCGAGATCAAGATGGAGCTCTCCTACGACGCCGCCTACGGACCGACCGACCGGGCGGGCGTCGAGAAGGCGATCCGCACCGCGCTCAAGGTCGGTGGATTCGACGGGAAGGTGACGCTGATTGCGGTGACGAAGGCGGCGGCGATCGCCTCTCCGGCCGGGCCCGCCGGCGGGAACGTCGGGGGGCTGGTCGGCCTCGGACGGCGCGGGACGCAGGGACCGGGCGGTCCCCCCTCCGGAACCGTCCCGCATGGACCGGGACCGCAGGCCCCCCCCGGCCCGCCGCAGTACGGACCCGGTGGGCGGCCGATCAATCGCCAGCCGGCCCCCGGCCCCAGCGCCAAGAAGGAGATCCCCGGGGTCCGGCACATCGTCGCGGTGGCGTCGGGCAAGGGCGGCGTCGGAAAGTCGACCGTCGCCTCGAACCTCGCCGTGGCGCTGGCGAGGAAGGGGCACAAGGTCGGCCTGCTCGACAACGACGTCTACGGACCGAGCCTCCCGATCCTGTTCGCGATCCACGAGCAGCCGAAGGTCTCCCCCGACCGCAAGCTGATCCCGATCGAGAAGTACGGGGTGAAGCTGATGTCGATCGGGTTCCTCCTCGACGAGGGGGCGCCGGCGATCTGGCGCGGCCCGATCGTGATGCAGGTGACCGACCAGCTCTTCTACGACACGGCGTGGGGGGAGCTCGACTATCTGGTCCTCGACCTTCCTCCGGGTACCGGAGACGTGCAGCTGACGCTGGCGCAGAAGGTGCCGCTGACCGGGGCGCTGATCGTCTCGACGCCGCAGGACATCTCGCTGGCCGACGCCGAGCGGGGGTTGCGCATGTTCAACCGCGTCGACGTCCCGGTGATGGGGATCGTCGAGAACATGAGCTACTTCGCCTGCCCGAAGTGCCACCACGAAAGCCACATCTTCAGCCACGGCGGCGCCAAGCAGAAGGCGAAGGAGCTGGAGGTGCCGTTCCTGGGGGAGATCCCGATCGACCTCGACACGCGGCTCGGCGGCGACCTCGGCAAGCCGGTCGTCGTCTCCAATCCCGACGGCCCGGTCGGCCGGGAGTTCGCGGCGCTCGCCGACCGCGTGATCGAGTCGTGCGCCAAGCTCGCCGGCAGCACGATCGGCGACCGCGTGAAGGCGGGGCTGTTCAAGATCCTGAACTGATCGGCGGCGCCCGCCGCCTGCGCACGGTCACCGAACCGGGGCGGTAGGCGCCGCCGCTACCGTTCCGTTCCCGCTCCGCCCATGCGCACCACGCGCGGCGCCGGACGAACCGCTGCGGGCCGGCACGGTGTCGACGTCGCGCCCAAGGTGAGCGGAGATCCGGCGTCGCCGTCGGTGCATTCCGGGAGATCGACGGCCGGACGCTGCGAACCGATCGCCGTCGTCGCGGCCGGGCGCGAGACCTGGACCCCCTGCTTCTCGGACGTGACATTCGGCCGTCGCGCACCGAGTCGCACGAGGTCCTCGGCCCCCTTCGCGAAGGCCGAGGGCGCGAGCATCGAAGCGAAGAGGCCGAAAATGACGGGTCGAGCGCAGTTCATCGTGTCCTCCGAATTCGCCGAGGCGGCGTGGACCCAGCAACCGACGTGCCGGAGGAGATGAAGCGGTGCTCGGCGAAAAGGCGAGATCGATCGCGGCGACCGTCGGCCGGCTGG
>CAYJRR010000142.1:0-11155 GCA_964372275.1 uncultured bacterium
TACGTCATCCTCGACGAGGCACAGAACACCACCACCGAGCAGATGAAGATGTTCCTGACGCGCCTCGGGGTCGGAAGCCGGGCGGTGATCACCGGCGACGTGACCCAGGTCGATCTGCCGGCCGGTCGCGAGTCCGGCCTGGTCGAGGCGATGCGGGTCCTCAAGGGGATCGACGAGATCCGGTTCGTCCCGTTCACCGACCGGGACGTCGTCCGTCACCGCCTGGTGCAGGAGATCGTCCGGGCGTACGATCGGGCGAAGTGAGCGACACCGCCCCGACGCCCGCTCCGCCGACCCCGCTCCGGCGCCGGAAGACCGACCGGACGCGGCCGCCGATCCAGGAGCTCCGTCTCTGGCTCCGCAAGCACCTCAAGGAGCCACGCAGCCCGCTGTGGCGAGCCGGTCTTCTGGTCCTGGCGAGCCTCTGCTGCGCCCTGCTCCTCGACCGCCGCCAACCGGCGACGCCGCTCCTGCAGGCCGGCGAGATCGCCAGCCGATCGGTCTGGGCGCAGCGGAACTACCGGATTCCGGATCGGGAGCGAAGCGCGGCGAAGCGCGCGCAGGCGGAGCGTCTGGCGAGACCCGTCTACGACTTCGACCCCGGCGTCGCCGCGGTGGCAATCGGACGGCTGAGCGCCGGCTTCCGGAACGCGAGGGCCGCCGCGCCGAAGAGAGGCGCGGCCGAACGAGACGCGCACGACCGGGCGGAGCGGTTCGCGCGCGACGTCGGGCTCGCCGGCTCGGACGTGCCCGCGGTGCTGGCGCGAACCGCCTTCGATCCGGCGATCGAGCGGGCGACGATCCTGCTGCTGGAGAGCATCTCCGACCGGAAGATCGTGGCGCGCGCCGACCTGGTGACGACCGACCTCGAGGCCGGGATCACGGTGCGGGACGTCGGCGGCGGCGAGGAACGTCTCCTCAAAGGGGGTTCGGCGGTCCTGGACATCGATGGCGCCGAGGCGCTCCTCGCGGAGCGCGTGGCGTTCGCGCTCAAGGACGAGAGCGCCGCCCGGCGACGGCTCGCGCTGGCGCTCGCCACGGCGGTCCTCCGTCCGAACCTCACCTTCAATGCGGCGGAAACCGAGATCCGACGGCGCCGGGCGCGCGAAGGGGTCGAGGAGTTCGTCTCGGTGATCCAGAAGGGTCGCGCGGTGGTGCAGGCCGGCGACGAGATCTCCGAAGCGCAAGCCTCGCTGCTGGCGGCGATGCGGATGGAGGAGGTGGCCGCCGGCCGAACCCGGCCGTTCGCGAACCTCGGCCTGTTCCTCTTGAGCGCCTCGATCCTCGGTGGCGTGTGGGCCTTCGGACGGCGCTACATGCGGCGCATCCCGCAGGAGACCGCCGACCTGGCGGTGCTGGCCTCGCTCGTGCTTTTCGGGCTGCTGCTGGCGCGCGGGGCGCAGGAGCTGGCGGAGGTCCTTTCGGACCGCGGGACGCTGCTCTCACCTTCGTTGCTGCGCTACGCGATCCCCGCGGCGTCGACGGCGATCGTGGCGGCGGTGCTGTTCGGCGCCGACGGTGCGGCGCTGGTCGCGACGGCGACGGCGCTCCTCGCCGGGCTGGCGCTCGAAGGAGACCTGCGGGAGACGATCTACATCTTCCTCGGCAGCATCACCGCGGCGGGGATGCTCTCGTTGCCGCAGAAACGGACCGACCTGATCAAGGCGGGGCTCGCGGCGGCGGTGGCGCAGGTGGCGTTGGTCATCGCCTTCACCTTGAGCGCCGCCGATCCGGTCCCCGCGACTTTCGCCGACGTCGCCTCGGTGGCGCTCCTGTCGGGGGTCGGCGCCGGGATCATCGCCGTCGGGGTGCTGCCGATCTACGAGGCGTTCGGCTACCTCACCAACTTCAAGCTGCTCGAGCTGGCGTCGCTGGGGAGCCCCCTGCTGAAGGAGCTGTCGGTGCAGGCCCCCGGGACCTACCACCACAGCGTCGTCGTCGGATCGCTCGCCGAGGCGGCGGCGGAGGCGGTCGGCGCCAATCCACTCTTCGCGCGGGTCGCCTGCTACTACCACGACATCGGAAAGATGAAGAAGCCGCACTACTTCATCGAGAACCAGGCGGGGCGGGAGAACCTGCACGACCGCCTGACCCCGTCGATGAGCGCGCTGGTGGTCGAAAGCCACGTCAAGGACGGCATCGAGATGGGTCTGGCGCACGGACTCCCGCGCGCGATCGTCGACATGATTCCGCAGCACCACGGAACCCGGCTGATCTCGTTCTTCTACAACAAGGCGAAAGCCAACGCCGAGGCCGACCCGGACGGCGCGCAGGTCGAGGAGTCGGACTTCCGCTACCCCGGGCCGAAGCCCCAATCGCCGGAGGCGGGGATCATCATGCTCGCCGACGGCGTCGAGGCGTCGACGAGGACGATCACCGATCCGACGCCGGCCAAGATCCAGGCGATGATCCGCAAGGTCTTCTCGATCGTGCAGGGGGACGGCCAACTCGACGAGTGCGATCTATCGCTCAAGGACCTGGGGCGGATCGCCGCCGCGTTCGAGAAGGTGGTGATGGCGATCCACCACAAGCGCGTCGCGTACCCGTCGACGGCCGAGATCGCGGGGGTGATCCCGATGCGCGCGGCCGCCTTGAAGCGCGAGGGGAAAGAGTGACTTCGGTCCCCGATCCGTGCTGACGGTGACGGTGCGCAACGAGGCGTCCGGAGCCCCCGCCCGGCGCCGGATCGGCGCTGCCGCCGTCCGTCGCATCGCCCGCGCCGCCCTCCTCGCCGAGGGGGTCGTGCGCGGCGAGCTCTCGGTCCTGGTGACGCGCGATGCGCGGATTCGCGCCCTGAACTCCCGCTTCCGCGGCAAGGACAAGGCGACCAACGTGCTCTCCTTTCCGCAGGAGGATCCATTCGCCGCGCGCGGCACGGCGCGGCGCGGCACCCGCGCCATCCCCCGCCGCGCGCCGCTGATCGGTGACGTCGTGGTCAGCGTCGACACCGTCGCCCGGCAGGGGCTGGCGACGGGGAGCGGCTTTCGCTACACCTTCGCCTACTACCTCGTGCACGGAATCCTCCACCTGCTCGGTCACGACCACCACCGTCCGGCCGAGGCGCGGCGAATGTACCGCCGCACCCGAGAGATCCTCGCGGCCGCCGGCGAGGACCGGCGATGAACGAACGCCGCGCGGGCGTCGACATCGCCACGGGCGAATCCGACCCGAGCCGATCCGGATCGGTAGCGGTACCGGATCCGATCCGACCGGATCCGGACCGATCGGATCGGATCGGATCGGCCTCCGACACGGATACCGCTACCGGCACGGATCGGCTCGGATCCCCCGCCCGCGCGCCGCGCGACTGGCGCCCCTGGCGGCTCTGCGCCCTCTCCTCGGCGCTGATGGTCCTGGCCCAGCCGCTCGCCGTCGGCCGCTTCGAGGCGCTCGCCCTCTCCTGGAACGGCCTCCTCGCCTGGGTCGCCCTCGTTCCGTGGTGGATGGCGATCCGCGACGCCACGCCGCGGGACGCCTTCCGGCGCACCTGGGCGATGCAGCTCCTCTACTTCGTCGGCTCGGGTTCCTGGGTCTTCGTCGCGTTCCACACCTTCGGCCGGATCCCGCGCGCGACCTCCGCCGTGCTCACGCTCGTCCTGTGCGCGATGCTGTCGTTCTTCGTCGCAACGGCGGCACGGCTCGCCCGCCGCGTCGAAACGCGAGGCGGTCTCCCGGCCGTCGCCACCGTTCCGCTCCTGTGGGCCGCCGTCGAATACGTGCGGACCTACCTCCTTACGGGTCTTCCCTGGGCGAGCATCGGCTACACCCAGTGGCGCCTCCTGCCGGTGATCCAGATCGCCGATGTCACCGGCGTCTACGGCGTGGTGGCGCTGCTGGTGCTGGTCAACGTCGCGCTGGCGGAGGTTCTCGTCGCCCGCACCGTGCCGTCGGAGGCGCCGCTTCCGGCGCGCACCGTTCGCCGACTCGCGGGCGTGGCGACGGCGGCGGTCTTGGCCACGATCGGCTACGGCGCGGCGCGCATCGCCTGGGTGCGCGCCGACCAACGCGCCCGCCCGACGATGCGCGTGGCGTTCACCCAGGGGAACGTCGGCCAGGCGGAGAAACAACGAAAAGGTTCGGAGCCGGCGATCCTCGCCCGCTACCGGGCCGAGCTCGGCCGGGTCGAAGCCGCCGGGGCCTCGCTCGTCGTCTGGCCCGAGGCGGCCCTCCCCCGCTCGGTCCACCTGCGCTCGAGCCATCTCCCCGACCACGTCCTCCCCGACGGGAACCGCGCCTGGCTCCTGGCCGGTGCCGTCTCCAGCTGGCACGACGGTGGGAAGCGGATGGCGCACAACAGCGCGCTCCTGGTCTCCCCCGGCGGGCGGATCGCCGGCCGCTACCACAAGAGCCACCTCGTCCCGTTCGGCGAGTACGTCCCGATGGAACGGCTGCTGTTCTTCGCGCGGAAGCTGACCGCCTACGCCGGCCACTTCCTCGCCGGGCGATCGATCGAACCGCTCGCGATGGAGGGCCGGAGGCTCGGCGTCCTCATCTGTTACGAGGACATCTTCCCCGAGGTGGCGCGGCGCATGACCGCGCGCGGCGCCGATCTCCTGGTCAACATCACCAACGACGCCTGGTACGGGCGCAGCAGCGCCCCGTTCCAGCACCTCTCGATGGTCGTCTTCCGCGCCGTCGAGAACCGCCGGCCGGTCGCGCGCGCGGCGCAGACCGGCGTCAGCGGCTTCGTCGCCGCCGACGGATCGGTCCTGTCGACGACGCGCATCTTCGAGGGACCGGTGAGCGGCGTGGCCGACGTCCCGATCGGCGGGCCGGCGTCGCCCTACGTACCGCTCGGGGACCTGTTCGCCGGCGCCTGCCTCGGACTCGCCGCCGCGGCCTTCGCCGGCTCCCGCAACGCCGGCTCCGCCGGTCGTCCACCCGCCGGCCACGGGCTATAATGCGCGCGCCGTGGCGTCGACCGTCACGGCCTTCGCGAAGAGCCGATGGCCAACGACCTTCAACACGACCTCGAGACCCTGCGCGCCAAGGTGCAGGACCTCCGCAAGTACCTGGAGGTCGACGCCAAGGAGAAGCGTCTGGTCGAGATCGAGCGCGGGATGAGCGCCCCCGACTTCTGGACCAACCCCAAGGCCCAGGAGATCACCCGGGAGCGCTCCGCCGCGGCGCGCACGATCGAGACCTGGCAGCAGCTCGCCAAGGAGGTGCAGGACTCCCTCGAGCTCAAGGAGCTGGCCGAGATGGAGAGCGACCAGGGCGTCCTCCGCGAGATCGAGGGGAAGGTCGACGAGCTGCGCGGACGAATCCAACGCGCCGAGATCTCGAAGATGCTCTCCGGCGAGGTCGACGCCAACGCGGCGAACGTCACCATCTCCGCCGGCCAGGGAGGGACCGAGGCCTGCGACTGGGCCCAGATGCTGTTCCGCATGTACACCCGCTGGGCGGAACGGCGCGGCTGCCGCATCGAGGTCCAGGACCAGCAGCCCGGCGAAGAGGCGGGCCTGAAGTCGGTCAGTTTCCTGGTGTCGGGGGAGTACGCCTACGGCTACCTCAAGGCGGAGCGCGGCGTGCACCGGCTGGTCCGGATCAGCCCGTTCGACGCCAACAAGCGGCGCCAGACCTCGTTCGCGGCGGTCGACGTGGTGGCGGAGATCGCCGACGACATCGTCGTCGACATCCGGGACGAGGACCTGAAGGTCGACACCTACCGGTCCGGCGGGGCCGGCGGTCAGCACGTCAACAAGACCGAATCGGCGATCCGCATCACCCACATGCCGACCGGGATCGTGGTGAGCTGCCAGATGGAGCGCAGCCAGCACAAGAACCGCTCGACCGCGATGAAGATGCTGCGCGCCAAGCTCTACGACCTGGAGCTTCGCAAGCGCCAGGAAGCGCTCGACGCCGCCAACGCCGACAAGAGCCAGATCGGTTGGGGGAGCCAGATCCGCTCCTACGTCCTCCAGCCGTACCAGATGGTGAAGGACCACCGCACCGGCGAGCAGACGAGCCAGACCGGGGGGGTGCTCGACGGCGCCCTCGACCCGTTCATCGAGGCGTTCCTCCTCGGGAAGAAGGCCGACAAGAAGGGCGCCGGCGAGGATGATCTGTAATGGCGGCGGAACTGCAAATGGAAAATGGAAAATGAAAAATGAAAAACGGCGGGTACGAAGTCGCCGCGTACTTCCGCTTGCCGGTTTTCCATTTTCCATTTTCCATTTTCCATTTTCGGTCGGCCCCGAGGCTTGATGCTCGTGCGTCGCCTCGTGCTTTTCCTGGGCCTGCTCTCACTGCTTCTGGTCGTCGCCCTCGCCGCGACGGCGGGTCTGGTGCAAGCGGGGATCCTCCGGCCGATTGGACACGGTAACCTGGGCTGGGCCGCGGCGCTCCCGATCCTCGCCTATCTCATCCTCTCGCTGCGCGCGCTCCTCCGCGCACGGGGTGACCGATGAGTGTGGCGCGGCCCGGCCCGATCGGCGTCTTCGACAGCGGCATGGGCGGCCTGACGGTGCTCAAGGAGATCGTCGCCGCGCTTCCGCGGCGCGACACGATCTACCTCGGAGACACCGCGCGCGTCCCGTACGGCGTCCGCTCCGCCGAGACGATCCGGCGCTACGCGCGCGAGAACGCGGAGTTCCTCGTCGGCCAGGGGATCTCGGCGCTGGTCGTCGCCTGCAACACCGCCACCGCGGTCGCGCTCGACGACCTGAAGGCGCGCCTGCCGATCCCCGTCTTCGGCGTCGTCGCCCCCGGCGCCCGCCGCGCCGCCGAGCGGGCGGGGCGTGGGGTGATCGCGGTACTCGCCACCGAAGCGACGGTGCGCTCGGGCGCGTACGAACGGGCGATCCACGCCCACGCGCCCGGGGCCCGGGTCATCGGACGCGCCTGTCCGTTGTTCGTACCGCTCGCCGAGGAGGGATGGTCCGACAACGACGTGGCGCGCGCGACGGCGCGCCTCTACCTGGACGACCTGCGCGCCGAACGCATCGACGCCGTCGTCCTGGGCTGCACCCACTATCCGCTCCTCCGCGGCGTCGTCGCCGGCGTCCTCGGGGACGCCCCGATCATCGACAGCGCGCGCTCCACGGCGGAGGACGTGGCGGCCGCGATCGGTCCGGACGCGGGCGGCGGCGGCGACGGTCGGCGCCGCTTCTTCGTCACCGACGCTCCGGAGCGGTTCGCGAGACTGGGGCCTCGGTTCTTCGGCACGCCGATCGGTTCGGTCGATCACGTCGAGTTGTGACGTGCCCGTTTTCTCCGCGCGCTACGCGAGCTCCGCGGTACAATCGAACCCGTGCGTTTCGGAACGCATCGCCTTTCCGCCATCCTTTCGGCGGCGTGGATCGCCGTCTTCGTCGCGCCATCGGCGGCGGCGCTCGAGCGGCCGGAAAACGACGTCGACGTCTATCCCTCGGACGACACCGGCGAGTGGCTCGACCGCAAGGAGTACGAGCACCTGATCCGCGAGCTCGGGCTGTTGGTCGTCACCAAGACGCTCGCCCCCTCGAACACGCTCGGGGTGAACGGCTTCGACATCGGCGTCGAGCTCAATTCGGGGCTGATCCACGGGCAGGAGTCGTATTGGAACAAGGCGACGCGGGACGGAACGATCTCGCGCCTCTTCTCTTATCCCACCATCCGCATCCGCAAGGGGCTGCCGTTGTCGGTCGAAGGGGGGATGACGATCGCCTACTTTCCGTTCACGCAGCAGCAGGTGCTGGGCGGGCAGGCGCACATCGGGATCCACGAGGGGTTCTCGCTCGTCCCCGATCTGGCGGTCCATCTTTCCTACGACCAGTACTTCGGCAACGAACAGTTGGACCTGAACGTTCAGCAGGCGGTCGCCACGCTCGGCTACGGCTTCCCGTTCGGCGACGCCGGCTACAAGGTGGGGCGCATCTCGATCTGGGCCGGATACGGGAAGGGGCAGATCAACAGCCAGGTGGTGCTGCGGTCGATCCCGGCCGAGAACGCCGGCGACGACGGCTCCGACCGCGACGCCTTCCTCGACGCGCTGGGGACCGACGGGGACGGCTTCAAGGCGATCCGCTACGACAAGTGGCTCGGCGGGTTCCAGGTGGAGCGCGGGCGGTTCACCTTCCTGATGAACGGCGAGTTCGTCGACCACGGGATCCCGACGGTGAACGTCCGTTGGGGGGCGCAATTCTGACGGCGAGCTCGGTCGCGCACGGCGTCGAATGAAGTTCCCGGAAGAAGCCCCGGTCTCTCCCGAGAAACGCGAGGCGCTCCGGGGACGGATCGCGCGGCTGAAGATCGACCTCGCGGCGGTCGAAGAGCGGGCGGTCCGCGGCAGCGGACCGGGTGGCCAGAAGATCAACAAGACCTCCAGCGGGGTGCAGCTCCGCTACGACCTCTTCGGCGAGCCGGTCGTCGTCAAGTGGACACGCGAGCGCAGCCACGCGCTCAATCGGTACCTCGCCCTGCGCGAGCTGGTCGACGAGGTGGAAGTGGTCGTCAGCCCGGAGACCAGCGAACGGCTGCTGGAACGCGAGCGCATCCGACGCCAGAAGGACCGCCGACGGCGGCGCCACCGCTGAACGTCACTCGCCCGGTTCGGCACGCGGCAGGTTGGCGACGGCCTTCAGCTCGAGGGCCTGCGGCTCCTTCACCAGCCGCTCGACGACGCGAAGCTCCGGGAGGTCCTCCCCGGTGGTGGCGGCCCCCAGCTCCTTGAACTTGCGGGCGGTGACGAGAACGCGCGAATCGAGCGAACCGACGGCGTCGTTGAACGCGCCGACCGCCCCCTCCAGCCCCCTGCGCACGCCGTCGAAATGGCCCGCCATCGTCGCCAGCCGCTTGTAGAGCTCACGCCCCAGCTCGCTGATCGACTGCGCGTTCTCGGCGATCCGCTCCTGCCGCCAGCCGAAGGAGACGGCCCGCAGGAGCGCGATCAGGGTCGTCGGGCTGGCGACGATCACGTTGCGTTCCACGCCGAACTCGATCAGCGACGGCTCGTGCGCCAACGCGGCGCTGAAGAAGGTCTCGCCGGGCAGGAACATCACCACGAACTCGGGACTCGACTCGAACTGGCTCCAGTAGCTTTTCGCGGAGAGCTTCTCCATGTGGCCGCGAACCTGCGCCGCGTGATCGCGTGCCCTGGCCTCCCGCACCGTCTCGTCGGACGCTTCGAGCGCGTCGAGGTAGGCGGCGAGCGGGGCCTTGGCGTCGACCACCACGTTCTTCCTCCCCGGCAGGCGCACCACCACGTCGGGGCGCAATCGCCCGTCCTCCGCCTCGACCCCGACCTGCTCGTGGAAATCGCAGTGGTCGACCATCCCCGCCATCTCCACCACGCGCCGCAACGTGATCTCCCCCCACCGGCCGCGCGTCTGCGGCTGCCGCAACGCCTTCACCAGGTTCGCCGTCTCCTCCTTCAGCTTCGACTGCGAGGTGGAGAGGGCATGCACCTCCTGGAGCAGGCCGGCGTAGGCGCCGGCGCGGTCCTTCTCCACCTGTTGGATCTGCTGACCGACGCGGTCGAGCGTTTCGCGCACCGGCTTGAGCAGCTCGTCGATCGCCACCTTGCGCGCCTCGAGCTCGCCCGCGGCGCCGAGCCGCTGCTTCTCCAGCTCGGACTTGGCGAGCTCCAGGAAGGTCTGGTGGTTCCCGGCCAGGGCGTCGGCCGCGAGCAGTCCGAAGGAGGTCTGGAGCCGCGCCTCCGCCTCGCGCAGGACGGCGAGCTTCTCCTCCGAAGACTTGCGCTCGCTCTCCAGCGTGGCGTTCGCCCGCGCCGCCTCCTCGCGCAGGTGTGCCGTCTCCGCGGCGTGCGCCGCCGCCGACCGTTCGGCCTGCGCCGCCGCATCGGCCCGGGCTTCGGCGCGCGCCGCGGCGATCCGCGCCCGCGCGACGAGCCAGGCCAGGGCCAGCCCCGCCACGAGCCCCGCCAGCAGCCATACCATCCCTGCCGAACCCACACCCGCTCCGCTCACGGACCCCACGATAGAGCACGGCGCGGCCGGCGCCCATCCCGGAAAAAGCGCCGTCCCATGCGAGCGCGTAGGAGGCGGACCGGAAACTCTGCTACGACTGCCGGCCGATGGCCGCACCGTCCCGGCTCCTGCGCGTGCTCGAAGAGATGGCGGCGGAGCGCGGCTACGCGGTCGGCGTCGCGCCGGCGCGGCCGTCGGAGGACGCGCCGCGCCTCCGCCGCTGGCTCGACGGAGGGATGCACGGCGAGATGGAATGGATGGAGCGCTCGGAGGGTCGCCGCGTCGACCCGCAGGCCGTCCTTCCGGGGGCGCGGGCGGCGGTCGCCTTCGCCACCCCGTATCGCACCGACGAACCGCCCCCCGAGGCCTCCCTTCGCGGGGAGCTGCGCGGGCGGATCGCCCGCTACGCCTGGAACCGCGACTACCACGACCTCCTCACCGCCGAGCTGCGCGGGATCGTCGGGCGCCTCGACGCCGAGGCGGGGGCGTCGAACCGCACCTACGTCGACACCGGCCCGGTGCTGGAGCGCGAGGTGGCGGCCCGCGCCGGCCTCGGTTTCGCGTCGAAGAACACCAATCTGATCCGTCCCGGCGACGGTTCCTTCCTCTTCCTCGGCGCCGGTCTCACCACCGCCGACCTGCCCCCGACCGGAGGGCGGCCCGCCACCGGCTGCGGCTCCTGCCGGATCTGCCTCGACGACTGTCCGACCGGCGCGATCGTCGCCCCGCACGTCGTCGACGCGCGGCTCTGCATCAGCTACCTCACGATCGAGCTCAAGGGGCCGATCCCGCGCCACCTGCGCCGCGCGGTCGGGAGTTGGGTCTTCGGTTGCGACGTCTGCCAGGAGGTCTGTCCCTGGAACGCCGAGTCGCAATCCAAGACCCGCGGGCGCGATGCGTTCCGGCCCCCGGACGAGGAGGCGATGGCACCGAAGCTCCCCGACCTGCTGGCGCTCGACGATCGCGCCTTCCGCGCCCGGTTTCGAGGCACGCCGCTGCTGCGCCCGCGCCGGCGCGGCCTGTTGCGGAACGCGGCGGTCGCGCTCGGAAACCACCGCGATCCACGCGGCACGCCGGCGCTCGCGGCGGCGCTGCACGACGCGGAGGTCTTGATCCGCGGACACGCCGCCTGGGGACTGGGCGAGATCGCCGCCGCCGGCGACGGCGCCGCCCGACGCGCCCTCGACGCGGCGCGGCACGCCGAGACCGACGCCTGGGTCGCCGCGGAGATCGCAGCGGCGCTGGAG
>CAYJRR010000143.1:0-11147 GCA_964372275.1 uncultured bacterium
CCGTGAGGCTGCCTCCGCCGAGGTCATCGCGCAGCTTCGCGGCGCGCTCGAGGAGACGCGAGTGGAGGTAGAAGACATCGCCCGGGTACGCCTCGCGTCCCGGCGGGCGACGCAGCAGCAGCGAGAGCTGCCGGTAGGCGACCGCCTGCTTCGAAAGGTCGTCGTAGACGCTCTGCGAGTGCTGGCCGTGGTCGCGGAAGTACTCGCCCATCGCGACCCCGGCGTAGGGGGCGATGAACTGCAGCGGCGCCGACTCGGAGGCGGTCGCGGCGACGACGATCGTGTAGTCCATCGCACCGTGCTGGCGGAGCTTCTCCACCACCTTCGCCACGGTCGACTGCTTCTGACCGATGGCGACGTAGATGCAGAAGACGTCCTGACCCTTCTGGTTGATGATGGTGTCGACGGCAACGGCCGTCTTGCCCGTCTGGCGGTCGCCGATGATCAGCTCCCGCTGACCGCGGCCGATTGGGATCATTCCGTCGATCGCCTTGATGCCGGTCTGCAGCGGCTGCTTGACCGACTCGCGCTTGACGATGCCCGGCGCCTTCACCTCGACGCGCGAGTAGGTGTCGGTCTGGATCGGGCCCTTGCCGTCGATCGGCTGGCCGAGGGCGTTGACGACGCGACCCACCAGCGCCTTGCCGACCGGCACTTCGGCGATGCGGCCGGTCCGCTTGACCTGGTCCCCCTCCTTGACGTGCTCCGTCTCGCCGAAGACGGCGACGCCGACGTTGTCCTCCTCCAGGTTGAGGACCATCCCGAACAGACCGCCCGGGAACTCGACCAGCTCGCCGGCCTGCGCCTTCTCCAGACCGTGGATGCGCGCGATGCCGTCGCCGACCGACAACACGGAGCCGATCTCGGCAACCTCCACCTTCCGGGAGAAGTCGCGGATCTGCTTACGAATGATTTCGGAAATCTCTTCCGCTCGGATCTGCATGCCTTGTCAACCCTTCGCCGATTCGTGGAGCCGGCGCAGCTGCGTGCGCAGGCTTCCGTCGTAGATCACACCGCCGACCTCCGCCACGAGTCCGCCCAAGAGGTCGGGATCGACCCGTTGCGCGAGCTCGACCGTGCGGCCGGTCATCTTCGAAAGTCGTTCACGCAGCTGCGCCTCGACGTCGGGCGCGAGCGGCGTGGTGCTCGTCACCACCGCCCGCGCGCGGCCGGCGTGCTCGTCGGCCATCCGCTTCAACTCCCCGCGGATCTCCTCGAAGAGGTCGAGGCGCCCCTTCTCCGCGAGCAGTCCGATGAAGTTCACCGTCGACTGGGAGAGATCGAGCCGCTTCAGGACGGAGGAGACGACCTCCTTCTTCTCGGACGGCAGGACCGTCGGATCGGCGAGCGCGCCCTTGAGCTCCGGGCTGCCGGAGACGATTCCGCCGAACTGCGCCAGGTCCCGCTCGATCCGATCCAGCGCGTTCTCCTCGACCGCGATCGAGAGGAGCGCCCGCGCGTACCGCCGCGCCAGTTGCCTCATGCCGGCCGCTCCTTGCGCTCCGGTCGCGCCTCGAGCTTTCCGAGGAACTCGTGCGAGAGACGCGCCTGGTCGTCCTTGCCGACGGCGCCGCGGAGGATCTTCTCCGCCAGCTCCGACGCGCGCGCCAACTGCTCGTCCTTCAGCTCGCGACGGGCGCGGGCGATCTCCTGGTCGGCGATCTGCTTCGCTTCCTCGCGGATCCGGTTCCCCAGCGCGGTCGCCTCCGCGACCATCTTCGCCTTCTCCGCCTCGGCCTCGGTACGCGCCTCGTCGAGGAGCTGGGTCATGCGTGCGTCGATCGTCCGCATCCGCTCCTCGATCGCACTGAACTTGGTCCGCATCTCATCGCGCAGCGAAGTCGCCTCGTGGATCTCGCGCGAGATCCGCTCCCGCTTCGCGCGCAGTCCCGCCGGGACCGCCTTGGCGGCGAGTTTCCAGAAGATGAACCCGAGGATCGCCAGGTTCAGCGCGTGCCAGACGAACGCCGGTACGCCGAACCACAGCCGCGGCCCCCAGACGTCGACCGTGCCGTCCGCGGCCGCGGCCGCCACGACGAATCCTGCGTGGACGATCGCAGTCACGACCGAACCTCGCCGCGCGCCTCACGCCTCGGCGCGCTGCCGGAGGAGACCTCGCGCCCGAGCACGGCCTCGACCAGCTCCTCGGCGAGCGCTTCGGCCTGCTTCGAGAGCTCCGCGCGAACGCGCGTGCGCTCCGCCTCCACGCTCGACCGCACCTGCTCGACGACGACCGTCGCCTCGTTGCGCGCGGCCGCGAGGCGCGAACCGACCTCCGACGCCGCGAGCGCGCGGATCCTCGCGCGCTCCTCGGAGGCGAGCTGGCGCGTCTCGGCCAGACGCGATTCGTACACCTTCAATCTCTCGTTCAGTTTCGATTCGAGGTCGGCCGCCTCCTCACGCGCCCCTTTGGTCTGCGCCTCGCGCGCTTCGATCACGTGCAGGAGCGGACGGATCGCGAATCGCGCGACGAAGAACAACGTCGTCCAGAAGACGCCCGCCATGATCGCGAGGTGCAGCGGGTTCAGTCCCTGGAGATCGGCGTAGGTGGTGTTCCACCACGGCGTGGCTTCCGACGCGGCGGCGGCGCTGGCAATCAGGAGCACGAAATCCCCTTTTTCGCGCGCCGGAAAACCCAATTCGGCCATGAAGCTATGGAGATTCCAGCCGCGCGGAAGGCGGTGGAGTACTACACGCACCGGGAGGAGTCAACGCGAATTGGCGGCTATTTCGGACCGGGCGCGACGGCCTTGATCGGCTGGGAGGAGCCCATCGCCGCCGGCTTCTTTCCGACGCGGTCTTCCATCCGGCATTGACCCTCGAGGACCACCCCCTGCTCCATCGTCAGGGCCGGGGTGTTGATCGTCCCGCGCACCACCGCCGGGGCCTTGAGCTCGACCAGCTTCTTGACGGTGATGTTCCCCTCCACCGTGCCCGACACGATGATCGTGCCGACGTCGATCTCGCCGCGCACCAGCGCCCCCTCGCCGACGAGGAGGATGTCGTTGCTGAAGATCTCACCGGAGAAGCGTCCGTCGATCCGGACCGATCCCTCGAAGGTGAGCTTCCCCTCGTATTCGCACCCCGGTCCGAGGAAGGCATTGAGGTCGGCCGACACCTCGCGGATCGAGAGCCCATCCCCTTTCGCCCCGAACGCCATCGCCGCCTCCTACCCTTGCCCCAACAGGACCGCGAGGAGCCGATTGAGCTCCTCGAGCGATCCGTACTCGATTTCAATCCGACCGCGCTTGCTCGTGCCTCGGAAGCCGACCTTCGCCCCGAGCTTCCGCTGCAGGTTCTCGGACGCGCTCTTCATCTCGACGTCGAGGGTCGGCGCCGGCGCCTTCTTCTTGGCGTTGGTGGGGGCCGGCCGCCAGCGCGCCACCAGCGCCTCGGTCGCCCGGACCGAGAGCCCCTTGGAGACGATCTCCGCGCGCACCTGCATCTGCGCCGCGGCGTCCGTCAGCGCGAGCAGCGCGCGTGCGTGCCCCATCGTCAGCACGTTGGCGGCGAGGTCTTTCTGGATCGGATCGGAGAGCTTCAGCAGGCGGAGCATGTTGGTGACGGTCGACCGCTCGCGTCCGACCCGGCGCGCGAGATCCTCCTGCGTGAGACCGAACTCGTTCACCAGGCTCGAGTAGGACTGCGCCTCTTCGATCGGGTTCAAGTCCCGCCGCTGGATGTTCTCGATCAGCGCGAGCTCGAGCGACTCGAGGTCGGAGACGTCCTTCACCAGCGCCGGGATCGTGGACAGGCCCGCCTGTCTCGCCGCCCGCAAACGCCGCTCGCCGGCGATCAGCTCGTACTTCTCGGCCCCCGCCTTCCGCACCACGATCGGTTGGAGAACTCCCTTCTCCCGGATCGAGTCGGCGAGCTCGTTCAGCGCCTCGTCGTCGAACGACTTCCTCGGTTGGTACTTGTTTGCGAGTACGTCGTCGATCGGAAGCTCGACCAGACCGTTGGCCGGCGGCGGAGAGGCGGAACCCGGCGGAGCCGCCCCCTCCTTGGAGGGGATCAGCGCGCCTAGCCCACGACCGAGCACCTTTCGCGTGTTGTCCATGTTCCTCGACGATCCGCCCTACTCCGCACCCGACGCGCGGGTGTGGCTCTCGTTTCCCCGTTTCTCGTTCCGCCGCAGGATCTCGTCGGCCAGCGCCATGTAGGCCGTCGCCCCTTTCGACGCCACATCGTAGAGGATGACCGGCTTCCCGAACGAGGGGCTTTCGGAAAGTCGCACGTTGCGCGGAATCACCGACTCGAACACCTCCGCGCCGAAGTGCGCGCGCACGTCGTCCGCCACCTGGTGGGAGAGCTTGTTCCGCGCGTCGAACATGGTGAGGAGGATCCCCTCCCGCTCGAGCGACGGATTGAGCGACTGCTTCACCAGGTCGATCGTCTGCAGCAGCGCGGACAGCCCCTCCATCGCGTAGTACTCGCACTGCATCGGCATCAGCACCGAATCGGCGGCGGTAAAGGCGTTGAGCGTGAGGAGCCCGAGCGATGGCGGGCAGTCGATCAGCACGTATTGGAATCGCTCGCCGAGCTCGAGCAGCGCATCGCGCAGGCGCGTCTCCCGGCCCTCTTGCGGGACGAGCTCGATCTCCGCGCCGGTGAGATCGGCGTTCGACGGCGCGACCTTCAGGAAGTCGAGGTCGGTGCGGCGCAGCACCGACAGCAGCCGCTTCTCACCGATCAGCACGTGGTAGATGCTCAACGAAACGGTCGCGCGCTCGATCCCCAAGCCGCTGCCGGCGTTCCCCTGCGGATCGAGGTCGATGAGCAGGGTCCGGCGCTCCGCCGCGGCGAGGCAGGCGGCAAGGTTGACGGCGGTGGTCGTCTTGCCGACCCCCCCCTTCTGGTTCGCGATGCAGATGACCTTCGTCAAGGGAACGGCGGTCCGCGAGCGTCCGGGAACGACCTCGGCATCCTGCACTCAATTCCTCCTTTGGGCAAGGACCCGCGCTACCCTCCCGGCCGTGATCGTCTTCGTCACGCGGCGGCTCGCGCTCGATCCGGTGGCGATCGCGCCGCCGGGGATCGACGTCGTCGTCTCGCCGCTCGATCGCCCGCTGTCGCGCGACGAGATCGTCGACGCGGCCGCGGAGGCGTCGGGGATCGTGTCGATGTTGAGCGATCCGTTCGACGCCGACCTGATCGCCGCCCTCCCGCGATTGCGCGTGATCGCCAACCATGCCGTCGGCGTGAACAACGTCGATCTCGCGGCGGCGACGGCGCGCGGCATCGCGGTCTGCAACACCCCCGACGTGCTGACCGACGCGACCGCCGACCTGACGATGGCGTTGATTCTGGCGGTGACCCGCCGCCTGCGCGAGGCCGAGCGACATCTTCGGCAGGGCGAATTCACGGGGTGGGCGCCGACCCTCCTCCTCGGAGGCGATCTCGCGGGGTCGACGTTGGGACTGTTCGGCTTCGGGCGGATCGGACGCGCGGTCGCCCGGCGGGCGGCGGCGTTCGGCATGCGGGTGCTGTTTCACTCCCGCCGGCCGATCGGCGCCGACGGCGAGCGCGAGGCCGACCGCCGGGTCGGCGAGCCGGCCGCGATCCGGGTGTCTTGGGACGACCTGCTTGGCTCGTCGGACATCGTCTCGATTCACGCGCCGCTCACGGTCGAGACCCGTCATGCGTTTGACGCCCGCGCCCTCGCCTCCATGAAGCGCGGAGCGATCCTGATCAACACCGCCCGCGGCCCGATCGTCGACGAGGGGGCGCTGGTCGACGCTCTCCAGTACGGTCCTCTCGGCGGGGCCGGGCTGGACGTCTTCGAAGAGGAGCCGCGGGTTCACCCGGGTCTTTGTGGAAGGGACGATGTCGTGCTTCTCCCGCATGTCGGTAGTGCCACCTACAATACACGTGTGGCAATGGCACGGCTTGCCTTGGGCGGCTGCTTCGAGGTTCTCCTCGGCCGAACACCAGCCAATCGAGTAGCGTAGAGCTTGGGATCGAACGGGGAGAAGGCCCCCCAATCCGCGGCCCAACCGACGCAATCGATCCTTGAAAAGTACAACGTCGATCGTTCGTTGATCGGAGAAGTCGACCGGTACATCGGCTGCAGAGGAGGGGAGCTGCCGTGAAGTTCTACTCGTCGATTCGTCCCCCGGCCGATCTTCCACTCGCCGAAGTCGAGCTTCGGCCTCGGAGCGAGGTGTCGGCCGGTCGGTCGATCACGGGCGAAGAAGTCGAACGAGCCTTTCGTTCGTTCTCGGAGCGGTTTCACGCAAGCCGCTTCTCCAACGAGGAGTGGTCGGATCGATCGGGGGAGTTGAGGATCGTTCTCCTGGACGATCGGGTCGTAGTACGCCAGGAGCTGCCAACGTCCGATCGCTCCGACCTGGCCCATCGACTCGATCGGCTGTACGAGCTCTGCTTTGCATTGAGTGACGCCCTCGACCTCGACCCGAGCGACCTTCACCTGGGCACGATCATTACGCGCCACCGGTACGAGCGCCAGTTTGGAACGATCGTCGATCGCTACTGCCGAATGGTCAAGACAGTCGACCTGCTCCACAGCGAGCGCGGATGGCGAACGCTTTCCAGCGCGGCCCCTCCCATACTGGCCGATCCTGTCCCGGCAATTGAAGTCGACCCGTTGCAGCTGCCACCCGGACTCCGCAAACGGGGCCGGGACCGAGTCGGATTCCTCGAGCTGAGCGGGGACCGAGCGTTGGCGGCCCTTTCCTTCCTGTCGCCTGAGCGCCCGTACGTGGCCCTCTTGCCTCGGGAACCGCTGGTTGGGGACCCTAGCACCGTCCTACGGGTGTTACGCCTGGCCTACCCCGCCTCCGACGTGGCGCTCGTCGAGGCGGCCGCGTCGGGGTCACGCTCGATTCGGCATATCGACCGGGGTGCCTATGGGGTCCAGGTCTCCCTCTAGCAGCGGCGTAGGAGGTGTTCCACGTGGAACATCGCTCCGAATCCAGCGACAGCATCGCACCCGATTCGGTGGTGGACGACGTTTCACGTGGAACATCGGCCGATCACAAGCAGCACCCTGGGATCTCCCGATTCGGGCAGCGTAAGCGCACGAGTTTCCAAGACGCCGAGTCCGTGGCTGCGAAGTGTTGGCGCCGCCGCCTGAAGCTCTTCGTCCAGGCCGCTCGACTTCATCGCGAGTAGCCTTGTCCCGGCCAGCAGCCACCGCGACGAAAGCTGGACCAGGCCCTCAACACTCGCCAAGGCGCGCGCTGTGACCCAGTCGGGGGCCGGACGGCTGCGGATCACCTCCTCGGCTCGCGCATTCACGACCTCAACGCCGCGCAGTCGCAGCTCGCGCACGACCTGCCGCTGAAAGGCGCACTTCTTGGCGCGCGCTTCGACGGAGGTGATCGTCAAATCCGATCGCACAACGGACAGGACGAGCCCTGGAAATCCGGCACCCGATCCGAGATCGACGATCGAGGATCCGGACGGAAACATGACCTGCGCGGCGATCGAATCGAGCAGGTGCCGCTCCCGAATCGCCTCCGGTTCGAGCACCGACGTAAGGTCGATCGTTCGCCCCCATGTGACGAGCAGCTCTGAGAATTGCGCGAGCCGTTCCGCGTCGCGCTCCGCGAGATCGATTCCGAGTCGTGCCGCCCCGACCGCCAGCTTTCGCTTCCACTCGTGGGTCATTGCGTAGGGCACCGTCGTTCGACGCGGTGCGTCATCGATCCAACGTTCCATGTGGAACGTCGCAACGCCCGCACCGACCGGAGGGAGGCGATCCTAGCCGAGCCGGAGTTGGCGGTCCTCTCGAAAAAAAGGAAGGGCCCGTGGGCGATCTGCCCACGGGCCCTGGACCGTCAACGATTCAGCGCCGGTCTCGTTCACCGCCCTTGGGCTCGGTCACCGCCGGCCGTCCGAGGCGACCCCCGCCCTTATCGTCCTTCTTCTCCTCGTCCTTCTTCTCGTCCTCGCGCTTGTCGTCCCGTCGCTTGGCGTCGTCCTTCTTTTCGTCCTCTTTCTTTTCGCCCCCTCGGCGGTCGACGGCCGGCTCGCGCTTGGTGTCGAGGGCCGGTCCGCCGATCGCCGGACGGGGATCGACGGCCTTCGGTTCGGGGGCCGGGGCTGCCGCCGGCCGACCCGAGGCCGGGCTCCACCCCTCTCGTGCCGGGCCCGGGGTAGGAGCCGACTCCGTTCCGCGCGCCGCGTCATGGGCCTGACCCCGACCGCCCCGCCCGGACGACTCCCGCCCGGAGGTCGATCCACCACCGGACTCTCGGCCCGACGCCCCCCCGTCGACCGCCTCGCGGGTCGAGCTCGTTCCGACCCCCTGCTCTCGGCCGGAGCTCGACCCATGACCGGTACCCGAGCGCGTCGAATCGCGATACGACTCTCCACGACCGCCGGAGTGCGATCGGCGATACTCCTCGTGCTCACGGTAGGAGGTCGTGCCGACGCGGCGCCCGTCGTGACCGTAGCTGCCGCGATCCCGGTAGTAGTGGTCGTCGTACGAGCCGGCGTAGTAGTACGTGCCCCGGTCGTAGCGGTACGTCTGCCCGCGCGACGGCGGGTAGTAGTGCCGGTGGTTGCCCGATTGGAAGCACCAGTGACCCCACGGGTGCGGATGGTGTCCGACGTACAGGTAGACGTTCGTGTAGCCGTACGGGGTCGGATCGCCCGCGTAGAAGTAGTAGCCGTTGTAGAAGGTGAACGCGTATCCGCCGTGTGGCTCGTACGAATGGTGATGCGCCCCGTGGATCGGGCACCAATGATCGTGATGCCCGCGGTGATGTCCGGGTGAGACCGGATGAACACCGTAGTACCAGACGACGTTCGGCTCGTAGTAGACGATCGTCGGCGGCGGCGCCTCTTCATAATAGACGACGGTCGTCGTCGTCGCCGGCGGTGGAGGGGGCGGAACCGGCGGCGCGGTCGGCGGGGGCGGCGGGGGAGGGGAGGCGACGACCACGCCCCCTTCTTGCGCCGGCACGACGATGCAGCCGGAGCCCGCGCCGTACGCGGCGAGCGCCAGGACTCCCAGAACGATCGTTCTCGAATGCGGGTGCATACGGGCTCCCTTTCGGTTTGTTGCCTCGCGTCTTACGTCCCCTTGGACGCCGCCGCCGGCCGGCGAATTCTACCGCCGAAATCCCTTACAGACCGAGCACGTCCTTCATCTCGTAGAGCGCCGGGGGGCGCCCGACGATCCACGCGGCGGCGCGCGCCGCACCGGCGGCGAAGGTATCGCGCGAATGGGCCCGGTGCGTGACCTCGATCCGCTCCCCCGGCCCGAGGAAGTAGACGGTGTGATCGCCGACGACGTCGCCGCCTCGCAGCGCGAGGACGCCGAGCTCTCCGTCGGTGCGGGCGCCGACCGCCCCCTCGCGGCCGGTGACCTTGGCCTTCGTGAGATCGAGCGAGCGACCGGCGGCGGCCGCCTCGGCCAGGCGAAGCGCCGTGCCGGACGGCGCGTCAACCTTCTTGCGATGGTGGATCTCCGCGATCTCGACGTCGTATCCGGCGAGCGTTCGCGAGAGCGATCCGACGACCGCCAGCAGCGCGTTGACGCCGACGCTGAAGTTCGCGGCGCGAACGATCGGGATCCGCGCGCTCGCCGCCTCGATCGCGCGCTGCGGCCCCCCGTCGAGGCCGGTCGTTCCGATCACCGCCGCGACGCCGCGCCCGGCGCAGGCGGCGGCGGCGTGGGCGGTGGCAGCGGGGGAGGTGAAGTCGATCGCCACGTCGACCGCGTCGAGCGCGCGCTCGAGGTCGGCGTTCACGATGACGCCGAGCGCGCGGATCCCGGCGAGCGCCCCGGCGTCGGCGCCGATTTCGGCGGCCCCCTCGCGCTCGACCGCGGCGACGACGGCGAGGCCGGCGGTCTCCGCGACCGCGGCGGTGACGCGGCGACCCATCCGCCCTCCAGCGCCGAGGACGGCGACGCGGATCGTCCGCCCGACTCCCGCCGGCGCGCGAGCGCTCACGACACCAGCCCCAACTCCTTCATCGCCGATTCGAGCTTCGCCAGCGGTGCCGACGACAGCGGCGCGAGCGGCAGCCGTACCTCCGGCTCGATCCGCCCGATGCGCGCGAGCGCCGCCTTCACCGGGATCGGGTTGCTCTCCAGGAACAGCGCGCGCATCAGCGGCAGCAGCCGGCCGTGGTGCGCGCGGGCGGCGGCGTAGTCGGCGGCCCCCGCCGCCCGGGCCTCCGAAGAAGCCACGCCCGGGACGACAATAGACGACACACAGAAAAAACCGACGGCGCCCAGCGCGATCAACGGGAAGGTGAGGGCGTCCTCGCCGGAGATCAGCGCCAGCCGCGATCCGCACAGACGGACGATCTCCGCCGCCTGCACCAGGTCGCCCGACGCCTCCTTGGTCGCGACGATGCGCGGATGCTCGGCGCATCGCGCGACCGTCTCGGGGAGCATGTTGACGCCGGTACGTCCGGGCACGTTGTAGAGGACGATCGGGAGGTCGACCGCGTCGGCAATGGCGCGGTAGTGCCGGTAGAGCCCCTCCTGCGTCGGCTTGTTGTAGTACGGGGTGACGACCAGCGCCGCGTCGGCGCCGATCTCCTTCGCCGCCCTGGACAGCTCGATCGTCCCGGCGGTGTCGTTTTTTCCTGTTCCCGCAATGGTGGGAACGCGCCCCTTCGCCGTCTTCACGCAGAGGCGGATCACCTCGAGCTGCTCCTCGCGGGTGAGGGTCGCGCTCTCGCCGGTGGTGCCGGCGGGAACGAGCGCGGAGGTCCCCTCCGCGATCTGCCACTCGACGTGGCGCGTGAACGCCGCTTCGTCGAGCTTCGCGTCGCGGAACGGCGTGACCAGCGCCGTCATCGAGCCTTCGAGCCGGAGCGCCATCATCCCTCCTTCCAATCGACCTCGCCGCGGAACACCTCCGCCGCGGGGCCGGTCATCCTCACCCGTCCGTCGTCTTCGCGCCAGTCGATCCGAAGCAGGCCGCCCGGGAGGCGCACGACGCTCCGCCGGCCGGCGCGCCCGGTGAGCGCCGCCGCCACGCCGACGGCGCAAGCCCCGGTCCCACAGGCAAGCGTCGCCCCTGCGCCGCGCTCCCAGACCCGCGTCTCGAGCGCGCCCTCCTTCACCTGCACGAACTCGACGTTGGTGCGGCGGGGAAAAAGCGGATCGCGCTCGATCGCCGGTCCCCAGACGTCGAGCGGAACGGCGGCGACGTCGTCGA
>CAYJRR010000144.1:0-11087 GCA_964372275.1 uncultured bacterium
TGTGGATGTCGTCCTGCCGGCTCTCCAGTCCGCGCGCCGACACGTCGCGTGTGAAGAGGGCGGCGTATTCGTCCCAACGGCCGCGCCAGCGGAGCAGCGCCGTTCCGTCCTCGCCGTCCGTGATCGTCCATCGGCCCAGCGTTACCTCTCGCGGACCGACGCGAAGCGCGGGAAGCGGGGGCCGCGAGTCCGGTGGAGGAGGCGCGGCGAGGCTCCAATCGTCGACCACCGAATTGTCGGCGGTCCGTGCCGCGAGCGCGGCGATCGGCAGGTCGGCGACCGGAAGCCCGTCGACGTCGAGCACCGGCGCGAATCGGCGCGCGCGGCCATCGCCGTCGATGACGTGCTCGTGGTTCACCAGCCCCAAGGCCCGGGCTCCGACGAGCATGTTCGCCTCTGGGTAGCGCAGCGGCGTCTTCGCGCTTTTCGCCGAGCGGAAGGGGACGAGCGTCGATCGGTCGTCGACCGCCGGAAGACGAGAGGCGAGGTAGGGGGTCAGCGCCGGGTGCCGGCCGGACTCGACGTCGACGTCGACCGGTCGGAGGCCTGCCGGCACGTCGACGGCGTAGACGCCGAAGACGACGTTTCCGGCGCCATAGGCCGCCTTGGCGGCGGCGCGCGTCTCCTCGTAGGCGAGCCCCGCCTTGACCGCCTCCGGCGGCGGCGCGGCGAACGGATCGGCGCGCGCATAGAGGGCGGTGTCGCGGCGGTCGGAGAAGACGTAGTCGAGGACGATCGCCCTGGCTCCGAGCGCGTGCAGGGCGGAGATCAGCTCGCCGTAGAACGACCGGTCGGGGGGCCAGGGGAGGCCGTTCTCCTCGAGCAGCCGGATCGTCGCTTCGTCGATGGTGACGACGGTGAGCTCGTCGGTCGCCTCCTCCGGTCGCGCGTCGTGCGCGAGGAGAAAGTCGTAGACGGCAAGCTCCCAGCGATGCAGCAGCCCGAATCCGCGCCATCGGCCCCGGTAGCCGGTGAAGACGAGAAGTCCGACCGCGAGTCCGATCAGCGCTCCGAGGACGCCTCGCTCGAGCTGGCGGCGGGCGATCGAGGCGCGGCCGGGCTCGGAGCTCATCGCCGGATCAGTCTACCGCCGTCGCGTGCGGCCGCGGCGCTACTCCCGGTCCTCCGCCGCGTCACCGCCGGACGAGACGTCGAAGGCGTCGTTCTGCAGCTGCCGGATCTGGCCGTCGGCCGAGCTCAGGACCCACACGTCGCGGAACGGGTCGGAATCGAGGTTTCCGTCGGCGCGAAGCGTGAGCCCCTGTCCCGTGGACGCCCCGACGTAGACGTGGTTCGCCTCGGCCGGGAGCTGCACGCCGAGCTGCGCCCAGACCTCCGCGGTCCCCTCCGAAAATCCGAGGTAGCTCCGATGGGTGGCGAAATAGACCTGCTCCCGCTCCCAGATCGCTTGCAGGTTCTGCGCGGCGGTCTGCGACTTGGTGAAGAGCGTGGAGAGGCTCTCCTCGGTGGCGCCGCCGGGCTCCCCGCCTCCGCCGCCCGAAGCCTCCTCGACGATCCCGACGGGACCCCCGATCGCCCCTCCGGATCCGATCGCCACGTCGTCCTTGGTGTGCACGGGGGTCGGGTTCTCCTCGCTGATCTCCCACTCGTCGGTGGCCGCGTCGCCGTCGACGTTCCCCCACGCCGCGACGACGAAGAGGTCCCCTTCGTACCAGCCCTCGTACTGGTGGTGCATTCCCTTCCGCACCTCCGCAGGGAGGCCGAGGGAGCCCCAGTTCTCGTCGGCGGCCGTCCGCGAGGCGGTGAACGGGAGGAACTCGCCGTCGTGCGAGGCCGCCCACCGCTGCTCCGCGGCCCAGATCTCGCGCAGGTTCGCCGCCGCCGACGCCGACTTCGCGCGCGCCTGGAACGTGAGGAAGTTGGGGATGGCGATCGCCGCCAGGATCCCCAGCACCACCACCACGAACGGAGAGACGACGAGGCAGGCGATCAGCGCAATCGCCCAGCCGGGCATCCCCTTGGGTTTCGGATCCGCCGCGCCGATTCCGAGGACGGCGCCGCAGCGGGAGCAGTGGGTCGCACCCGATTCGACCGCCTGGCCGCAGTTCGAACAGAACTTCACCGACCCATCGCTCATGAACCCTCCACGCTCGCCTCGGCTTGAGGACCTCCGGCCAGCATCGCCCGGAATTCGTTTTCGTCCAGGACGCGCACCCCGTGCTTCCGGGCGTCGTCCACCTTCGATCCGGGATCGCTTCCGGCGACGACGAAGTGGGTCTTCGACGAGACCGAACCGGAGACGCGCCCGCCGCGCCGTTCGATCTCCAGCTTCGCCGCCGGACGGGTGAATGATTCCAACGTGCCGGTGAGCACGAATGTCTTTCCGGCGAGCAGGTTCGAGGCGGCCGCCTCCGGACGCCGGAACTCGAACCCGTGGGCCAGGATGGCGTCGAGCTCCGACCGGCTCCGCTCGTTGGAGAAGAAGTCGCGCACGCTCTTGGCGACGATCGGGCCGATCCCGTGCACCCGGGCGATCTCCTCTTCGCCGGCGGTGCGCAGCTTGTCCAGCGTGCCGAAATGGTCGGCCAGGATCTTCGCGGTGTGCTCGCCGACGTTGCGGATCCCGAGGGCGTGGAGGAACTTCGGCAACGGGGGGCGCCGGCTCGCCGCGAGCTGTTCGAGCAGCGTCGCCGTTCGCTTGGCGCCGAACTGGATCACCGCCCCGTCCTCGCGGGTGGCGTAGGGGAACGGCTCCAGCGTCTCGCGCGTCAGCTCGTAGAGGTCGGAGATCTTCGTGACCTTCCCCGCGCGAACCAGGCTCTCGGCCAGCTTCTCGCCGAGCAGCCGGATGTCGAGCGCGTCGCGCGAGGCGTAGTGCTCCAGCCGGCGCATCAGCTGCCGGGGGCAGGCGAGGTTGGCGCAACGGGTGATCGCCTCGTCCGGGAGACGCGACGTCGGCCCGCCGCACGACGGGCAGGTCTCGGGAATGCGGAAGGGACGCTCGCCGCCGGTGCGCCGTTCCTTCTTCACCGAGACGATCTCCGGGATCACCTCGCCGGCGCGGCGGACGACGACCCAGTCCCCCTCCCGCACGTCCTTGCGCTCGACCTCGTCCTGGTTGTGGAGCGTCGCCATCGAGACGGTCACGCCGCCGACCTGCACCGGCTTCAGGAACGCGGTCGGGGTCAGCGCCCCGGTGCGCCCGACGTCGGCGAAGATCCGCTCCACCTGGGTCACCGCCTCCTCCGGCGCCCACTTGAAGGCGACCGCCCAGCGCGGACTGCGGGTCTTCACGCCGAGCTGCTGCTGCCAGTCGATGCGATCGACCTTCACCACCGTCCCGTCGGCGTCGTAGTCGAACGCGTTGCGCCCGGCCTCGACCTCGCGGAAGCGACCCTCCACCCCCCCGACGCCGCGCACGCGACGCCATTCCGGATTCACGCGCAGGCCCCAGCTCCCGAGCGTCTCGAGCAGCTCGCCGTGGGTGCGGAACGCGCCGACGTCGTCCGGACCGACGGCATAGACGAAGATCGCCAGCGGCCGCCGCGCGGTGATTCGCGGGTCGAGCTGGCGCACGCTGCCGGCGGCGGCGTTGCGACAGTTCGCGAACGGTGCCTCCCCGGCGGCGACCTGCTGCGCGTTGAGCCGGGCGAAGTCCTTCCGCCGCATGTAGACCTCGCCGCGCACCGAAAGATGCCGCGGCACCGGACGATCCGGCGTGCCGGCGAGCGAAAGCGGGAGGGAGCGGATGGTGCGAAGCTGCGCCGTGACGTCCTCGCCCGTCTCGCCATCTCCGCGGGTCGAACCGGCGACAAAGCGGCCGTCCTCGTACACGAGCTCGATCGCCAGCCCGTCGATCTTCACCTCCACCACGTAATCGATCGCCTCGTCGGCCGGGAGCGACAGCGACCGCTTGGCGCGGGCGTCGAACTCGGTCAGCTCCTCGACGGTGAAAGCGTTGTCGAGCGACTGCATCAGCCCGTGGTGTCGGTAGGGTTGGAACGCGATCGACGGCGTTCCGGCGACCCGCTGCGTGGGCGAGTCCGTCGAGACCAGCTCCGGGTGCGCCGCCTCCAGCTCCTGCAACCGGCGGTAGAGCCGGTCGTAGTCGGCGTCGGAGATCTCCGGACGGTCGAGCACGTAGTAGAGCCGGTCGTGCCGCGCGATCTCGGCCTTGAGTCGATCGTGCTCGGCGCGGGGATCGGGCATCGGCCCGAACGCATAACACGCCCCCGGCCCACCTGCGAACCGACCGGACTCGGCGGCTGGGGCGCCGTCGCGCGTCGCCGGGCGATTAGAAAATTAGATAGGTGTAGCCGACGTTGAACGTCCGGCTGTCCTCTCCGATCGAGACCGTCACGTCGATGAGGCCGAACCCCTTCTCCGAGGCGCGAATCCCGGCACCGAAGACGCCGAGGATCTGCGGGTCGGCATCGCCGTCCGGCACGCTCACCTGCGCGCCGGCGTTCGGGCTGATGTTCTTCTGGTCCTTGAGCTGGAAGTGCCGCCGGAACATCGCGTTCCAGGTCTGCGCCGTCGCCGTGCTCGGTGAGGAGGTCGAATCGCCGAAGTCGATGTCGGTCTTCGTCGAGGTGATGTCGAGCCCGACGCTGGCGTCGTACTGCCCCTTGTAGAGGAACATCCCCCAGCGAGCCGAGAGGTTGGTGCTGGTGAGGCTTTCCGACAGACGGCTGCGGCCGCTCAGATTGAGGAAGAAGCGCCGTTCCCCCTGGAACTGGGCCATTGCCGGATCGGGTTGCGCCAGGCGGCGCGTCAGGTCCCAGCTGGTGAGCGCGACGATCGACGAGCCGTCCCAGCGGTAGACCGATCCGCGTCCGCCGTCGGCGACCTCGACCATCGATGCGCCGGCGGGGCGACCGGCGGTGCGATCCCAGGTCGAGAGCGCCTCGCGGAGCATCGCCTGCCGCTCCGGTTCCGGCAGCGCGAACCAGGAGGCGCGCGCGCGGATCTGGACGCGGTCGCCGTCGCGATCGGCGGCGGAAAAGAGGTCTTCGTACCAGCCGAGGACGGCGCTGGGGGCGGGGTCGGCGGCGAGGGAGGAGGAGGGAGAGGAAAGGAGGAGAAGGAGGAGGAGGGCGCGTGACGACGCGGGGTTCACTTTCCTCCTCCGAAGTAGGTGGTCAGGCCGACCGACATCACCAGCGCGATGGCGGGATCGGAGGCGGTGCCGTCCGCGGTGACGGTGGTGCTCTCCATCTCCAGCAGGACGTCGCCGCTTACCGACTTGGAGAACCAGCTCGAAGAGCCGATTCCGAGCGCGTAGGTGTAGGAGAAGACCTCCGCGTCGAGGTCGAGACCCATCCGGAAGCCGTAGGTCCAGAAGACCTCCTCCTTCTTGCGAGGAGGACCCAACCGATAGCGGAAGCTCCCGCCGAGGCTGAAGACGGTCGAGTCGACGTCGGGCTGACCGTCGGCCCCTTCGACCTTGGTCGAGGTCCAGCCGATGTCGGCCGATCCGGCGCGACCCTTGTTGTCGGGGGACGACCCGAACCGGAAGTTCCCGCCGCTGGTGGAGACGCCTTTCGTCGAGAAGGCGCGCCCGCCGACGTAGAGCATGTTGCGGCTCCCGTCCTTCATCCGCGCCGTCGGCGGCGGACCGCTCTTGGCGAGCGTGTCGAGCTTGGCCCGCCGTTGGCGGAGCAGCTCCTGCCCCTTGGCATCGCCGCGCCGGGAGGCGGCGATCGTCGCCTCGTCGGTCTGCCGGATCGCCTCGCCGATCGCGCCGACCGACTCCAACGCCGCCGAGTAGCGGGTGCGCGGGAGCGGGTGGTCGGGACGCGTCTCGACGACATCGCGCCACGCCTCGACCGCGCGCCACTTGGCGCCGTTCTCGGCGAGCGCTTCGGCGACCCGGTACTCGAGCATCGTCGAACCGAGTCCCGTCCGCAGCGGCGGGCGGCGATAGCGTTGCACCAGGAACGGCGCTTGCGCGCCGATCCACGTCGGTGGCGTGGTCCCCTTCGCGAGGTCGGAGGCGAGGGTTTCCTGTCCCGCCATCGCGAACACCTGCGCCGCGTACCAGCGCGATCCCGGCGCGCCGTCCATACGGTCGGCGCGGTCGATCGTCGCCAAGGCCGCCTCGTGCAGGCCGGCCATCGCCAGCGCCAGGGCGATCTCGTAGTGAAGCTCGGCGTTCTGATCGCCGCCAGGCATGGTGGCGAGCTTGGAGTACTCCTGCAGCGCCTGGTCGACGTTCCCGACCATCACCGCCTGGCGCGCGCCACCGGTCATCGCCGCCATCGCGATCGGGGAGCCGCGTGCCGCCATGGTGGAGGCGCACCCGCTCGACAGGAGCGCGACGCCGACGAGAGGGGCGAACTTCACGGTTTGCCCTTCTTCTTCGGGGCCGCCGCCCGGAGCCCGGCCTCCGTTCCGCGGATCCGGGCGATCCCGCCGCCGGGACCGAAGCGCACGAACAGCGCGTCGCCCCGCGCCGCGATCTCCGGCCGCCGGGTGAGAAGCATGTCGGACTGCCAGCCGCGTCCGAGGAAGCCGACGCGGATCGGCGTGGTGTAGAACAGGCCGACGCCCGGGACGAGCTCGAGTCCGGTGACCTCCAGCAGCCCCTTGGCGTATTTCGTCGACGTCGGCGTGTCGCTCTCCCCGGGTTCCGGAATCGCCTTCGGCGCCCGGATCTCGTGGACCGTCCCGTCGATGGCGGCGAAAGTCCGGTTCCCGTCGCCCGTGACGGCGGTGATCCGTTTTCGACTCTGGACGAGCGGCTTGATGCGACCCGCGGCCGCGTCGTAGAGGAAGAGTTGGTCGTCGGTCGGGCGGCGGATCCGCAGATAGGCGAACGGCCCCCGCGCGGAGAACAGGCGAAGCTCCCCCGCCGGGATCTTCGTTTTCGGCTGGAAGGCGAGCGACGCCTTGGGCCCTTTCGATCTGGTGACGAAGCCCAGCTCGCCCTTGGACGCGGCGAGGATCCGGCCGTCGTCGATCCAGACCAGGTCGTCGAGCGGACGGTCGGCCGAGACGACGCCGCCCTTCTCCAGGTGGAGGAGCAGTCCGCTGGCGGCGATCCACGGCAGGCCCTCGTCGTCGACGAGGAGACGATCGGCGGCGCCCCCCCCGGACGGGGTGCTCGCCGCGCGCGTCGTCCGGTGGGGGAGGACCCAGTCGACCTGCGCGCCGTTCGGCAGCCAGAGAACGTGCGAGTCGGGGGGCAGGCCCGCCGCCGCCGAGGGAGCGGCGCTCGGGGCGGGCGCGTGAGCGGCGCCGGCGGATTTCGACGCGGCGGCGGTCGGGGGCGCCGCGCCCGGCTTCGGCGTGGCCGCCGGCGTGGCCGCCGCCGGGGGCGCCGCGAGCGCCGGCGGCGCGACGAGAAGGGCGAGCGCGAGGGCGGTGCTTTCGATTCTCATCGGCCGAGGCAGTTCGCGGCCTGGGTGGCGCCCGAGGCGAAGGAGTTGTAGGCCTTGTCCGCGGCGCTGTAGACGACCTTGCCCGCCCCGTAGGCGCGCTTGCCGGCGTCTCCGAACATCCCTTCGGACGCCTTCTCCGCCTGCGTATCGCCGATGCAGGTGAAGTAGTCACGGTTGGCGCGGTTCACGCACTCGTTGGCGGCGAACAGGTCGGGCTCACGGTCGCAAGCCGCTGCGTCCTTCTTCTGCTTCTCGATGCACTCCGCGTTCTTCTTCCCTTCGTCGGCGGGATCGAGCAGGTTGTCCTTTACCATCTTGGCCCCTTCGACGGCGGAGTCGGCGGCGTCCCAGAGGAGACCGTCGACGGCGTCGGAGGTCTGGTTCGCCGCCTCCTCGGTCGCGGCGTCGATGATCTCGTTCCCGACCGCGTCGGTGTTCTGGCTGACGCTCGCCAGGACGCCCGAGCAGTCGCCGGACGAGGAGAGGTCGGTGGACGGGCCGGACCCTTCCGCGACGCCGACGAACCCGTCGCCGCCGAGCTCCTCGAACAGCTCCTCTTCGCCCTTCTCTTCCCACGAGGCCGCTTCGGTCGCGACCGCGGCGACGATCTCTTCCGGCTTCTTGCCGCCGGTGTCGACGTTGAAGACGGTCTTCAGGCGCTCTTCGAACTCGCCGGCCCAGGCCTCGGTCTCGCGGGCTTTCGACGGCGCGGAGAAGGAGCTGCCGGTGGAGTCGAGCGAAGAGGTGAGGCCCGGATCGTCGAAGCCGGAGCACGGGCTGACATAGGAGCCGCTGCAGTACTGCGCCGACGCGATGGCGGACAAGATCTGGTTGCGCACCGCATCGCAGTCGATCCGCGTCGGAAGGCCCTGGATCGGGATCGCGCCGCTGCTCGCCGAGTAGCCCTCGACGGTGCAGGTCACCGTGACGGTCAGGCCCCACCCGGCGATCGCGGGCGTTGGCAGCGCCAACAGAAGAACGCCCCACCAGGCGCTGGGGCGCCCGGATCCGGTCGCGCGCATGCTCTCCCCCTTCAAACGATGCGGCGTTCGCGTGTACAGTCGCTCCGGAGAGGTGGTCGTGGCAAGAGGGTTGTCGCATCGTCGCGCGGCGCGAGCGCTCCGCGTCGCGGTCGCCGTCGCCTCGTTTCCGCTCGTCGCGGGCTGCGGCTTCCTGGTCGAGGTCGCGTTCTTCGATCTGTTCGAGGACGACGACGACGGCGGCGGCGGAGACTGTCTGTCCATCTACCAGCCGGGATTCGAGCCGCGCTGCAGCGAGAAGTTGCAGACCACGATGGTCGTGGGGGAGACGCGACGGCTGTTGGTCGAGGTGTTCGGCTCGAAGACGGAGACGCTGGCCGCCCCCTCGCTTCCCGACGACCTCACCGTTACGTTCGATCCGGAGACGATCGGCGGATCGGGCACCTCGGAGATGGAGGTCACCGCGACGGCCGAAATCGAGCCCGGAACGAAGAGCTTCACCGTCTTTGCGGGCGGACGGCAGGTCGAGGTGGAGATCGAGGTGTTGAACGCCAACCACTTCGACGACACGATCGAGCTGGCCGCGACGACCGAGGCGGTATACGCGGTCGACTGCCTCCAGGACCGCGGTCCGCAGCGGGCGCGCCTGCTGGAGATCGATCCGGAGTCGCTCTTGATTCGGCGGACGATCGCCGATCCGGTCGATCCCACTCCGACCACCTTCAACTCCCCCTGCCCGGCTTCGGTCGACGTGAAGGACGGCTTCGCGCTGGTCGCGGTCACCGGCCCGGATCGGCTGATCGAGTTCGAGCTCGACTCGGCCGTCCCCAGCGTGATCGACGACCTTCCCGGAACCCCATCCCGCGTCCGCTACGATCCCCTGGTCGGCGGGCGCGCGTGGGTCTCGATCCGCGACGGACAAAGCGGCGTGCTCCGATACGACCTGAATCAGGAGACCCGGACGCAGGTCATCACCGCAGCCAACGTCGACGACTTCGTCAACGCGACCGTCGGCGGGGGCGAGCTCTGGCTGCTCCGGAGCGGTACCCAGCTGGAGCGCTATTCGATCGACGGAAGCTTCCTGCAGTCGTTCGGCACGACGCAGCCCTGCACGACGATCGGTCCCCAAGGGTCGTTGGGCCCGCGGCTGGCCTACGAGAGCGCGAACGCGCTCGTCACCTCTTCGCTTCATCGCGTGGCGATCGCGGGCGGCGCGAATACCGACCTGCGGAACGGCCAGTCCGCCGCCGGCTGCAACTATGCGGGCGAAGCGATCGCCGCCGGATCCGGGGAGTGGTTCACCGCTTTCAGCGCCGGCGACGGCCGCACGGTGCTGGAGCGGGTGCGCTCGAATACGGTGACCGTCGATCCGCTGGCCACGCTCGGCACGACGGCGGTGGCGATCGCGGTCGGGAGCGCGGGGACGGCGGTCTACGCCATGGGATCGACCGACGACGACGTCTATCGCGTCGCCGTGCCGTCCGGGAGCGTCACCACGATCGTCGCCGGCGCGTGGGAGAACGTACAAGACGTGGCCTACCGGAAGGGCGGTGACCTGATCGCCGCCGATTTCGGGTCGCCGCCGCTCCTGCGCATCAATGCCACCACCGGCGCGACGTCGACCGTCGCGACGGGGTTCAGCTCCGCGGACAGCCTCGCGGTCGGCTCCGCCGGCACGTTTGCCTATGTGTTGGACACGATGTCGGACACGCTCAGCAAGGTGACGTTGAGCGACGGAACGACGCAGCTGCTCGTCTCGAACCTGGGGGATCCGCAGTTCGTCGTGCTGAACGAAAGCGAAAACCTCGCCTTCGTCGGCGGCACCGACGGGCTCGACGCCATCGATCTCGGCACGCTCGAGCGATGGCGGGCCCACGACGGTCCGGTCGGCCACCGCGCCACCGCCCGTCCGGACGGCCGGATCCTCGTCGACGACGGATACTCGCTGTTCGAGATCGAATGGACCGACGGATGGCTCGGCGGCTACTACCCGACGCGCGTTCGGCACCTCGTCGAATCGCCCGACGACCACGTCGTCGCGTCCGACAACTCGGTCTTCGTCTCCATCGGGAACGAGGTCGAGGAATGGATGATCCCGTGACGGGTCGAGCGGACGCGGAGCGGCTCGGTGCGCGCGCACGACGGGGGGCGACGGCGGTCGCCGCCGCGCTGGCGTTGATCTCGTTCGACGCGGGCGCATCGGGGACAAAGGTGCTGGTGCTGGAGCCGCTTCCGGCGCGCGCTGCCGGCGTGCCGGAGGCGACCCGAAAGCTCCTCGCCGACGAGGCGCGCTCCGCGATCCGGCGGGCCTGGCCCGACGCGCGCGTCCTGAGCGGGGAGTGGATGGCGCGCGCCTTGGCGGAACAGAAGCTCGATCCGGCGGCGTGCAAAGGGATCGCCTGCGAGCTGGAGATCGCGGGGAAGATCGGCGGGCAGGTCGTCCTCTCCGGGGCCGCCACCAAGCGCAACGAGGTGTGGGCGGTGGAGTGGATCGCCTACGACGTCTCGTCGAAGACGGTGCTCGGGCGCCAGTCGAAATCGGCCGCGTCGTTGACCGCGTTGCCCGGGGCCGCCGCCGGCGCGGCAGGGGGGGCGGTCGGGCCCGCCGTACGGCCGCCTCTGCCGGGCAGTCCGCTCCCGCTGGAGGTGCGGAGCGAACCTCCCGGCGCGTTGGTCGAGATCGACGGATGGCCGGTGGGGGTCGCGCCGCTGACGAGCCGGGTGTCGCCGGGAGTGCACCGCGTCGCGGTGAGCCTCCCGGGAC
>CAYJRR010000145.1:0-11068 GCA_964372275.1 uncultured bacterium
CTTGCGCGGCGGGCGCATCACCTCGTAGAGCACGCCGTCGATGCGGTAGCGGACCCGCATCACCTTCTCGTAGCACTCGATGTGGATGTCGGAGACCCCCTTCTTGATCGCCTCGACCAGAAGGAGGTTGACCAGCTTGATGACCGGCGCATCGCCGGCCGACTTCTCGAGATCGACGATGTTGACGTCGTCGACCGACTCGATCAGGTCGACCTCTTCGTTGAACTCCTGGATCAGGTCCTCGGCGGACGGTCCCTGGTTGTAGTAGCGCTCGATCGCGGCGGCGATCGCCTGCTCGCTGGCGACGACCGTCTCGATGTTGTAGCTGGTGAGGAACTTCAGGTCGTCGATGGCGAAGATGTTCGACGGATCGGCCATCGCCACGATCAGGGTGGAGCCGGCGCGATTCACCGGAACGACCTGGTGCTTCTCCGCGACCTCCTTGGGGATCAGCTTCAGGACCTCGGGGTCGACGTCGAACTCGGCCAGGTTGATCGAGGGGACGTTGTACTGCTTGGAAAGGAAGTTGGTCAGGTCGCGATCGCTGATCGCCCCCTGCTTGACGAGCTGCGCCCCGAGGCGCCCGCCGCTCTGGCGCTGGGCCTCTTGCGCCTTCAGGAGCTGCTGCGACGAGATCAGCTTCTCGCGAACGAGAAGCTCGCCCAGCCGGCCCGGAGGACCTCCGCCTGCCGCCATCGCCTCCCCAACGAGCGCCGAAGACCCTGATAATCCAACGGGATCCAGTACTCCGGCGACCTGGGCCCGATTGTCCCACCCCGGCACGATTCTTGGCAAGGTGGGCCGATCACGGCGGACGAATTCAACGCGAAGTGGCTGGGTTCCCGGCCGAATCTCGCGGTGTGCGACCGGGCGCGAATCGTCTTCTTCGTTTCCGGATCGCCTCCTCGTTCCGGGCCCGCAGCCTCGCTAGGAATGGCCGCGCCCGCCCGCCCCATCGATCGCCAGCCGCGCCGCCCCCATCGGAAACGGAACCCCGAGCCATCGCTCGAAGCTCAAGGCCCCCTGATGCAACAGCATCGACGACCCACCCATCGCGCGCACCCCGCGCCCCGAAGCCCAGCGTTGGGCGGGGGTGCCGGCCGGCGCGTAGGCGAGGTCGACCAGCCACGCGTCGGCGCGCAGGGAGGCGGGGGCGATCTCGTGCCAAGCCTCGGGCGGTACCGCGCTTACCAGCAGGTCGGCGGTCGCCGCCTCGACGCGCGCTGCCGCGAGCGTGGTCGTGGCGAGCACGCGGTAGTTGGCGCCGACGGCGGTCGGGAGAACGCGCGGGCGCAGGTCGTCGACCAGCGACTTCGCGCGATCGGCGCGACGCGCGGCGACCCGCACCTCCGCGGCGCCGTCGGCCGCGAGCGCGAAGGCCGCGGCGCGCGCCGCCCCTCCCGCTCCGAAGAGGACGACCCGCCGCTCCCGGACGCCGATCCCCGCGTCCGCCAACGCGCGCCGGAACCCCTCGACGTCGGTGTTGTCGCCGACGAGCCGCCCCTCGGCGTCGCGCCCGAGCCAGTTCACCGCGCCGGTCGCCGCCGCCGGCTCGGTGAGCCGGTCGACGAGCGCCGCCGCCGCCGTCTTGTGCGGGATCGTGACGTTGGCGCCGGCCAGCTCGCCGCGGCGGACGCGGTCGAGGGCGGCGGGGAGCTGGGCGGCGGGCACGCGAAGGGCGACGTATTCCGCGTCGACTCCCGCCGCGCGGAGCGCCGCGTTCTGGAAAAGCGGCGACAAGGAGTGCGAGACCGGATCGCCGAAGAGCGCGAAGGTCTTCATCGGAACGCCTCGAACCGGCTCGCCGTCACGGCGCTTTCGCCAGGATTTCCCGCGCCCGCTCCACGTCCGCCGCGATCTGGGTCTTCAGCGCTTCGACGTCGGGAAAACGCCGCTCTTCGCGCAGCTTCGCCAGGAACCGGAGCTCGATCACATGGCCGTAGAGCTCGCCGTGGAAGTCGAGGAGGAACGCCTCGATCGTCAGCGCCTCGCCGCCGAAGGTCGGTTTGACCCCGACGTTGGTGACGGCCGGCTCGGGGCAGCGGTCGACGATCGCCTGGCAAGCGTAGACGCCGCGCGCCGGCTGCAGGTCCTTGTCGGGGGCGAGGTTCGCGGTCGGGAAGCCGAGGCCCTGGCCCCGCGCGGCGCCGTGCACCACCGAGCCGCGCAGCGCGAACGGCCGGCCGAGCAGCGCCGCCGCGAGCTCCATCTCCCCGTCCTGCACCGCCTGCCGCACCCGGGTCGACGACGCCGGCGCGTCCCCGACCACCACCGGCGGGACGACCGTCGTCTCGAAGCCGGACGCCAGACCCAACCGGCGCAGGTCGGCCGCCTTGCCGGCCCGCCCCCGGCCGAACCCGAAGTTGTTCCCGACGAAGGCGTGGCCGACCCCCAGCCGCTCCACGAGGACGTTGCGCACGAACGCCTCCGGCGTCTGCGCGGCGAAGTCGATCGTGAACGGCTCGACCACCATGTAGTCGATCCCCAGCGAATCGACGATCTCGATCTTCTCCTCGAGCGTCGTGATGCGCGGCGGCGGCGTCCCGTGACGCAGCACCACTGCCGGGTGCGGTTCGTGGGTGTAGAGCACCGACGGCGCGCCCCGGCGCGCGGCGTCCTCCTTCATCCGCGCCAGCAACGCGCGGTGTCCGACGTGGACGCCGTCGAAGTTCCCCAGCGCCACCGAGGGGCGCCGTTCGCGCGCATCGAATCCACCCGATCCGTGGAGCAGCTTCATCGAGGGGGCCCGTCCTCCCGCCGGCCCTTCACGCAGCGGAAGACGTACGCGGGCGGGATGTTCATCAGCACCGGGATCTGCTCCACCGTCCCGAACAGCTCCTTCAGCCGCCGGCGAAAGGCGTAGGTCGTGGGGACGGCGTAGGAGTGGTAGTAGGTGAACGAGAGGAACTGCCCGCCGTCGCGCAGCGCCGCCAGCGCGCTGCCCAGGATCCGGTCGCGCAGGTCGGCGGGGAAGTTGGCGAACGGCAACCCGGAGACGACGGCGTCGACCGACGCGATCCCGCGCGCCTCGAGGTGCGCGCGGAGGTTCTCGGCGCTGTCGCGCACCAGGTCGACCTGCGGGAGCGTCCGCTCGACGACGTCCGCCATCGCGGGGTTGATCTCGACCGCGATCACCCGCCCACCGCGCGGCATCCGCTTCGCCAGCTCGCCGGTGAAGACGCCGGTGCCCGGTCCGAACTCGACCACCACCTTGGCCGAGGCGAAGTCGATCGGCGCGGTGATGGCGCGGCTCAATGCCTCTCCGCTGGGGAGGATCGCGCCGACCTGGCCGGGGTTCCGGAGGAACGTCCGGAAGAAGTGGAGCTTCGCCAAAGGCGGTCGATTCTGGAGCCCCGATCGGCCCCTGGCAAGCTACACTACGCGCACGTCCATGCCCTCCCTGCTCGCGCTACTCGTCGCCCCCGTGATGCTCCTCTCGGCCGGCAGCTCCGAGGAGGCGGTCGACGTCCCGGCGACTCCCGAGATCTGGAAGGTCTCGCTCACCGACAGCACCCTGACCGGCACCGAGCTCAACGAGTTCTCCTGGGAAGGGTTCAACCACATCCAGGGGACGCTCGGGGCCGGCAAGGTGTCGATCCGCTTCTCCGACATCAAGCAGATCGACCTCGAATCGGTGGAGCGGAACAAGGCGGTCGCGCTGGTCCACCTGCGGGACGGCTCGGTGAAGAAGATCGGCGTCGACGGCCGCGTGATGCTCTACGGCAAGACCGGTTTCGGCAACTACCAGATCCCGGTGAAGGACGTGCGAAGCATCGTCTTCGGCAGCGGCCCCGTGCTCCGTCCCGCATCCGCCCCCGGCGGCGCCCCGCCCGCGGGCAAGCCATGATCGCCCGCCCGGACCGGACCGGGACGCGCCGGTTCGCGCCCGGGGCGGTACTGTTCGCGGCCTCGCTCGCCGGCTGCGGCGAGCCGATCCAGGTCGACGCCGCGACCGTCGCCCGCGGCACGATCGAGGAGCGCGTCTCCTCCGCCGTCTCCGGCGACGTCGAGCCTCGCGCCCGCGCGGTGCTCCGCGCCGAGTCGGTCGGGCGCGTGACCAAGGTATCGGTCGAGGCGGGCCAGGTGGTCGACGCCGGGCAGGAGTTGCTGCGCCTCGACGACCGCGCGCTTGCCGCCGCGGCCGCCGCCGCCCGCGTGCAGCGGGACAACGCCGAGCGGGAGCTCCAGACCGCGGAGGCGCTGGCGAAGAAGGGGGCGATCACCGACCAGGCGCTGCGACAGGCGTCGGCGGCGCGCGACGTGGCGAGGGCCAACCTCGACGTCGCCACCGCCAACCTCGAGCGTACCCGGGTGCGGGCGCCGTTCGGAGGGCTCGTCTCCCGGCTCCCGGTGCAGGAGGGGGACTCGGTCGTCATCGGCCAGTCGATCGGCGAGCTCGTCGATCACGGTCTGTTCTTCGTCCGCGCCGCGTTCGACGAGGTCGACGCGGTACGGATCGAGCCCGGGCACGAAGCGGTGGTCCGGCTCGACGCCTATCCGGACCTCGCCGTGCCCGGTCGCGTCGACCGCGTCGACCCGGTGGTCGGGGGCGACACGTTGGCGGCGGAGGCGCCGGCACTGGCGCTCGCCGCGCGGAGGGACCGCACCGTCGGCGTCCGCGTCGCGCTCGCCGCGAAGGCCCCCGGCGAGGCGAAGATCCTGGTCGGCATGAGCGCCGACGTCGAAGTGGTCCTCCGGCGGCACGAGGGCGTGCTCCGGGTGCCGAGCGCCGCCGTCTTCCACGAGAAGGGGAAGCAGTTCGCCTACCTCCTGAAGGGCGGGCGCCTCAAGCGGCGAGAGGTGACGACCGGCGTCTCCAACTGGGAGTTCTTCGAGGTGCTCGAGGGTTTGAAGGAGGGCGATCGGGTCCTCGCCAGCCTCGAGACCGACGGGATCGGCGCGGGCGTGCGCGCCGTGCCACGTCCCACACGCTGATCGGGAGCCTTCGTGTTCGACCGGATCGACACCGCGTTCCAACATCCGTCCGGGCCGATCTACTTCCTCCGCGGTGACCGCTGTCTCAAGTTCGAGCCGGGTCACGGCGTCGTCCCGCGCGCCGGAGGGGTCGAGCGCGCGCTCCGCGACGAATGGCCCGGGCTCCCCGCGCCGTTCGACCGCGGGGTCGACGCCGCCCTGCACTACCCGAAGACGAAGTCGATCTATCTGTTCCGCGGCGGACGCTACGTCCGGGGGACGCTCTCACTCCTCGCGCCGGCGGCGCCTCCGACCTGGAGCGACGTGCGGCGGATCGGCGTCGACGGGTGGAAGACGCTGCCGGTCGCGTTCCGGGCCGACCTCGACGCGGCCTTCTTCCACCGCGACAACGGACACGCCTACTTCTTCAAGGGGGGCGACTACGTGAAGTACCACCCCGACGACGGGGTGGTGGCCCCGGGGATCCGCCGACTCGGCGTCGACGGCTGGGTCGGGCTCCCCGAGCGCTTCCGCGCCGGGCTCGACGGCGTCTTCGACGAGGCCGGGAACGAGCGGACCTACTTCTTCGCCGGACGGGAGTACCTCCGCTGGAAGTCGGGACAGGGGGTCGAGCCGCGCTACCCGCGCCGCCTGGGCCTGGTGCACGGCCTGAAGATCGTCGACGAGGGGCTGCCGGGGCTGATCGCCTACCACGGCCGGCCGTCGGACCGCGGCGGATGGCCGGGACTGTCGCGCGTGATCGCCGGACCCCTCGTCGGCGCCGTCTCCGACCGCGAGGCATCGATCTGGTTGTGGCTCGCCGACGAGGCCTCGTTCGCCTCGTTGCAGGTCGTCTCCCGGCCGGCCGCGACCGTCTCGATCCTCCCGGCGTCGTTCCCGCCCGACCTCCGCAACGCGCTCGACGAGATCCATCCCCGGAGCGCCCCGCGGACGATCCGGCTGACCGGCCTGTCTCCGGCCACGGCCTACCAGGCGACGATCTCCCTCGGCGGGGTCGAGCTCGACGCCGTCCGCTACCGCACGCTCCAGGCCCCGTCGTCGACGGGGCGGACGACGTTCGTCTTCGGCTCCTGCGCGAACATCTCCGAGTTCGCCGACGTCCCGGTGCTCGCGCGGATGAGCCCGCTGGAGGACGCCACCGTCCCCGACTTCGCGCTGATGGCCGGCGACAACTGTTACTACATGAACGCCGAGGGCTCGACCTCCCGGACCGGAAGGCGGCCACGCGACTGGGAGTCGCTCCCGCGGATGCTCGCGCGCCAGGTGCAGGCGCGGAACCATCCGCAGTTCGCGGCGCTCTCGCGCTCGATCCCGCACTTCTCGACCTGGGACGACCACGACTTCGCCTACAACAACGCCGAGGGGGGGGACGCCTCCGACGGGTGGGTGGGACGGGAGGCCGCCGCGCGCGTCTTCCGCGCCCTGTGGCCCAATCCCTATCGCCTGACCGGCGACGGCCAGGCGCTCCACTACTCGTTCCGGACCGGTCCGGTCGATCTTTTCGTCACCGACGGCCGTTTCGAGCGCAACGTGGTGCGCGGCCGGATCTGGGGGGAGGCGCAGGCGCGCTGGTTGAGCGAATCGCTGCGCGCGAGCGACGCGCCGGTGAAGATCGTCCTCTCCGCGACCCAGGTCCTGCGCGGACTCGGAAGGCCCGACACCTTCGCCGACCAGGCGGAGCTGATCGCCCTGCTCGACTCCGGCGCCGTCTCCGGCCGGGTGCTGTTCCTCTCCGGCGATGTCCACTTCGCCGAGCTCCGACGCGTCCCGGCGGGGGCCGGCCCGGCGACGCGCGTGGAGCTGACCAGCTCGCCGATCGAGCAGGCGAACGAGGGCCTTCCGCCGACCGACGGGAACGGCGCGCAGGTCTGGGCCGCCAAGCGCGACACGTTCGGCGTCGTCCGGGTGGAGGTCACCGGCTCGTCGGGCGGCCTCCCGCGCGGCGAGATCGCGCTCGAAGCCCGCGACAGCAAGGGACGGATCCTCACCAGCGCCGTCGGCGGTGCCCGCCCCTGCCGCAGCGTATGGAACCTCGAGACCGGAGCCCTGACCTGACCGCGCCGTTGATCGACCTGCGCGGCGTGGGTCGGCGTTTCGTCGTCGGCCCGACGACGGTCGATGCGCTGAAAGGGGTGACGCTCGCCATCGGTCGCGGGGAGTCGGTGGCGATCACCGGTCCGTCGGGTTCGGGGAAGTCGACGATGATGAACCTGCTCGGTCTGCTCGACCGCCCCTCCACCGGGCGGTACATCCTCGAAGGGGAGGAGGTCGGCTCCTTGACCGAAGTGGAGCTGGCGGCGATCCGCAACCGGCGCATCGGCTTCGTCTTCCAGACCTTCAACCTGCTCCCGCGGATGAACGCGCGCGCCAACGTCGAGCTGCCGCTGGTCTACGCCGGTGTCCGTCCGGCGGAGCGCCGGGAGCGGGCCGAGAAGGCGCTGGCGGTGGTGGAGCTCGCCGACCGGATGTTGCACGCGCCCAACGAGCTGTCCGGGGGACAGCGGCAGCGGGTGGCGATCGCGCGGGCGCTGGTGCAGGAGCCGGCGATCCTCCTGGCCGACGAGCCGACCGGCAACCTCGACACCAAGGTGGGGATGGAGATCTGCCGTCTCTTCCGCCACCTGAACGAGGAGCGCGGCGTCACCGTCGTCACCGTGACCCACGACCCCGAGGTCGCCGGCCAGAGCCGGCGCGTGCTGCGGATGGTCGACGGCGAAATCGTTTCCGACGAGGCGTTGCGATGATCGTCTCCACCGCCGACACGCTGCGGATCGCCGTCGACGCGTTGCGCGCCAACCGGGTGCGCGCGGCGCTGACGATGCTCGGGGTGGTGATCGGCGTTGCCTCGGTGATCCTGCTCACCTCGATCGGCGAAGGGGGCCGCGAGTACGTCAAGGAGCAGTTCGCCGGGATGGGAACCAACCTGGTGATCGTCACCCCGGGGAAGAGCGAGACGTTCGGCGGCCGCCCGCAGATCGGGCTGTCGACCGTCCACCGCCTCACCTTCGAGGACACGCAGGCGCTCAAGGTCCAGTCGCGATCGACCAAGGGGGTGACCGGAGTCGTGATCGGGACCGGGACGGTCAAACACTACAACCGCACGCGCGGCACGATGGTGCTCGGCGTCTCGGAGAACTTCCAGGAGGTGCGGGGACTGCGGGTCAACGTCGGCTCCTTCTTCACCGCCGACGACGTCGCCGCGCGGCGGCGGGTGGCGGTCGTTGGCCGAACCGTGCTGCGCGAGATCTTCGACAACAAGAACCCCCTCGGGAGACGGATCGACATCGACGGGACCAAGTTCCGGGTGATCGGGATCATGGAGCCGAAGGGGCGGTCCCTGGGCTTCGACATCGACGACCTGGTCTTCGTCCCGCTGAAGAGCGGCATGGAACTGTTCAATCAGGAGGGCCTCACCGAGATCATCGTGCAGGCCCGATCGGCCGAGGAGGTGCGCTCCGCGATCGACCAGACGCGCGAGATCCTCACGCGCCGGCACGGCGGCGAGGACTTCACCATCGTCTCCCAGGGACAGATCCTCGAGACGCTCAACGCCGTCGCCACCGCGATGACCACCATGATGGCCTGCATCGCCTCGATCTCGCTGCTCGTCGGGGGGATCGGGATCATGAACATCATGCTCGTCTCGGTGCGCGAGCGGACGCGCGAGATCGGGGTGCGGATGGCGGTCGGCGCCACCCGCCGGGCGATCCGCGATCAGTTCCTGGTGGAGGCCGCCACGCTCTCCGGTTTGGGGGGCCTGGTGGGGCTGTCCCTCGGCCTCGGAGTGGCCTTCGCGATCCACGGCCTCCTCCCGGCGCTGCCGGTCCAGGTGCCGGCCTGGATTCCGTTCGTGGCGCTCGGCTTCTCGCTCGCCGTCGGCGTGTTCTTCGGCGTCTGGCCGGCGATCAAGGCCAGCCGCCTCGATCCGATCGAAGCGCTCCGCTACGAGTAGCTGCTATGGTGCCGGCCTCATGCGCCAGCGTCCCGCCAGCCGACCGGTCGCCGTCGGGCAGGAGCTCTCGGTCGACGTCGAGTCGCTCGCCGACGGTCCGGACGCGCTCTGCCGGATCGACAACTACGTCTTGTTCGTCGCCGGGGCGCTGCCCGGCGAGCGCGTGCGGGTGCGCGTTCTCACGGCGGGGAAGAAGTACGGACGCGCCGAGCTTCTGGCCGTGGAGCGGCCGTCTCCCGACCGCGTCGCGGCGCGGTGCCCGCACTTCGGGGAGTGCGGCGGCTGCCACCTGCAGCACCTCGACTATCGAGAGCAGCTCCGGGTGAAGGCGGAGCGGTTGGCGAAGACGATCTCCCATCCGCTGCGCGCCGCGCCGCCGCGCCTGCCGGTGCTGGGAATGGCCGCCCCCACCGATCCCTGGGGGCAGCGGAACAAGATCGCGCTCCACCTCGCGCGCCGGCGCACCGGCGTCGAGGCGGGACTCTTCAAGCTCCGCAGCCGCGAGATCGAGCCGATCCGGGAGTGCCAGGTCGCGGACGAGAGGGGCACGCGCCTCGCCTTCGCCGCCGTGGAGGCGATCCGCGCGGCGAAGATCGAGCCGTGGAGTCCGCGCGACGACGAGGGGGTCCTCCGCTCGGTGGTGGTCCGGACGGCGAACGCCACCGACGACGCCCACGTCACACTCGTCTCCCGGACGCGGACCGTGCCGAACGCCGACCGGGTGGCGCGGGCGCTGGTCGACGCCGGCGCCACCGGCGTCTCGATCAACCACAACGAGACGCTCGGTCCCGCGCTCCTGGGCCGCGAGACCGAGACGATCCGGGGGCCCGCACGCATCGCCGAGGAGATCGGCGGGATCCGCTACCTCTCCTCCCCGGGGGCCTTCTTCCAGACCTCCGCCTGGGGGGCGGCCTACGTCGTCGAAGCGGTGCGGCGATACGTCGACCCGCCGCCGGACGCCACGATCGTCGACCTCTACTCCGGGGGCGGCCTCTTCTCGCTCGCCCTGGCCCGTGAGGCGAGGGAGGTGATCGGGATCGAGGCCAACCGCCGCGCCGTGGAGGACGCGAGGGCCTCCGCCGAGGCGAACGGGATCGGCAACGCGCGCTTCCTCGTCGGCCCGGTCGAGAAGCGGGCCGGCGAGCTGGTCGCGCGGCGGCTCCGTCCGTTTGCGGTGATCCTCGATCCACCGAGGGAGGGATGCGATCCGGCCGCGATCGACGCCGTCGCGCGGCTTTCGCCCCGCCGGGTCGTCTACGTCTCCTGCGAGCCGGCGTCGCTCGGGCGCGACCTCGCCGCCTTCGCCGGGCACGGATTCGGACTGGTGGAGGTTGAACCGCTCGACATGTTTCCGCAGGCCTTCCACGTCGAGGCGGTGGCGCTCCTCGAGCCGACCACGGGAAGGCGGTGGGGGCATATCCGAGGAGCGAGACGCGCGGAACGCTAGTTCGGCGCGGGGGTCGGCGCCGGGCCCGGTGGCGTTTCGACCGGAAGGGGCGGAACTTCGACCGGAAGGGGCGGCGCTTCGGGGGGCGGGGGCGCCGTCGGCGCGGTGGCGGGCGCGGCCGGTTTCGCCTTCGCGCCGGCGAGCGGCGCCGGGCGCGTCTTGCGCGGCTGCGGCGATCCGTCGAAGAAGTAGCTCGCGCGCAGACCGATCCACCCCGCGATCCGCAACGATTCGGCCTCCGCGTCCGGCCCGCTCGGATAGTAGTTGAGCAGCGTCGCGCTCGGCCGGTAGGCAAGCTCGAGGAGCAGGCCGCTCGGCCGGCGGCCCAACGAGGTGGCGAGCCCGCCGGAGAGGGTGAGCGGAAGGTCGACGCCGTATCCGCCGTGGATCCCGAACGCCAGCGCCGCTTCGATCCCGAGCGTCGCCCGGCAGGAGAGCGACCGACCGACCCGGAAGGTCGGCGCCCGCGGGAAGTAGCGCGCGCCGAACGGCACCTCGAGGATCATCACCTGCCGCAGGATCTCGATCCCGAGACCGGACGAGTCGAGGCGACGAATCCCAAGCCCGGCGAGGTATTGGTAGTTCCGCTCCCCCGCCGTCATCAGCCAGAGCCCGTACCCCGCCTGCGATCCGAACGTCTCCTCCCCCGCCGACTGCACGAACGCCTCCCCCAACGCCTACCCGTACACCAGCGCGAAGACCGCCCCCGGATCCCGATACCCCACGCCATGCCA
>CAYJRR010000146.1:0-10986 GCA_964372275.1 uncultured bacterium
CCTTCGCCCCCTCCGCCATCCCCCTCGCCAGGTTCCGCAACGCCTCCGCCGCCCCGTCTCGATTCCCCTTCTCCAACGACCTCGCCGCCGCCTGCATCGGCCTCGCCATCCGCTGCCCCGGCGTCCCCTCCCCTTGCTTCGCCCCCGCCTCCCCCGCCCTCTTCAGCGTCTCCGTCAGCTTCCGCTCCGCTTCTGCCCCCGTTTCCTCTCCCTCTCCCTTTCCCTCTCCCTGTCCCAACGCTCCCTGCTCCACCCTCTCCGCCAGTGCCTCCAACTCCCTCGCCGTGCCTGCCAACGATCCGCGATCGATCGCCTCCCCCGCCTGCCGGGTATCGGCGTTCTCGCGAAGCTCCTTTGCCATCTGGTGGACCGGATCGGCCTCTCGCGCCGCCTGCATCGCCCCCGCCAGGTCGGCCCGCTCGAGATGCTCCGCGGCCGCCTTGCGGTCCCCCTTCCGGAGCGCCTGCGCCGCTTCGCGCAGCGCGCGCGCCGTCTCGAGATCGCCCCCCTCCTCCAGCGACGCCGCCAGCTCGTCGAGCTCGTCGGCCAGCGACGCCGTCTCGCGGCGCTCGAACGCCCCCTCGTCGAGGCGCTGGGCCAACTCCGCCTGCTCGCGGCGGATCGCCTCGGCCTCCCCCGCGGACAACGCCCTCCCCAGCTCCGCGGCACCGCCCTGCTTCTCCATCTCGGACGCGGCACGGCTCAATCGCCGTCCCGCCTCGTCGCGCGCAAGGAGCGCGCGCTCCTTCGCCAACTGCTTGTCGATCTCCGCCAGCTCGCGCATCGCCTGGCGCTTCGTGACCCGTCCGTCCTTCATCCGCTCCGCGAGCCTCTTCATCCGTTCCGCCGGCGCCTCCGCCTTCGGCGCCGACGGAGCGCCGCCGGGGGTCGCCGTCGGCGAGGCCTCCGCCAGCGCCGCCGCCTCCTTCTCCAGCGCCTTCCCGGCGTCGCGCACCGCGACCTCGTCGGCCGCGGCACGGGCGACGAACGGCGGGATCCAGGTCGGCACGACGAGCGCCAGAATCGACGGAAGCAGCCCCAGTACCACGGCGGCCGCCATCCCCTTCGGGCGCCGGAGCGGCACCGCGGAGACCGCGTCGACCCGGCCGGCGGCCTCGACGGCGGCCGCGACCGCCCGCGCCTCGACCTCGTCCCGCGCTCCGCGTGCGGCGATTTCACGACCGGCGGTGATCCGCTCCGAGAGTCCGAACCGCAGGTCGAGGATCTCCGCCGCCTCCTCGGGACCCACCGGGCGACTCCAGGAAAGGGCGAACGCCGCCGCGAATCCTGCGAGCGGAAGGATCGCCGCGATCCCGGCGAGCCACGCCGGAGCGAGCGAGCTTTTCACCAGTGCCAGAATCGCGATCGCGAACGCCCCGGCGAGGATCGCGCCGCCCGCCGACGCCAGGAGCCCGCGTCGAAGGCGCACCCGGCCGGCGACGCGAGCGAGCGTCCGTTGCAGCACGTCGGCGGGGGCGTCGGCCGGCACGGGAAGCGTCCGACCCGGATCTTATCGTTCCGGGCGCGCGATCCCGCCAATCCGGTCTTTGTTCCCCGAAAAAATCGGGATGGTCAGCCGCCGCCGCCGGTGGCCAGGAAGGCCACCAGGGCCACGATCCCGAACAGGGCCACGACCATCAGCGGCCAGGAGACGCGCGCCCCCGACGCCTCGTCCACGCGGGTCGAACGCTCGGGCGATTCGTGACCGTCGAGCACCCGGATCGCGCGCATCGCGATCCCCTGCCCGTCACCGCCCAGGTAGTCGCCGTAGGATCGCAGGAATCCGCGCGCGAAGACCCGTCCCGGCAGCTCCTCGTAGCGATCGTCTTCGATCGCGATCAGGAACTCCTTCCGGATCTTCGTGGCGCGCGAGACCTCGTCGAGCGAGAGGTTCCTCTCCTCCCGCATCCGCTTCAGCGCCTTCCCGACACTTTCGCTCATGGGCGCGGAGTCGGAGGTAGACATTCCTCCGGGACCTTCAACCCCTGATTATGCCGCTTCCCAGGCCTATCTGCCGAGTGATCTCAGGTACCGGTCGGCATCCTTTCCGATCGGACCGTCGGGATCGCGGGCCTTGGCCTTGAGCCAGAAGTCCCTCGCATCGCTCGGCTTCTTCGTCTCCCAGTAGACCAGCCCCGCCACCAGATAGGGCTCCGGCCACTCCGGGCACTCCCGTATCGCCCGGAGCATGCTTTGCAGGGCGTCTTCGTAGCGCTTGACCTCCCGCTCGGCCGTTCCCTTGTTGACAAGCGCCATGCAGAAGCGCGGCTGCACCCGCAGCGCCCGCTCCGCGTAGGCGATCGCCTCGGTGAACTTCCGCTGTTCGAGCGCGGATTTGGAAAGGTTGTTGAGCGGCCGTTCGGGGGTCCGGTAGCCGGGATCGTGAAGCGCCTTCTCCAGCTCGACGACGGCCTCGGGAAATCGCTTCAGCTCGACGTAGAGCGCCCCCAGGTTGTTGTGCCAATCGCCGGGGACGTCGTCCCCTTTGAGCCTGAACGAATCGAGGATCCATCTCTCCGCCTGGAGCTTCAAACCCTCGTCCTTGAGAAGTCTTCCCTTGGCCCAATAGGCCATTCCGAGGAGGTGGGTGATCTCCGGATCGTCCGGACGGTTCCGGCGCGCGATCGTCAAGTCGGCGACCGCCCCTTCGGCATCCCCCTCCTGCAGCTTCGCGCTTCCGAGCTGGGTGTGCTGTTGGGACGCGATCTGCCGCTTCTGCCCCCCGCAGCCGGCAACCAGGAGCATCGCCCCTCCGAACACGATCGCCGCACGCATCCTTCGTTCCATCGCCGTCCCCCTACTCGCCTACCCTAGAGCATCGACAGCAGTCTCAACAGCGTTTCGGTCGACTCGTCGACCGGGCTCCGCCCCGGCGCGGTTCGCGGCCGGACGAGTCCGACCGCCTCGGCCGCGCCGCGGGTGCCGGCGCGCGGCGGGCGAACCGCTTCGCGTGCGGGAGGCGCATCGAGCGCCACCGAGCGCGATTCGTCGGTGTTGTCGTCGAGGAACTGCGAAACCTCCTCGGTCAGCGCTCCGGTGCTGGACGGCGAAGGCGCGAAGTCGAGATCGGCCAAGACCGCGTCGACCGAAAGTTCGTCCGCCGAGCTCGCGCGGGCCGCGGAGCGATCCTCGCCGTCGTCGGACAGCACCTCGCGCAACGCGTCGGTCGGCTCGAGATCGTCGCCCTCGGAGCCCGGCGGATCGCGCAGGACCTCGTCGATCGTCCGTTCGGCGGTCGGGGAGGCGGGAACGGAGGAGGCGGCGCTCGTCGGGACGGCCCCGACCGGCGCCATCCGCGCACCGGCCGTGAAGATCCCCTGGTCGTACACCTCCATCGTCGGCTCGACGGGGGTCAGCTCGGCCTCGCCGACCGATTCGATCTCGGTCAGCGCGTCGTCGAACGCCAGCGGCGTCTCCTCTCCGCGCTTCGCCCCTTCGTCCGCCGCGGGCCCGTCGAACGAGAGCGCCTCGAGCGCCTCGATCTGCGAGACCTCGAACTCCGGTCCCTCGTCCGGCGAAACGACTGGACCCTCGTCGGAGAGGGACGGGAGGTCGTCCTCCAGGAAGTCGGCGGTGGTCGCCTGCCCCGCCTCGGCGCGCGCCGCCTTGGCGCGCTGGAACTCCTCCAAGGGATCGAGGGGCGCGGCGGGAACGCCCGTTCCCGAGCCTTCGACCGCCGCCTCCTCGAGTCCGCTGACGTCGGCGAGGAATGGCGGCAGCGTCCCCACCAACGTCGCCCGCCGGCCCGGATCGAGCCCTTCCAACTCCAGGTCGGCGAGCAGGAAGCCCATCGACTCGCAGAAGGCGGACGCGTCCCCCCACGCCTCGTCGATCGCGTCGATCGCGACCGGCCCTTCGGCCCGGGCGTAGAGGAGCGAGCGTTTCGAATCGAGGAGGTGGAAATGGACCAGCACCTCCCCCTCGCCGGTCGACAGGCGCCTCGCGACGACGTAGGCCTGCACCCGTTCCGCCGGCTTGTCGTCGGCGGCGACCAACGGCGTGTTGAGTGACCGGGCGAGGGAGATCGGCTCGCCGCCGGCCGGATCGACCCACGTTCGCTCGGCGTCGAGGAGGAACATCGGGGCTCCAGGCGAGTGTACCTTGGCTACAGGTACTTGCCCACCAGGAGCTCGAGCCGTTCGCGCGTCTTCGGCGGGATCGACTTGGGATCGGTCATCACCGCGAACTTCATCGCGGATCCACATCCGCATCGCGGCGCCGCGCCCTGCCGGTCGGCGCGCGGACCGGCCAGCGCCACCGTCTTCCGTGCGCTTTCGATGTTCTTGGCCATGACGGCCATCACCGCCTCCACCGTGACCGGCGCCTCCCCTTCGTGCCAGCAGTCGTAGTCGGTGGACAGGGCCAGGGTCGCGTAGCAGAGCTCCGCCTCCCGCGCGAGCTTGGCCTCGGGGAGGTTGGTCATGCCGATCACCGCGACCCCCGACGCGCGATAGGAGTGGCTCTCGGCGCGGGTGGAGAACTGCGGGCCGTTGATGCAGACGTAGGTGCCGCCGCGGTGCACGGTCGCCCCCGCGTCGCGCGCCGCGGCATGGAGCGTCGCCGCGAGATCGGGACAGACCGGATCGCCGAACGAGACGTGACCGACGATTCCATCGCCGAAGAAGGTCGAGATCCGTCCGTGGGTCCGGTCGAGGAACTGGTCCGGGACGACGAGGTGTCCGGGGTGGATCTCCTCCTTCATCGATCCGACCGCCGAGACGCTGATCACGCGCGTGACCCCCAGCTTCTTGAGGGCCCACACGTTCGCGCGGAAGTTGATCTCGTGCGGCAGGACGCGGTGCCCGCGGCCGTGCCGCGGCAGGAAGACCAGCTCCGTGCCGTCGAGGCGCCCGGTGAGGAGCTGGTCCGACGGCGATCCGAACGGCGTCGCCACCTCGATCCACTGCGCGCCGGTGAACCCTTTTAGCTCGTACAGCCCGCTTCCGCCGATGATCCCGATCTTCTCCGCCATCAAGCCTCCGACCGTGCGCGACGCGCCACCGACGCCGCCCACGCGGCGGCGACGCCCCCGAGGAGTAGCCCGGTGGCGACGCGCAGTGTATTCGTGCTCTCGCGGAATCCGAAGAGCTGGGTGAGCCCGTCGGCCGCCATCGGAGCGGTGGCGGGGAGGAGCATCCACAGACGGGGTCGAAGCGGGGCGAACGCCCCGAGGACGAGCCCCGCCGCGATCCCGGCGCAACGGGCGCAGACCGCCATCGGTTCGCCGGCGAGGTGGAGCGTGCGCTCGGGAAGCTGATGGCAGAACAGGCGGAACGCCGCTTCCAGCAGGCCGGCGAGCCCTGGCTGATCGCGAGCCGCGAGGAGCGGCGAGGCGACGGCGAGCGCGAGGTAGACCGCGGGCGGGACGGCGATCAGGACGTCCGGCGCCCGGGCGAGCGCCATCGCCATCCGACCCGCCGCCGAGGAGAGCCGGTCTGCGGCGGACCGGAGAGCGGCGTCGCGGACCGGGGACCGGTCGTCGTGCACCCGCGTCAGGCCACGTTCGGTGCGAGGGACCCGCCCTTCGCCCGGGCCAACCGCAGCACCTGCCCGTACGCGTGCCCCTGGATCATCATCGCCCACGCCGCCGTGAACAGCGCGCCGATGCAGAAGAGGACGATGCCGAACTGCGCGATGAACTGGCCGACCACCCCGACCAGGATCGACAGCACGACGTTCATGCCGTTCTCCTTGACGAAGTTGAAGACCTCCATCGGACGGAACGCCGCCGCCATCTCGCCGGTGTCGATCATGCGGAGGATCCCGATCGGCGCCAGCAGCCCGCCGAGCACCATCAGCGGCATCCCGAGACAGTAGGCCGCCAGCATGAAGGGCACCCCGGCCGCTTCGGCCCCGCCGGTTCCGCTGGAGCGCGCGATCTCCTGCGTGATCCCCATCATCAGACCGCCGCCGAAGAAGAAGATCAGTCCGGGCAGCGTGTAGCAGAGGGAGACCACGAACATCTTGAAGCCGTAGGCCAGGTCGTCGCCGAACTGGTCGAGCTCGGGGCAAGGGGTGTCGTTCCCCTCCGCGACCTGGAGGATGATCCGGCGCTGGTAGCCCATCAGCACCATGACCCCGAGGATCGGCAGCAACATGTAGACGCCGGCGAGCAACACCTTCTTGAGCCAGTCCCTGTCTTCGAACACGAACTGGAACGGCCGCGCGAAATCGAAGTTCATCGAGTGCCCTCCGGCCGGATCGTGTCCGATCGGCGCGGCGGAAGTAAAGCGCCGTCGGTCGGCCCTCCCGGTTGCCGCGTCAAGTCGCCGGCAACGTCGGAAGGCGGCGGCGGGCCTTGCCGCCGGTGTCGGTCGCGAGTTGACCGCAGGCGGCGAGGATCCGGCGTCCGCGGGTCTGGCGCACGAAGGCGAAGAACCCCTTGGCGATAAGGGCATCGCGGAAGCGCGTGAGCTCCGCCGGCTCGGGACGGCGGAACTCCGAACCGGGCCACTCGTTGAACGGGATGAGGTTGATCTTGCAGGGAAGACCCTTCAGGAGCGTCGCCAGGCTGTCGACGTCCTGGGGTCGGTCGTTCACGCCGCCGAGGACGACGTATTCGAACATCACCACCTTCTTCCGCGGCATCGGATATCGCCGGACCGCGTCGACGAGGGCCTCGACCGGGTACTTGCGGTTGATGGGGACGATCCGATCGCGAAGCTCGTCGGTCGCCGCGTGCAGCGAGACGGCGAGGTTCACCGGCAGCTCCTTCGACAGCCGCTCCATCTCCGGCAGCAGCCCCACCGTGGAGACCGTCACCCGACGGTGGGAGAAGTTCATCCCCCGGTCGTCGAGGAGGATCTTGAGCGACCGGACGACGTTGTCGACGTTGTGCAGCGGCTCCCCCATCCCCATGTAGACGAGGTTGGTGATGCGCCGCTCCGGGTGGAGCCGCTGCACGGCGAGCACCTGCTCCACGATCTCCCCGGCGCGCAGGTTGCGGGCGAGCTTCATCGTCCCGGTGTGGCAGAAGGCGCACGCCATCGCGCACCCCGCCTGGGTCGAGACGCACAAGGTGACCCGATAGCCGTCCGCCGCGCCGTCCGGTTCGAGCTCCCCTTCGTCGATCCCGGGGATCCAGACCGCCTCGACCTTGGCGCCATCCTCGAGCGAGAAGAGATACTTGGTGGTTCCGTCGTCCGCACGCTCGGTCCGCACCGGCTCGAGGCGACTGACGTAGGCGGTGCCTTTCAGCTCCTCGCGGGTCGCCTTCGCCAGGTTGGTCATGGCGTCGAAGTCGGTGACGTCCCGTTGATGGATCCAGCGGAAGATCTGCTCCGCGCGGTAGCCGGCCTTGCCCTGGTCGACGAGCCGGAGCGTCAGCTCGTCTCTGGGGAGGTCCTTCAGGTCGACCTTTTCGGCGCCACGCCGGGGTCCGGACGATTCCCCGGTGGAGCGCGCATGCGCGGACATTGGAACCGCCGACGCTAACAACGGAATTCGGACATGGCAATTGGACTCCCCTGTGGCTTCGTGTACGATGATCGTCAAGGCGGAGGTCGTTCATGCCTCACATCGGCGGCTTCGAACTGGTCATCATCTTGCTGGCGGCCGTCGTCTTCTTCGGCGCCGCGAAGATCCCCCAGCTCGGAAACTCCCTCGGCCTCGGGATCAAGAACTTCAAGAAAGCCTTGAGCGGCGAGGAGATCGACGTCAGCCCCAAGGTGAAGAAGAAGAAGGATTCACCGGCCCTGGAGTCGAAGACCCAGGCCGAGGAAGAGGACGAAGAAGAGGAGGAGGAGCCGGCGGCGGCACGGAAGCCGTAGGCTCTTCTAGGAGTTCGCCGTCCCGCCGCGTCGCCGCGTCAGCATCTCCCGCGCCGCCTCCCGCACCTTCTCCGACAGTTCCAACGATCCGGCAACCTCGCGCAGGTCGCGCGACTGGAGATACGGCAAAAGCGAGATCGCCGTGTGCGTCGGCAGGTAGGGGTTGAAGACGAGCGCCTTCTTCACCCGATAGCGCGGGCTCCATCGGGGCGAGCGAAGGACTTCGTCCAATACGGCCGGGGTGGTCGGCCGCATCGCCGCGAGCTTCACCGCGTCCCGCTCGGTCAGCCGCGCGTTCTCGAGCACCACCCGGATCACCTCCGGGTTGCGATCGAACATCATCCGGTCGAGCAGATCTCGGTCACGGGTGCGCGCCAACGATTTCCGTTCTCCGAGCGTCTTCTCGCCGGCCAGGTGCTCGTTCTCGACCTTGTCCTTCGCCGCCGCCCGGCGACTCACCTCGGAAGTCGCCACCAGCCGCTTCACGTCTTCGTAGCCGAGCTCGTCCGCCACGCAGTAGAGGTCGGCAAGCCGTTCGTATCCGACCTGTTTCTGGTACCGGTTCAGTCCGACGCACGCGAGCATCGCCACGCGCGCGTCGTCGTCGGACGCCTCCGCCAGCCGCACCAGGTCGTGCAGAAGCTCGACCGCCGCGCGCACCGGCAGCTCCTGCAGCCGCTCCGCCACCTTCCGCTCCCGTTGCGGAAGCTCGGGGAGGAGCGCCAGCTCGCGAGCGAACGGCTTGGCGTCCACCCCGCGATTGTACGGCGGTCTCCGGATCGGCCATCCGCTACAATCCGCACGATGGCGCTCAAGGCGACCGTCGACGCGAGCCTGACGGAGAGGCTCCTCGACCAGGGCTTCCTGCTGGCCGACGACGACGAGGTGAAGATTCGTCTGGCGATCGAGGACGGGCGGGTGGTGCTGGTGCTCTTCGCCCACGACGCGCGCCGGGTGCAGAGGCTCCTCGCCGGCGTCGATCCGGCGCAGGTGCGCGTGGAGCTGTGCGGGTGAACGAGGCGACGCCGCCCGGCGCCGCCGTCGCCCCCGCCGGCCAGCGGACGCCGTTCGGTCGGCCCGAAGAACGATCGTTCGTCGGCTTCGTGCGCGGACTCTACGGATTCGACGGCGTGGCCGCGGCGACGCCGCGCCGGGCGGTCGACCTGGCGACCGGGCTCGAGGTCCGCGACGGGGTGCGACCGCTGCTCGCGGCGGTGGCCCCCGTCCTGGTCCACGGCACTTGGCGCTACCTGGCAACGATCGGCGGATACCGTCACGCGCGCGTCGTCGTCGGAGGCCGGGAACGCGTCGGGCGAATCTGGGACGAGGCGATGTGGGGCCGGGAGCCTCTGCGGATCACCGGCCGCTCCGTGCTCTGGCTCGCCGCGGCGCACGACGCCCTGGCCGGCGACGACGAGGCGGCGGCCCGGGCGCTCGATCTCGCGGTCGGCCCACCGATCGAGGCCGGCGATCGTCTCGCCCTGTCGGCGGCGGTGCCGGCGCTCCGGGCACGGTGGGACTCGCGGCTGCCGGAGCCGGTGCGGTCGCTGGCCGCGCGGCTGCCGTTGCCGGCGCTCCTGGACCCGATGGCCAACGGGGACGAGCCGATCGACCTGCCTGCCCACGAGGACGCCGAGTCGTTGGCCCTGCAGTACGCCGCGGACTCGATCGCCAACGCTTGGGCCGAGGCCCTCGCGGTGAAGCTCCGCCTCGGGGCCGATCGGTCGTTGCACCGTCTCCACGGCCGGCTCGCCGAGCTGTTCGACGCGCTGTTCCGGACGGCGATCGACGGGACCTTCGACCACCGGCTGGTCCCGGTGGCCCGCGTGCTCTCCCAACTCTGGCGCCGGCTCGGTGGCGCCGAACAGGTGGAGGCGTTCGTCACCCGCGCGTCGGCGAAGCTGCCGACCCATCTCGAACGGGAGGCGTTCGAGCGCGGCGTCGGCGCCGTGCTCCAGGCCGGGGAGCGGCTCGACGATCGGGTCCGCGCGATCCTCTCGATCCCCTGGCCCGATCGCACCGACGCCCAGAAACGGCTGGCCGCGGAACACGAGACCCGGTACCGTCCGATACACGCGTCGGTGCGCATCCTTTCGCGCCGGTTGCGGCGGGAGATCGGTTGATCCCATGAGCTACCCGTACCGCGTGGTCGTCTCGCGCAGCGTCGAGGAGACCGTCTCCTCCAAGGACGAAAGCCGCAACCGGATCTCGCTCACGCCGATCCTCCCGCCGGCGCGCATGGGCGAGCTGTTCCGCAAGGCGCTCGGCCGTAGCGGCTTCGCCGAGCGCGAGGACGGGCGGTGGATCCGCTCGCGCGACGGCGTCACCGAGGTCTTCGACCCGGCGAGGTTGGTGTTCGCCGCCACCGCCGAGGCGGCGGGGGAGATCCGAAAGGAGCGAACCGTCGAGGTCCGGGGCGACGCCCTCCGGCCCGACGAGGTCGAGCCGGGCAAGCGCCACGCCGAGGCCGAGGTCGGCGCGAAGCTGGAGAAGGAGCTGAAGGTGACCGACGCCGAGCGGGCGCGGAAGGCCGAGGAGCTCCTCGCGTCGGCCCGGCAGTCCCTCGAACGGACCGAGGCCGCGCGCGTCCGAAGCTTGAACGAAGCGACGCTCGAAGCCTACGCCGAGGCGATCAAGGAGAAGGCCCGCTCCCTCGGCGAAGTGAAGGAGATCCGCGAGCAGCGCCGCGAAGCCGCGGCTCCGGTCCACTTCAATGGAACCGGATAAGGGTTTTAAGAGGCCCAAAATGCCTTTAAGGAAAGTTGTTTTTCCGCTTCCATTGGGTCACACCAAGCCCACGCTGTCTCCCGAGTCAACCGTACAGATAACATTTTCCAGGACGGTTTTTCCCGGATAGCCTAGATTCGTGTTTTCAAATCGAATAATCATTTGGAGGGACGCGCTCCGCCGCGTCCGTTTGTCCATGCCCATGGGCAGGCCACGACGGAGCGCGGCCCTTCAAGGGAAAATGACGAATCGGAACAGGCGCAGTCATTCAAGCGCTTTGGAAATTGTCAGGATGTTGTAATCCATCATGCTGAAGTAATCCACCGCTTCCTTAACGGCTCCGGGCGTGATGGCCATGAGCGCCACCTTGGCGCCGGTGGCTTTGGCTATTTTTTCCGGATTGCGTTTCTCAAACCAAGGGTCCGTCAGGATCAGAGAAACGCCTTTGGCTTTCATTTGGGCGATCAGCTGGGCGGTGTGGGTTGCCGTG
>CAYJRR010000147.1:0-2546 GCA_964372275.1 uncultured bacterium
TACTACGCCGTCTTCCAGGAGCCGCTCAACGCCAAGGAGTACGTCGTCCAGGTGTTCGACAAGGGCGCCGCCAACGGCGCCTCGGTCCGCAGCGAGCGCCGCGAAGGCACGCCGCAGACCTCGCAGACGACCGCCGGCTGGACCTTCGACGTCCCCGAGTGGCCGATCCCCAAGAGCGCCGACAAGGTGGTGGCGAACGACGTCTGGATCCAGCCCGGCCACACCTACGAGGTCTACATCCTCAAGCCCCTCGCCCGCGGCGAGTTCCGCGTCGCCGAAGCCGCCGGTTCCGGCGGCTCGACCTCCGCAGGGGGACGGGGGGGAGCCCCGCTGGGAGCGCGAAGCGCGGACCGCTAGTCCAGGAAGCGGGACTGCAGCTCCGGCGTCGGAAGCCAGCAGGCCTCTCTCTTGCCGAACCAGCGGTAGCGGTGGCGGGCGATCACGCCGTAGACGAAGTCGCGGATCGGCGTCGGCACCGCCAGGAAGATCGAGAGGAGCGGCCAGGGGAAATCCATGCGGCGGGCGATGCGGAGAGCCGCGCCGGAGCGCGCGTAGGTGCGGCCGTCGAGGACCAGCAGCATCGTCTCCAGGCGGCGATCGGGGGGGATCCCCTGGCGGGAGAGGAGCTCGGCGCCGGTCTTCGACTGGAGCGACGCGAAGCGAAACCGGCCGGCCTTGTCGCGACGGAGGATGAACTGGACGCCCGCCTCGCAGAGGTTGCAGAGGCCGTCGAACAGCACCAGCGGCGGATCGGGCGAAGGGCCCATCGTTTCGCCCTCTACGATAGCGCGCAATCCGGCCGATGCCGAGCGCGGGCTATTCGACGGCGCCCGAGCCGTTCGCCGTGGCGAGGTCGGTCGCAGACGGGTCGTGCGTCGCTACCGGTTCGTCGGGAACCGGCTCCTCCGGCGCGACGGTCGTCGTCGAGACGGCGATGTCGACGTTCGCGTCGCTTGCCACCGCTTCCGCCGGGGCATCGACCGACTCCTCGGCCGGGACGTCGATCTCGCGGAGGAGCACCGCGGGATCGATCGGCCCCTTCTGGCGGGCCTTGTCGGCGTACATCGAGGCGTCGGCGGCGGAGAGGAGACCCTCGACGGTGGTGGCGTGGTCCGGCCAGCAGGCGTAGCCGATCGACAGGCCGATGCGGATGGTGCGTTCGACGTTGTCGTGCTCCAGCCGGGCGCGAAGGCGCGAGATCACCGTCGAGCAGCCGTGGCTGCCGGCGTTGGGAAGCAGGATCACGAACTCGTCACCGCCGATTCGGCAGAGCACTTCGTGCTGCCGCAGGTTCTCGGCGATGAAGCGGGCGACGCGCTTGAGCGTGTCGTCGCCGACCAGATGGCCGTAGATGTCGTTGACCATCTTGAAGTCGTTCAGGTCGATCAGGATCAGCGAGAAGGTCGAGCCCTGGGCCCGGTTCGCGCGGCTGATCTCCTCCGCCAGCCGCTCGTCGAAGAACCGGCGGTTGCGAAGTCCGGTCAGCGGGTCGCGGTAGGCCAGGACGCGGAACGATCGCAGCTTGCGGATGGTCTCCCGGAGCGCCGCGTTCTCGCGACGCAGCTGTTCGATCGTCCCGCGCGGGGAGCCCTCGATCGGATCGGGGAGCGGATACGAGATCGACACGCTCCGATCTTTCGCAAGCGATGTGCCACGCGACTCCGTCGGTCTCCCCGTCGGAATCGTGGGGGAATTTCCGCCGGCGGGCGGCGACGGCGTCAGCCGATTGACGCCCGGGCCGCGGCGGCGTTGACGTCCGACCCGAGGGCTTGGGCTTGGCGAACGGTCGAGCCTGGAGTAGTACCCGCACGAGCGTGCCCGGCACCCCAAGTGCCGGCCGCTCGGGCCGAAGTGGCGGAACGGTATACGCGGGGGACTCAAAATCCCCTGTCCGCAAGGGCGTGTGGGTTCGAATCCCTCCTTCGGCACCATCGGCTTGCGGCCCCGTGACCGGCTCCTAAGGTCCCGGACGGTGGAGTCCGGCTTCGACCCGGCGGGTCACGTCACGCTGTTCCTCGCGCCGACCGACGGCGCGGCGTCGTTCGTGCGGCGCCGGGTCGATCGCGCGGAGCGGCTCGTCGGCGCGACGCCGCTGCGCGAGACACTGATCTCCGTCTCCACCGAGGCGGAGCGGCACTTCGATCGACTCCGATCGCGGCGGATGGCGTTGGGACTGATCGCCGGCGGCGGCCTTCCGACGCCCGACGCGATCGAGCTCGACGCGCCGGTGGAGAACGAGCTGGTGGTCGGCGGTCGGCCGGCGCTCCGGCAGCTGCTCGGCCGCAGCCCCGACTTCGAGCGCGCGCTGGTGGCGGTCGTCCTCGACGAGGGGGCGCGGATCGTCGAGGTGGTACTTCCCCGAGGCCAGGAGGCCCGACGGGCGGACAGACCGGACGCGCCCTCGACCGGTTCCTCGCGCGGGCCGGCCGCTCACCCGGCCGGCGCCGCGAAGCTCCGATACCGGCGGGTCGCCTTCGGTCCGCTCGATCCGCACCTCCCCGAGACGGCCGCCGTAGCTCAAGACCCGAGCGTCGGGCAAGCCGGTC
>CAYJRR010000147.1:2556-10906 GCA_964372275.1 uncultured bacterium
CGCACCTCCCCGAGATCGCGGGGAGGCTCGTCCTCCACTGCGCCGAACAGCGGCCGGCGAAGATCGTGGTCGGGGGATCGCGCCTGCTGCGCGATCGGCTGCTGCACCGCCTGCCGGCGGAGCTCCGCGTCCGGGCCGTCGACGTCGTTTCGCTCGAGCCGGGCACCCGCCTCGCCGAGGTCGGTCTCCGCGAACTGGAGGAGACCCACGACGCGGCGCGGGGCGGACGCGACGGCGTCGCCGACGCGATCCGAACGGCGCTGGAGGACGGACCCGCGGCGGTGGGCTCCGGCGAGGTCGGTCGCGCCGCCGCCGAAGGGCGGATCGCGACGTTCTTCGCCGCGCGCGAGCCCGACGCGGCGCTCGCGCGCGCGGTGATCGAACGGGGCGGCTCGATCGAGCACGTTCCGCGCTCGGAGCTTCTGCGTCGATGCGGCGGCATGGCGGCGGCGCTCTTCTGGTGACATCGATGGCCTCGAAGCGAACGACGGGAAGCGGGAGGAGGAAGCGGAGGGACGGCGGTCCGCGTCAGGGGATCGCCGAAGCGGACCTGCCCCAGTTCGACGTCGACGACGAGACGGCGCCGCCCAAGCGTCCGCCGGCGACTCCGGTTCCGAGGCCGCCGACCCGCCACCCGGGAGACGAGGTGCCGGCGCGCCTCCCGCAGCAGGTGGAGGAGCGCTTCTCGGTCACCTAGCCGGGGGCGCGCGGCCGACGGCGCCCGCCGAGCGCGTCACGGCTGCAGCAGGTCGTGCGTGCGGTCGAAGCCGGTCGCGCCGGCGCCGCCGGTCAGGAGGTGATTGCGCGAGACCGGCTCCCAGTTGCGGTAGACGATCCCATCGCTTCCCAGGAAGTCGACGTACGGCTTGAACTCGTAGGTGGCGTGGTGGCTCGAGCTGCCGGTCCCCGCCCAGCAGGGGAAGGCGGCGAAGAAGCGGTGCCGGACCACCTGCTCGCCGTGACGGTCGACCGCCTCGCCGACCGCCACGAGCGCATCCTTCGGGATCGCGCGCGGCAGGCGGCTGTGGCCGCTGACGTGGAAACCGAACGACGAGGCCTCCGCCAGCGCGCCGGCGCGGGTCACCGTCTCGATCTCGGTGAGGCGGCACGGCGTGTCGCTGGAGCCGGTGATCCATCCTCCTTCCGGGTCCTGGGTGGCCAGCACCACGAAACGGTGCGCCAGCGGACCGGCGCCGGGCCCGCGCTCCGCGGCGATCCGGGCCTCGATCGCCGCGGTGCAGTCGAGGCGCCTCCAGGCCGGGTTGGCGCTGGGACCGATCTCGACGCAGGCGTCGAAGTCGAAGCCGGGCCCCGGTTGCATCATCGACGTCCGCTCCGCGCGCAGCACCCGGATGTCGGAGACGTGGTCCTGGTCGACCACCGTCTGCGCGAGCGACGCGAACGGGCCAGCCGCCGCCGACGCGCAGCCGTCGTCCGCCGAGACCGCGGGCGATGGAAGGAGCGCGATGGCTGCGACGAGAACGGGGAGCGCCGGGCGGTTCATGGCCCGCGTCGTCGAGCAACGCACGTGCCACGGTCCGACGTACGGAATCGCTGGGGGTTCGGCGATCCGCCGGCGTGCGCGCCGTCGCAGGTGGGACGCGCGAGGACCGAGCCCGGGAAACGCTTGCTCGAATCCGCTCCGAACATCCGATGCTCAAGCGGCCCGGAGGGCGTCGACCGGCTCGAGGCGGGAGGCGAGCCAGGCCGGGTAGAGGCCGAAACCGATTCCGGTCGCCAGCGCGAAGAAGGCGGCGAGCGACGCGCCGCCGACCGAGACGGCGAGCCCGAAGGGGAACTGCGACGAGAGGAGCTTCACCGCCGCCACCGCCAGCAACGTCCCCACCACCGCGCCGATGCCGGTCAGGGTCGACGACTCGATCAGGAACTGCACCATCACCTCGCCGTCGCGGGCGCCGACCGCCTTGCGGATCCCGATCTCGAACAGCCGCTCGTTCACCGCGATCAACATCAACGACAGGATCCCGATCCCGCCGACGAGCAGCGCCGTCCCGGCGATCGAACCCAGCACGATGTTGAAGTTGAGGAGCATCTTGTCGATCTCCTCCCGCTCGCGGAGCATCTGCTCGTCGACGTTCTCCACTTCGAAATCGGGAACATTGCGGTGTCGATTCGACAGCAGGTTCTCCGCACGAGAGACGATCGCCCCCATCGTCCCCTTCCGCTTCGCCTTGATCGCCATGGTGACGACCGGGCGCGGGCCCACCAGGTACTGGCGCGCGGTGGAGATCGGAACGTAGACGGTGCTGGCGCCGAAGAAGCCGCCTCCGGGACCGCCGTGCATTCCGGGCGGGAGGTCGGGCTTGGCGAGCACCCCGACGACCCGGAAGCGCAGACCCTCGATCGGAAGCTCCTTCCCCACCGCCTCCTCGTTCGGGAACAGGTCGCGCGCCACCTCGTAGCCGAGCACGGCGACCGGGTTGCTGCCTTCGACGTCGGCCGGGACGAGGAGCCGCCCGCGGTCGACGTCGAAGTTCCGGACGTCGAAGTAGGTCTCGTTCACCGCCTCGATCTGCACCCAGGATCGCGTCGTCCCCCGCACCACCTCGCGCATCGTCGTCGCGTTCGGCGAGACGAGCGCCTCCTCCCCGAGGAGGTGGGCTACCGCCTCGGCGTCCTCCACCGAGAGCCCGCGCGAGGCGCGATTCCAGGCGGTCCGCTCGTCGCGCTCGAGCCCGCGCGGCGTGATGAAGGCGCTCCCGTCGAGGCCGATCGTCTCGAACACCCCGGAGATGGCGTTTCGTACCCCCTGCACGATCGAGAACATGGCGTTGATCGAAAACGTCCCGAGGACGATCCCAGTCAGCGTCAGCGCGGAGCGGAGCTTGTGTCCCCAGATCTCCGAGAGCCCTCCGCGCAGGTTTTCACCGAAGACCACGCGCCGTTCCTATTCGTAGCGGAGCGCCACCACCGGATCGAGCCGCGCCGCGCGGATCGCCGGGTAGACGCCGAAGACCAGCCCCACCGTCATCGAGACCCCGACCCCGAGGGCCATCACCCACGGCGAAAGGGTCAGCTTCTGCTCCATCATGCGGCTCACGATCCCGGCCACCCCCGAGCCGAGGAGCGCCCCGCCGGCGCCGCCGAGTCCCGCCACGATCACGCTCTCGGTAAGGAACTGGAGGAAGATCTCCGAGTTCCGCGCCCCGACCGCCTTGCGGATCCCCACCTCACGGATGCGCTGCGTGAGCGAGGCGAGGAGGATGTTCATCACCACGATCCCGCCGACGAGGAGGCTGATCGCGCCGGCCCCGCCGATTGCAGCCTCGTACATCACCCCCCGCTCCTCCCACTCGGCGAGCCGCTCGGCGCGGTCGAGGATGGCGTAGTTGCGCACTCCGCGGTGACGCTTGACCAGCGCGTCGTCGAGCGCGCGCTTCACCGGCTTGACCGACTCCAGGTCGGGGGCGCGCACCGCGATCGACCCCACGTCGCGCCCGCCGACCTCGCGCGCGAGCATCGCGGTGAGCGGCACGTAGGCCAGCTCGTTCATCCAGGCGAGCCAGTTGTTCTGGTCCTCGGAGCGCTTGTAGACCTTCTCCTTCAGCACGCCGACCACCCGGTAGCGACGGTGGGCGCGTGCCGGGGGCGCGCCGGCCCCCGCCCGCTCGCCGCCGGGGGCGCGCAGCGTGACGTCGCGGCCGAGAGCATTGCCGTTGCCGAACAGCGTCTCCTTCAAGCCAGAGCCGAGGACGATCACCGGCTCGCTCCCCTCGAGGTCGGAGGCCGACAGGAACCGCCCCTCCGCGACCGACAACAGCTTCATCGCCGCGTGCTCGGCCGTCACCCCCCAGACCCGGGCTTCGTCCCGCCCTTCCGGCGTGGTCAGCTCGCGGTTCACCACCCGCGTGGCGGTCACGACCGCTCCGAGCGGTTCCACCGCGGCGCGGACGGCCTCGACGTCCTCCAGTACGACGCCGAACGGGAGCTGCTCGCGCGCGAACATCCGCACCCGCCCCCCTTCGTCCTTGCGCACCTCGAGGGTGGTGACCCCGCCGGTCGCCTGCATGAACTCGCGGTCCTCCTCGCGCCCGCCGATCAGGAGGGCGATCGTCACGATCACCGACGCCGAGCCGAGGAGGATCCCGAGCGTCTGCAGGACGGTGCGGGTCTTGTAGGCCCACATGTCGAGCAGCCCGTCGCGGATCGGCTCCAGGACGATCACGCCGGACCCGCGCCGACGGCCTCGCGGCGCGGCTCCTCGGAGATGCGTCCGTCGACGACGCGGATGGTGCGGCGGGCGTGGGCGGCGATGTCGGCCTCGTGCGTGACGAGCAGGACGGTGTGCCCTTCGGCGTTGAGCTCGTCGAAGAGAAGCATCACGTCCTCCCCCGACTTGGAGTCGAGGTTGCCGGTCGGCTCGTCCGCCAGGAGCAGGCTGGGCCGGTTGACGAGCGCCCGCGCGATGGCGACCCGCTGCCGCTGGCCGCCCGACAGCTCCGCCGGCCGGTGGCGCGCGCGGTCGGTGAGCCCCACCCGCTCCAGGGCCGCCTCGGCGCGCGCGCGCCGATCCTTGGAGGAGAGGCCCGCGTAGAGCATCGGAAGCTCGACGTTGCGCAGCACGTTGGCGCGCGGCAGCAGGTTGAACGACTGGAAGACGAAACCGATCTCGCGGCCGCGCACCCGGGCGAGCTCCCCCTTCCGCATGGTGGTGACGTCCTGCCCGTTGAGGCGGAAGCGGCCGGTGGTCGGCTTGTCGAGCAGCCCGAGGATGTGCATCAGGGTGCTCTTCCCCGATCCGGAGGGGCCCATGATCGCCACGTACTCGCCGCGGTCGATGGAGAGCGTGACGCCGCGCAGCGCCTCCACCTGGATCTTCCCCAGGCGGTAGACCTTGGTGACGTCCGTCGTTTCGATCAGCGCCATCGTTTCGCCCGTCGGGCTCTCCTCGGGGACTCCCCGCACGCCCGCTACCGCCTGCGCCGCCGCCGCTGCTGGCGGTCGTCTTCCTTCTGCTCGTCGAGGAACGCCTGCGGGCTTTCCAGGGCGATGTCGGCCCCGACGTCGAGTCCCGACGGGATCTCGACCCACTCCAGCGACACCAGCCCCGGCTTCACCGGGAAGCGGTCGGGCGCTCCGTCCTGGATGCGCCAGACGACGTCCTCCCCCTTGTCCTTGAACAGCGCCTGGACCGGAATCCGCACCACGTCCTTCTTCTCGTCGCCGCGGATGTCGACGTTGGCCGTCATCCCCGGACGCAGCGGCCCGGCGTCCCCCTTGAAGCGGATCTCGACGTCGAACCCGCGCACCTCCCCCTGCTGGCGCGCCGACGGCGAAATCGTCGCCACCTCCCCTTCGAACTCGCGGCCCCGGAAGGCGTCGACGGTGATCTTCACCGGCAATCCGACGGAGATCTTCCCCAGGTCGATCTCGTTGATGAAGGCGTCGACCTTGAGCGCCGCGGCGTCGGCCAGGTCGAACAGCACCGTGCCGGCGTTGAAGCCGGAGACGCCGCTGGTGACGACGTCGCCGATCTCCACCTTCTTCTCCAGCACCGTCCCCGCGGACGGGGCGACGACGTTGAAGGTCCGCAGTCCCGAGGCGGCGCTCCCCATCGGGACGCCGGCCTGGGCAAGCGCCGAGCGCTGGGAGACGGCAGAGGCGTGGTGGATTTCCGCCTCGCGCAGCCGCTTCTCCGCCGCCTTCACCTGGTCGGCGGAGGCGAACCCCTTCCCCGACAGGGCCATCGCGTTCTCGTAGTCGACCTTCGCGTCCTTGAGCTCGAGCGCCGCCGTCTCGACGCCGCTGGCGATCGCCGACAGCTCCCGCAACTGGTCGACCCCCGGCTCGAGCTGCGCCAGCGGCTGGCCGGCGCGCACCGCGTCCCCCTCTTTCACCAGCAACCGGACGACGCGTCCCGACAGGACGCTCTTCACGGCAACGCTCGTCACCGGCGCCAGCGTCCCGACTTCGGGAAGGACGACGGCGACGTCCCCTTTTTCGACCTTGCCGGTCTTGAGGTCCTTGTACTCCCCCTTCGCCACGCCGGCCGGCTTGTGGGCGGCGCCCGGCCCTTCGGCGGCGTGCGCGTCCTTCTCGCCGCCGCCGTGGCACCCGGCGGCGAGGAGAAGGACCGCGAAGAAGGGGATCGGGGCGCGTCTACTCGGTCTCAAGCGGCTCCCCCATCTCGTAGCGGAGGTTCCAGTTCGCGATCCGGTGCCCGACGTCGGCCTTGGCGGCGTCGAGCTCCGCCTCGGCCAGCGCGACCTCGGCGTCGATCCGTTCGGTCTGCGTGGCGACGCCGAGGCGGTAGCGTTCCGCCGTCGACTCGTAGTTGCGGCGGGCCGCCTGCCGGCTCTTGTCCAGCGCGGCCATGAGCTCGGCGGCGCGGTCGACGTCGAGCAGCGCCCGCTCCAGGTCGAGGGAGATCGCCACCTTGGTCTGGTCGGCGGCGATCTCCGCGGCCCGCACCTCGGCCCGGGCGCCCTTGGCGCGGTAGGCGTTGGTGAACAGGTCGGAGAACTGCACGTCGAGGCGCCCCCCGTAGCTGGTCGAGCGGTCGAAGGCGTCGAAGCGGGAGGCGTCGAGGACGCGGTTGTAGCGGGCGTAGAGCGAGAGGGTCGGCAGGAACCGCCGGTCGACGCGGGCGCGGTCGACACGGACCGCCGCGGCGTCGACCTCCGCGGCCCGGAGGTCGGCGCGGCGGGCGAGCGCGGAACGGACCAGCTCGTCCGCCGCTCGACCGGCGCGCGGATCGACCGGCGGAGGGGGGGATGCGATGGCGAAGTCGGCGGGCAGCTCGTGGCCGATCACCTGCATCAGCGTGGAGCGTGCGACGCGCGCGCCGTTCGACGCCTCGACCCGGGACGCTTCGCTCGCGGCGACCCCCGCCTCGGCGCGGATCAGTTCGTAGTCGGCCCGCTTTCCCGCCGCGATCAGGGCCCGCGATTCGTTCCGGTGCTGTTCGCGCCGGAGGAGGTCCTGCCGCGCGAGGTGCAGGACGGCGTCCGCCTCCACCACGCGCAGGTAGGCGCGGGCGACGTCTCGGACCACCTGCCGGCGCGCCGTCTCGTTCGCCGCAGACGAGCGGGCGAGCCCGAGCGTCGCCGCCTTCAGGTCGAGCCGGCGCGTGGACGAGAGGAGCACGTAGCTCGCGGTCAGGTCGGCGTCGAACGCCTCCCCGGAAAGCTCCTCGTCGTCGATCCCGGCGCCGTAGACGTAATCGGGATTGAGCATCCGCTGGTAGGCGTTGCCGGCGACCGACGCCGACAGATCGGGCAGGAACGCCGTCCGGGCCTCCCCGACGCGCGCGCGCGCGGCCGCCTCCCGCTCGCTCGCGATCCGTGCCGGAAAGGCGTGCCGAAGCGCCAACGCGATCGCGTCGCGCAGTTCGACCGTCACCGGCGGACTCGTCGAGGTCGCGGAGTCGGCGGCGGACGACGGAGGCGCGGCGAGCGCGAGGGCCGCCCATGTCACCAGCCACGCGACCTCGCCCACCCGAATCACGGAGTCCCTTTCGTCCGGCAATCCGCCGACGGCTCGAAACGCGGAAGGCTCCATACGCCTCATCCCGGACGAATATTCCAGTGGAAATCGAAGGCGCGCCGGAGCGATCGGAATTTACCTTCCGCCGCAAACACCTGCTTGAGCGCGGCGCGCGCCCCGGTAAACTTTCGTGCCATGTTCGATCGACGGTCGTGCCGGGTCGCCGTCGTCGCGTTCGTGCTCGGAGCGGCCGTCGCCGGGAGCCGTCCGGTGAGCCGTGCGGAGACGACCCACGCGCCCTCCGCGTCGCGTCCACGACCGCGCCTCACTGCGCGGGAGATCGCCAAAGCCGCCGTTCGAACCACGGCGTCGATCCGGGGCGAGGGGGTCTACGGCGCGGGGATCGTCGTCGACACTTCGGGCCTCGTCCTCACCAACTACCACGTGATCCAGGGGGTCGAACGGATCCGGGTGCAGTTCGTCGACACCGCCGAGGTGCCGGCGAAGGTGATCGAGGTCGACAAGGACCTCGACCTCGCGCTCCTGCGGGTGGACACCACGCGCCCGGTCGCCGCCGTCCCCGGCAACGTTCTCGACGTGGAGGTCGGCGACGACGTGTTGGCGGTCGGCTGCCCGCGCAAGATGAACTTCAGCGTCAGCCGCGGGATGGTCTCCTACGTCGGGCGGCGGATCGACGGCCGCTACTACCTGCAGAGCGATCTCCCGACCAACGACGGGAACTCCGGCGGACCGGTGGTCAACGATCGCGGGGAGGTGGTGGCGGTGATGACCTTCATCCTCCGCGACAGCCAGGGTCTGGCGTTCGCCGTCCCGATCGCCTACGCCTACGAGCGGTTCGCCGAATGGATTCGCGACGAGCGCGTCGACCTCGCCCGGTTCCAGC
>CAYJRR010000148.1:0-10785 GCA_964372275.1 uncultured bacterium
TGGCAAGGTTGGTATTTACGGTGACGGCCATGGTGGGGCTCCTTTAGGCGTGGGTTGGAAATTTAGCGGCAGGGGTCGAAGAGAAGGATCCGAATCGAGCCGTGACGACGCCGGTAAGCGACACTTAAACTAATTCTTTCGTCGTGTGGATCATGGAGGTGCCTGGTCTGCGTCGGCGGCGGCATTACTTCTGGAAGGGGGGGGCTAGAGGGACATCGGTCGGCGTCGGTCGTCTGTCGCGGAACTTCCGATCAAGGTCGGTGCATCGCGTGCTCGGGCGCGCTCGGCCGCGATCGTGGAGGGCTTTCGCACTCCCGTAGGACTGGATCGTACAGAGGCGGCGCCTTCGGTCGACATTGCGTCGGCCGCGTCGCCGTCACGCGGGACCCGGCTCGAGATCGCGACCGGCAGAAGGAAATACGGCCGGTCTGAGGTGCTGAAGGACCGGGCACGAGGGGACCCGAGCGAACGTCGATCGCTGGCGAGACCCGCGTGCCGTGTATTCGTCTTGGCGGCGCGTGTGCCGGACCAATCGTCCCGGGAGGCAGAACCGGACCTGCGTACGGATGGCGTCCTCCATCGCTCGAAGCGCCGGTCGAAGGCCGCACGGGATTTCGCCGCACCTGCTGCGCCGGTGGACCGTCCATGCAACGAGGGCCTGAGTCGACTCGATCGCCGTCGGGTGCCCGTAATTCGACGCCGGGAGGGAGCCGCCCAGGTGGACGGGGCATCGCCGCTGCAGTCGGTGGATGTGCCAGCGGAAGCCCTGCGACGGCGGGCGAACCCGCGCGAGCCGACGTTCCGATGGTCGCCGGAGGCGGTCCCACTGTCCCTGCCCTGGGTGCCGTCGTGCCGCCCGGATCCGGCGGCCGACTTGCGATCGCGGAGGAGTGGACGAATTCGCGTGTGACGGGATCACGCATGGGGGCGTACCGAGTCGCGTGGAGTGGGGCGGTCTCGTGGAACGGAACGGACGTGTCGAACGGGCCTGTCGAATGAAGCGGCCGCGACGAACCGAAAGGTCGCCTCGAGCGGGTCGGTGGCATGGGGTGAAAGGGTGGCATCGAGCAGAACGGTCGTATCGGGTGGAACGGCGTTTCGCGTCGAACGGACGTGTCGAGGTTCGCGGAGGAGTCCCTATTTCTTCTGAGCGGCGGCGCGTTCGTTCGCCTGGATCGCGGACCAGCCGCTTCGCAAGACGGTGAGAATCTTCGCGGCCTCGTCCAGCGCGGCGGAGCTTCCGGCGACGTTCGCCTCGACGAGCAGCGAAGAGATCCGGGCATAGAGCGCCTGGAGCGTCCTGGCGAGCTCCGGCGCGGGACGCGGGTCGATGGCGCTCGAGAGCTCGTGGACGATGGCGAGCGCACGGGAAACGTAGGAGCCGCGTTCGGCGCGGTTGTCATTTGCAATCGCGACCTTGGCTCGACCGATCGCCTTCAGGGCGCCGTCGTAGAGCGCAATCACGAGCGCGAGAGGGGAGCGCGTGCTGACGTCGTTTTCGAAGTACTGGTGGTAGCCGTTCATCGAAGGCTCCTCGTGCTTCTCCGGTCAGGTGTCGGTGTTGCCACGGACGCGGCCGGAGGGCTCGGTATCAGAAGCGGAGCAGTTGGAGAACCGCCTGCGAGAGCGTGTTCGCCTGCGCGAGCACCGACACGCCGGCGCTCTGGAGGACTTGGCCACGGGTGAACGCGGCGGTCTCGACCGCCATGTCGGCGTCCCGGATCCGGCTCTCGGCGGCAATCGTGTTCTGCACGAGGCTGCCGATGGTCGTGATCGTGGTGTGCATGCGGTTGGCGGCGGCTCCGAAGTCGCCACGAGCCGCGTTGACGGTCGCAAGCGCGCTGTCGAGGCGCGCAACGGCGGTTTCGATCGCTCCGGTCGACCCGTTGATGAACGTCGTGTCGAGCGAGAGCGTCGTGATCGTGGTGTCGACCGCGGAGATCGTGATCGTGTCGTTCGCGGTCGTGAAGCTTCCGACCTGGAAGACGAAGCCACCCGTGGCGGTGCCGTTGAGGAGCGGGACGCCGTTGAAGGCCGTGACTTCGGAGATTCGTCCGATCTCGTCCTTCATCGCCTGGTATTCCTTGTCGAGGGCGTCGCGCTCGGTGGTTCCGTTAGTGCCGTTGAGCGACTGGATCGCCAGCTCCCGCATGCGGATCAACATGCTGCTGATCTCGTTGAGCGCGCCGTCACCGATCGTCGCGACCGAGATGCCGTCGTTCGCGTTCCGTTGCGCCTGTTGGAGCGAACGGATCTGGGCTCGCATCTTCTCCGAGATCACGAGGCCGGCCGCGTCGTCGCTGGCGGTCGCAATCCGAAGTCCGCTCGAGAGCCGGCCGATCGACGTCTCGATCTGCCGAGACGTCGACGAGAGGTTGCGCTGAACGGCGAGGCTGGCGGTGTTGGTATTGATTGCGAGGGCCATGGTCGACTCCTTCGGTGTTGGAAGAGAATTCGAAGCGTCCGTTCGGGTCCGCTAGTTTCGAAGCTCCGAGGCGCTTCGTTTTTCGATCTCGACCCACGCGCTACGCAGGGTCGAAAGTGTCTGGGCGGCCTGGGTCAGGGGCTCCGTCGAACGCTGCTGGTTCGCCCGTACCAGCAGGGACGCCACGTCGGTGTACTGCCGGAGCAGGCTGCGTGCGAGGGCCGGAGAGAATCGAAAGTCGAGGGACTCGGCAAGCTGGTGGACGATCGCGACCGCCAGCGTCACGTGCCGGCTCAACGCGCCCGGATCGCCTTGTCGGACCGCTCCCAGGGCCCGATGGATGGCCGCGATCGCGTTGTCGTAGAAGCTGATCAAGAGCTCGATGGGGGTCGCTGCGTTGGACATGTGCCTCTCCTCGAAATACGCGCTGTCAGAGCTCTCGCGACAGTTCCCGGCGGAACAGGTACTTCAGCGCCTTGTCGATCGACGCGATCTCCTCCGAATGGATCGCGAGCTGAACCGAGAGTGCCAGCGTCCGATCGCCATCCGCCCCGCCTTCCGCGCCATCGAGGAGCTCCATCGCCTTCCGGAACGCCTCGATCGCCTCGGGGTCCTCGCTCGCCAGGAAGGCCTTCACGGCGGTGCGGCCCTGCGCCGCGACTTCCTCGATCGTCTCGTCCGTCGTCGGTCGATGATCCATGGCGTTCCTCGTCGGCTCGAAAAGGGTTGGATGGTCCGTCGGGTCGGTGCGTTTCAGGCCCAGGCTCGCCGGAGAACGGCGAGGATCTTCTCGGCGGCGTCGAGACTCGCGACATCGCTGGACCGATTCGCGTCGAAGAGCAGCTCGGCGACCTGTACCAGAAGCGCATGAACCGTCTCGTGGTGACGTGAACGGCCATGGTCAAATCGCGCGGAGAGCTCGTGCACCTGCGACAACGCATCGGCGACGAACTCGGCCTGCTCCTGCGAGCTGCGGATCTCGATCGCGATCCGGGCGTTTCCGATCGACCGCAGCGCTTCGACGAATGCCGCATCGATCTCGGTGTCGACTGCGATGGTTCGTGCATTCATGGCCTGCTCCTTGGGTCAAAAGCGAAGTAGTTCCAGCGCCGCCTTGTTGAGGCCGTTCGTCTGAACGAGGATCGCGACACCGGCGTTCTGGAGGACCTGGATCCGGGTGAACTCGGCCGTCTCGGCCGCCATGTCGACATCGCGGATGCGGCTCTCGGTGACGACGGCCGCGTGGATCGCACCGGCGATGGCCGTGGTCGTCCGCTCGAGGCGGTTGACGATCGCGCCGAATCGGGCCCGGATCGTGCTGACCTTGTTGATCGCGGCGTCGATCGCCGGAACGGCGCTTCGCGCTGCCGACGTGGTGCCTACGGAGACGGTGGCGATCCCCAGTGCGGTGAGCGTCGTGCTCGCCGCCGTCACCTGAATCACGTCGGTCGTGGTGGCGAAGGCCCCGACCTGAAAGTCGAGCGAGGAGACGGTTCCGGCCAGAAGGGGAACGCCGAGGAACGACGTGCTCTTGGCGATCCGCTGGACTTCCGCGGTGAGGGCCTGGAGCTCGTTGTCGATTACCGTCCGCTCAGTCGTCGCGTTGGTTGCATTCAGCGCCTGAATGGCGAGCTCGCGCATCCGGGACAGCATCGACGTGATCTCGGCGAGCGCGCCGTCGGAGGTGTTCGCCATCGAGATTGCGTCGTTCGCGTTCCGCTGGTTCTGGTTCAGGGCGCGGATGAACGAACGAAACCTCTCGGAGAGCGCCAGACCGGCCGCGTCGTCACTTGCCGACGCGATCCGATGTCCACTGGAGAGGCGTCGCGCCGACGCTTCGAGCTTCCGCGTCGAGAGCGCGAGGTTTCGCTGCGCGCTCAAGCTCGAGATGTTCGAATTTACGGAGACGCCCATTTTCGGTTTCCTCGTCGTCCGTCGCTTCGCTGCTCGCGACGTTCTGATCCTCAAGACGGAATCCGTGGGCGACTGTTTAGCGACTTTTCGAAAAACTCTTCGTCCCGGCTACGACGCCGTGCCGGTGCGAGATGGAGAGGGCGCGGTGTGGAGGCGCGATCCCGCGAAGATCGCGCGAGGCGAGACGGGCGGAACGACGTGCGCGGCTGGCCGTACGGCGCGTCGGTGCACTCGGCGCGAACGACCGTCCAGTGGCGGCGAGTACGCCCGCGCGCCTCCTGTCATCGTTCCATAAGGGGGGCGATACGACGATGACCTGCCGCGTGTGCGGCCGTTCGTCGGCTGCGCCTCGGGTGGACGCGTGCGAACGACGACCACTCGACCGACCGTCAATTCGCTGACGATGTCTCGATCGCCCGCGAGAACCGGTTCTTAGAGGGAGTAGGGCCCGACGGCTCCGGCCAGGAGCGCGTTTCGTGCCCGGTCGATGGCGTCAAGATCGTGACGCACTTGTGCGAGCTGGCATGCGAGGGTCGAGATTCCGTCGTCCCGGTACGATTCCGGTCGCCGGGCGCGGGTGGCCTGAATCCGTCGAGCGAGCTCGTCCCTCTTTCGGAGCCCCTCCTCGACGCGATCGAATCGTCCGTCCAGGGCGGCGCGGGCGATGCGACGGCCCTCCTCGGCGAACTCGGTCCACGGATCGCCGGCGGTCGGTCCGGGTCTCACGCCGACTCCGAGGATCGGCGGCCGTCGAGGAGTTGCCGCCACGTCGACCGGAGGGCGACGAGAAGGCGTTCCGCCTCGTCCAACCGATCGGCGTCGCCGGAAAGGTTCGTCTCGACCAGACGTCGGGCGATGCGGGAATAGAGGACACGGAGTCTCTCGGCCAACTCGGGAGCGGGCGCCGGATCGAGGCTGGTCGACAGGTGGTGCACGATGGCCAGCGATCGAGCGATGTTCTCCGCGGCGTCGGCGCGCCGACGAGTCGCGAGGGCCGTCCGCGCGCGCGCGAGCGATCGGATGGCCCCGTCGAACAGGGCGACGACGATTCCGAGCGGCGACGCGGTCGCCAGGTCGTGCTCGCGATAGCTCTGGCTCCGCTCCACCTCGAGCTCCTAGTAGCGATTGAGCGCGATCAGCGAATCGCTCTGCTGGCGCATCTTCGCCATCGTCGTTTCGAGTCTTCCGAACTTGTCCTGGAGCTCCTGGCGGCGCTTCTCCAGGCGCTTCTCCCATTGGTCGATCTCCCGTCCGAGGGAGGTCGACTGTCGCCGCAGAGCCGCCGCTCGCAGGGCCAGTTCGCCGCTGGACGGGTCGATCAGCGACTTGACGGAATCCTTCAGCGTCTTGACCAGACCCTGGGTGTCGGAGACGAAGGTGATCACTTCGTCTTCCCGGTCCTCGAGGGCCTTCTTGAACTTGGCGGCATCGAGCTTGAGCGAGCCGTCGCGTTCGGACTTCATTCCGATCTCGCTGATCGTCTCGATCCCGCCGGCCTGACCGGACGTCGCGAGGGCGTTCCGGAGTGCGGAGAGGACCGAGCGCGCCTTCGTCTCGCCGGCCAAGCCGCCGCCGGAGGCGACCTCTTTCGCGGCGAGGGAGCGGGCGTCGTTGTAAGCGTCGACGATCGCCTTCATCCGGTTGTAGGCGGTATCGACGTCCGGCTGCACGGAGAAGTTGTAGACCTTGGGAGTCGTGGTCTCCGTCAGGTGGATCGTCACGCCGGAAAGGAAGTTGGTGATGTCGTTGCTCGGGCTGTAGACCTCGACCCCGTCGATCTCGACGCGCGAGTCGGCGGCGGCGACCTTCTGGGTGAAGGTGATCCCGGAGCCTCCGGAGAGACCGGAGTCGTCGATCACCACGGTGTTGGCGGCGCCGGAGTTGTCTGCGTACACCAGCAGACGGTACGGGTCCCCCGCGCCGTCGTTGATCACGGTGGCGGTGACGCCGATGTCCGCCCCGTTGATCGCGTTCCGGATCCCGACCAGACTGTCCTGGCCGGGTCCGATGGTGATCGTGTACGGCGTGCCGGCGACGGTGATGTCGATCGATCCGGTGCCGATCCCCGTCGCCGTGTCGGAGGCGAAGTCCTCCGACAGCTCGGTATCGCGGGCCGCGAGGCTGATCACCTTGAGGGTGTGCGTGCCGGTCGCCGCGCCGTCCTTGACCTCGATCGTCGCTCCCGCCGTCGGGTTCGTCGCCTTGCGCGTCGCGAGACCGGTCGTGTTGTTGAGTGGATCGAGGCTCGTCGAGAAGGCGCGAACCTTGGCCGCGAGGCTGTCGAAGGTCTTCGCCCGATTGTCGACGTCCGCCTGCTTCGCCCGCAGGCGGTCCTGGGGAATCTTCTCGGAATTGAGGATGGCGTCGATGATCGCCTTGGTGTCCAGGCCGCTGATGACGCCGCCGAAATTTACCGCCGAGCTCAAGCGCCCTCCGACGCAGCGGCCGCTCCGACCGCGATTCCGGCGGGCGCCATCGCCGACTCTTCGGTCCCCGCTTCCCGCAGGACCCCGAGAGTCTTGACGAGATCGGGTCGGATCCTCGCGGCGATCGAGGTGACGACGGTATAGAGCCGTTCGGACGCATCGAGATTCTCGCGAATCGAACGAGCCTCCTCGTTCGCTTCCAGCGCCTCGCGGATGTCCTTCTGCTCGATCATCGACGCGAAGACCATCGGCTTGAGCGCGGTGACCAGCTCCTTTTCCAACGAGGAGAGCTTCGGCAGCAGATCGGGTCGGCGGCGCGCCTTCTGGGCCGCGCGCGAGCATCGGGAGGCGAGGGAGGCGCTCCGGTCGACGGAGGTCAAGAGGGTCTCCGCTTGTGCCAGCATGCGCGAATACCGGTCGGCCCGGTCGACGCCGCGAACGACGCCATCGAGGACCGATTCCACGTCCACCGTCTCCGATGCGTTCTCGGCGATCACCCGGGCCAGCGGAAGGTGTTCGAAGCCTTTGATGAAGGCCCCCCCCTCGGTGCAATTGAGGAGGCGCACGTGCGGGTGCTGGGTCGCCATCGCCTGGAACCACCGCAAGAAGAGGTAGTAGGCGAACATCGTCTGCACCGTTCCACCGTTCGCCCCGGGAACCTCCATGTGGCGCAGGTTCGGCGTTCCCCGCTTCAGGTAGCGCGTCGTCTCCATGAGCTCGGTCTGCTGGCCCGTGAAGTGGCCGACGTTCCTGCCGTCGGAGACGAATCGCTGCCCGCCGTCGACGCAGGAGTCGACGTAGACCTTGCCCTCCTCGAACGCGAGATCCTGGCCGACGAGGATGATCGGGTTGCAGGCCATCTGCAGGGCGAGCGCGAAGGCGGAACAGGAAACCGAACCGCCGCTGCCGACGACGGGATTGTCGTCCAGGCAGCCGTAGGCCCATGCGTCGGCCGAGTTCGCCGCCATCGTGACGAAGCGCCGCGCCGGCAGCTCGTAGAGCCCGGGAAAACAGGTCGCCCCGAGCACGACCGCTCCCACCTGGTCGACGTTCGAATCCTTGAAGAAATAGCGGACGTCCTGTGGATCCACGTTCATCACCAGGTCGGGAACGACCCCCGCCTTGGTGAGGGCGGAGATCGCGTGGCTCACCGAGATGATGACCGCCTTCCCCTTCAGCTGGCGCAACTGCTCGACGTTCTTCCGGAGGGACGGTCCGGGCGAGACGATCACGCAAGGGCGGTTCTCGAACGCTCCACGAAGGACGGTCGTGGTGGGCCATTTCGCCACGTGCGGGAGGTTCACGACGCCCTGGATCGCCCACAGCTCGCCGAGGAACTCGACGGTCGATCGGCCCGCCTGCGCGGCCATCGCCCCGTCCTTGGCCGCTTCAGCGGATTCGCGAAGAATCTCCTCGTCGGGTTCGCCGAGGCAGAACGACTTCACCCGCTTGATCCACGGAAAGGGCACGTGCGCGACGGCATTCCGAAGCTCGATGTAGTTTCCCGCGACCAGGACGTCGCTCGGGACGCTTTGCGTGAGCTCGCGAAGCTGTTCCGGGGAGCCGTCGGGGACCAGGATCGCGACCCGTTCGTGGCCGCGGGCGATCACTTCGCGCGCGAGTGGACCCGCGCCGGCCCCGATGAGGACGACCAGGTCGCAGTCGCTCTCGAAGTCGACGGGCACCACCACGTCGGCGATCAGCGCCGTTCCCGCCTCGGTTGCGAGCAGCTCGGCGGCCGGCGGAAGCGGGCGTTTGGCCCACTCGGCGAAGTGCCGGAGACCTTCGTTGATCGCCTTGGTGACCTCGTTGATCGAAAGGATCAGGTCGATCCCATCGACGGTCAGCGGGATCTTGGCGTCCTTCGCGGCCGCCTTCGCCTTCTTGAGCAGCCGCTGGTTTTTCCGCAGGTCGACGATCGACCGTCGGATCGACTCCAGGTCGTTCGCGTCGATCCCCCCGCGAATCGATTCGAGCGCACGCAGCACGTCGACCAGGCGCTCGCAAACGGCTTCCTGCGACTTGAGGCTTGCCATGGAGCCCAGGTCTGCAGGGAATGTGCCCGATAAATCGAGCGAATATCGCTGATTCGACGGAGATCGAAAGAGGGGGGCGTCACGCCTTTGACGGTGACGCGTCAATCACTCCGGATCAGCGGAGGAAATCGAGCAGAGACAGGTCGGTCGTCCGTCCGATCGAGGCATACACCGCGCGAAGGGCGGCCTCCTGGCTGGCGATCGCCGATGCCGTCTCCGCCATGTCGGCGCCCACCGCCGAATCGCGCCGCTCGAGGTTCGCGGTCACCTGGCTCTCCAGCACGTCGCGCAGCCGGACGATGCGTGCGGCCGTGGTGTTCGCGACACCTTGGCCCGACAACGCCGCACCGAATGCGGTATCCAGCGCGCCGATGGTCGCCCGCACGTTGTCGTTCTGGTTCGATTGCAGAGCCGTGACCAGCGCCATCAGCGCACCGACCACGTTGCCTTCGCCGGCGCCGTTGCCGAAGACGGGGCTTCCGGCGACGGCGACGTCGACCCGCAGGCCGTCTCCCATCTCGAGTTCGAACGGGCTCGCATCTCCGGCGTAGACGCCGGCGCCGTTGACGGGAGCGGTGGCGGAGGCTCCGCCGAAAATGTATCGGCCGTCGATCTGGGTGTTCGCCAGGCGGATCGCTTCGTCCACCAGCGCCTGGACCTCGATCGCGCCCACGTTGAAGTCCGAGGGATCGCTGAGCGTGGAGTTGGAGAACTGGATCGCAAGCTCCTTCGCTCGGACAACGAGCTGGGAGACGTCGTGCAGGACTTCGCTCGACTGCTCCGCGAACCGGAGTCCCGCCGAGACGTTTCGGAGGTAGTTCTCCTGGCGGAATCGCGCGGCATCGATGCGAGCCACGTCGTCGGCGACGGAGGGATCGTCCGAGACCTTTCGGATCCGCTCGCCGGTGCTGACCCGCTCGGTGAGTACGCTCAGTCCCTTGCGCAGGTCGCGCGCCCGAAGCACCAGGCTGGCAGCGATGTTCGAGGTCGTCACGCGCATGACGTCAGGCTCCGATGCTCAGCAGTGTGTCGAACATCTGGTCCGCGATCTGGATGACCCGGGCGGCCGCCTCGAACGAGCGCTGTGCGGAGATGAGCTCGACCGACTCGGCGTCGGGATCGATCCCCGCCGCCTCCCGGAGCCGATCGTCCAGCGCCCGCGCGAGCGTCGCTGTCGTATCCGCCTCGGCCGCGGACGCCGCCGCGGCGATGCCGACCGCCGATCCGACGGCGTAGGCCAGCTCGGCGGGGGTCGACCCCGACGCGAGCGGGGTCGTCTCCAGGGCGAGAATCTGGTTCATCACCGAGTTGTCGTTCGGAAGAGCGGCCGCGGAGGACGCGGCGATCTTCTTCGGATCGCCGAGGACCGTCGGATCGACCGCGAAGGTGAGGGCGGCGCCGGCTTCGACGGCCGCGGGCACGAACAGGTTCAGTCCCGTCGTGCCGTCGAGACCGAATCCGACGGAGTGAGCGCCGTTCGCGGCGTTGGCGAACTCGAAGGCGAACTTGTCCAGCGCGGCCATCGCGGTCGTCAGGTCGGTATCGCGATACTTCACCAATCCCGCGATCTCGCCGTTCACCGTCGTTTCCGCCTGGGCCAGCGTCAGCGTCCTCGCCGTGCTCCCGTTGACCAGCTCGGCGTTGCCCGCGGTCATCACCAGGATCCGGTCGTTCGGCTGTTCCAGCACGTGGATGTCGATCTTCTGCGCCAGATCCGCCAGCGCCTCGCGCCGGGAGGCGAGCAGGCCGCTGGTGTCGGTGCCGGTGGCGGTCGCGCTCGCCAGCTGCTTCTCGATGTCGGCGAGACGCTGGGCCAGATCGTTCACCCGGTCGACGTCGGCCTTGATCTGCTCGTTGATGGTGAAGATCTCCGCGTTGATCCCGGTCGCGTAGTCGCGGACGCGCGACGCGAGCAGGTCGGCCTGGGCAATCGCGTTGGTGCGAAGCGCAAGGTCGGTCGGGCTGCCGGAAACCGAATGGAAGG
>CAYJRR010000149.1:0-10714 GCA_964372275.1 uncultured bacterium
CGGCGCCCACCGAGATCTACCCGCCATATAACACACTCTTTCCCCCCACGACGCTCTTCCGATCTACCGGATCGATCTTCTCGTCGGTCCAGCGGACGAAGATCTCGGGCGCCGGCGCGTCGAGAGCGGGAGACGCTTCGAGCAGCGCCCTCTCGCAGGAAGCCGGATCGACGCGTCTCGATTCGCCGGAGACGGCCGCGCCGGCCACCTCCCGGATCAGCGCCTCGACGACCGGCTCGGGCGGTCCGCCCCCGCACGGCTGGGCGCGTCCGGTTCCCGGTCCGGCGGCGATCGCCGCCGCCATCGCGAGGACGCGGGGCGCCGGCGGCCACGAGAACGTGCCGGCCGAACGTCGATTCAGGGATTGCTCACGCGCGTCCACCGCCGCGCGCAAAGCAAGGCGAGTGCCGGATCGACGACGCGGTAAGCCGAGCGGCCGCGAGGCCTCGACGGAGGCGCACCGGAACGCCGGGACATCCAGGAACCACCCGAGCGGATCGCTTGGACGCCGGCGGTCCGGATCCTCACCCCGCCCGCATCGCGGAGTCCGCCGTCGCAACAAGTCGTTCGCTCACCTCCCACAGCCGGCGCGCGTTCGAATCGTCCCTCGACGCGCGGGAGGGCTTGGTCTCCGCGTTCTTGTCGTAGTAGCCGCCGGACTTCCCTTCGACCGCCGGATCGGCGGCGAGGAAGACGATCCGCTCGCCCCCTTGCGCCGGCGTCAGCATGAACCATTTCGCCACCTCCAGGATCGGGCGGGCGTACCACGGCGCGCCGGTCCAGATGCCCGTAGCGACGGCGCCGGGATGGAGGCAGTTGGCGGTGACGCCGGTCCCCGCGAGGCGCCGGGCCAGCTCCCGGGTGAAGAGCACGTTCGCCAGCTTCGAGCGGTTGTAGGCCCGCATGATGAAGTACCCGCCCCGCTCGTACTGCAGATTCTCGAAGTCGAGGTCCCCCTGGTAGTGGCCGATGCTGGCGACGGTGACGATCCGTGACGGAGCGCTCTTCCGCAGGAGGTCGACCAGGAGATTCGTCAGCAGGAAGGGGGCGAGGTGGTTGACGGCGAAGGTCTGCTCCAGGCCGTCGACCGTGAGGCGCCGCGTGGTGCTGACCCCGCCGGCGTTGTTCACCAACACGTCGAGTCGACCGTGCTTGGCGCGGAACTCCTCCGCGAGGAGCCTCACCGCCGCGAGCGATGACAGGTCGTGCAACAGCAGCGATGACGACGACGACCCCGAGCGCCGCCGGACCTCCTCGAGCGCGCGTGCCCCCTTCGCCGCGTCACGCGCCACCATCACCACCTCGGCCCCGCGCGCCGCGAGCGTCACGCACGTTTCCAGCCCGATCCCCGAGCTGGCGCCGGTCACCAGGATCGTCTTGCCCCCGAGGTCGGTGCCCATGGCCGCCGATGATATCGTGTGCCGGTGCGATTCCTGCTGATCTCCGCCGGCGTCGGCGGCGGCCACGTGCGCGCGGCTCAGGCCCTGGAGAAGGCGTTCGCGCGTCACCGCCCGCAGGACGAGGTGCGGCACGTCGACGCCTTGGACTTCGTCACCGACGCCATGCGCGCCGCCTACGTCGTTCCCTACCTGAACCTGGTGAACTTCGTCCCCGAGCTGTGGGGCTACCTCTACAAGCGCAGCAGCGAAAAGGGGATCGACTCCAAGACCAGCCGCATCCGGTCGATCGCCACCAAGGTGAACAGCGGGAAGCTCAAGAAGCTGATCGGCGAGTACCGGCCCGATCACATCCTGGCGACGCACTTCCTCCCGCTCGACGCCCTCACCACCAAGGGGGGCGCGCGGAAGTGGCCCTCGATTCCGGTCACGACCGTCATCACCGACTACGCCGTCCACTCCTTCTGGCTGCGGGCCTGGGTCGACCGCTACTTCGTCGCCACCGACGAGTGCGCGGCGGCGCTGACGCGCCGGGGGTTCGACCGCTCGCGCGTCCAGGTGACCGGGCTGCCGACCGATCCCGCTTTCTCGGAGGCCGCGGCGCGGCTCGACGCGGTCGACCGCCTGTCGTCGGACGAAGGCTCGGCGCGACCCGCCGGCCGGCCGCTCGGATTCGCCAGCGAGGGGGGGCGGCAGCTTCGGGTGCTGCTGATGGGCGGCGGTTTCGGGGTCGGCCACATGGTGGAGGCGGCGCGGGCGATCCTCGGGATCCGCACCGAGCGAGGGCCCGGTCGCGCGGTGCACCTGACCGCCGTCGCCGGCCGGAACGAGGAGACGCGCGTGGCGCTCGAGGCGCTCGCCGTCCCGCCGATCGCGCGCCTCAAGGTGCTGGGCTTCATCGACGACGTGCAGGAGGAGATGGCCCGCGCCGACGTGCTGGTGAGCAAGGCGGGCGGGCTGACCGTCACCGAGGCGCTGGTGATGGGGCTGCCGATGCTGCTCCTCGATCCGATCCCCGGCCAGGAGGAGCACAACGCCGACCTTCTCCTCGAAGAGGGGGCGGCGAAGAAGGTCGGCAGCCTCGACAGCCTGGAGTTCAAGCTCGACCGGGCGCTGCGCGATCCCGGATGGCTCGCGCGCATGCGCGAACGGGCGCGGGCAATCCGCCGGCCGCACGCCGCGCGCGACATCCTCGAGGCCGCGGCGACGATCCGTCCGCGGACCCACCTGGAGATCGGCGAGTGACGCTGCCCGACCGGCTGCGGCGGCTGTTCCGCGAGGCGGTGGCGCTGTGCGATCCGGAGCGGCTGACGGGGGCGGCGCTGGTGCGCGACGGCGACCTGCTGGAGGTCGTTCGGCACCGTTACACGACCGCGCAGGCGGCCGACGGCGGCCCGACGCCGCGGTTGGCGAGGGTCGACGAAGGCGGGTCGACGCTCGGCCTGTCGCTCCAGGGGGGACGTGTCGCGGTCCTCTGCGCCGGGAAAGCGGCGGTCGGACAGGCGACCGCGATCCACGCCGCGCTCCGCGATCGGATCGACCGGGGACTCGTCGTCGTGCCGGCCGACGCCGCGATCGATGCCGGAGCCCCGGCGCCGCTCTCCGTCCTGCGCGCGTCGCATCCGCTGCCCGACGCCGCATCGGTGCAGGCGGCGCGGGCCGCGTTGGAGCTCGCCGGTTCGCTCGGGATCGACGATGTGCTCGTGTGCGGGATCTCCGGCGGCACCTCCGCGCTTCTCGCGCTGCCGGCGGAGGGGCTCTCGCTCGCCGACAAGGAGGCGACGACGCGGCTCCTGCTCACCAGCGGCGCCGACATCGGCGAGATCAACGCGGTTCGGAAACACCTCTCCCGGATCAAGGGGGGACGGCTCGCGACGGCGACCCGTGCCTCCATCCTCGGCCTCCTCCTCTCCGACGTGGCCGGCGATCCGCCGGACGTCGTCGGCAGCGGACCGGTCTCCCCCGACCCGACCACCTTCGCCGACGCGCTGGCCGTCCTGGACCGTCGCGGGATCGCGGAGGCCGTTCCGTCCTCGGTGCGCGCGCACCTCGAAGCCGGCCGGCGCGGGGAGATCGACGAGACGCCCAAGGGGGACGACGCCGTCTTCGCCCGGTGCAAGACGTTGGTGATCGCCGGGCCGGAGCACCTTCGTTCGGCCGCCGTCGCGCTCGCCGCCCGGTCCGGCTTCGCGGGGGCCGGAACCGAGCCCGCGTCGGCGGGAATGCCCGCCGAGGAGCTCGCGAAACGGATCGGCGCGTGCGCTCGCGGGGCTCGGGAGCGCCCTCGGAGGCCGGGCGCGGAGAACGCGCCGGGAGGTGCGACGGCGACGTCGAAGCCTTCGATCTTCGTCTGGGTACGCGAGCCGTCGGTCGCCGTTGCCGGTTCGGGACGCGGCGGCCGCAACGGGCATCTGGCGCTGGCGGTCGCCAAGGAGATCGCCGGGCTCCCGGGGGTCGCCTTCCTCTCCGCCGGGTCGGACGGCATAGACGGCGACACGCGCGCCGCCGGCGCGGTGGTCGACGGCGAGACCTGGTCCCGCGCGCTCTCCGCCGGCCTCGAGCCGGCGCGCGCGCTCGCGACGTTCGATTCGGGGCCGTTCCACGAAGCGGCGGGAACCGCGATCGTCACCGGCCGCACCGGCACCAACTTCATGGACCTGCAGCTTCTCGCCGTCGAATGATCGCGAACCTCCCCGCAGCGACGAGGCGCTCATGCGCTGGCCGACGGCGCTCCTAATCGTCACCGCCGCCGTCTCGGTCGCCGTCGGCGCCACGCGCTGGCGGACCCGACGCCTCGTCGAGGCGGCCTACCGGCACGCCGAGTCGGCGGAAGGATGGACGCTCCATCTCCCCAGCGGCGAATCGCTGGCAACCTGGACGAGCGCGCAGGGCGAGGTCGAACGGCTGCGCGCCTTCGATGGCGGCATGCCGCTCGCCGGCTACGACCTCCGTGAGGATCGGGAACGGCTGGCGACGATCGAGTCGGACGGCGGTCCGACCGAACTCCGCGTCTACGATCGGGGTGGACGACGGATCGCGGAATGGACGCGCGACGCGACCTGTCCGCGGTTCGAGCCCGGGGGGGCGCTCCTGTTCTCGGAGACGGAAGCCTCGACTGGCGAGACGCGGCTGTGGCGGATCGGCGATCCGGACGACCGCAACCGCACGCCGGTCGTGGTCCCGCTGCCGGAGCCGGTGGGTGCACAGCACCTGTCCGGCTGTTTCCAGGTGGCGGAGGACTACCTCGCCTGGATCGGTACCGACCTCGCGGTTCACGTCGCGCGGGCCGAGGGCGGAGGCTACACCGCCGATCACCGCGTGTTCATGCTCCCCGGCAGCCGCTTCCAGCTCGCGCGCGGAGGACCGTCTTTGATCCTGCTCGACCCGACCGGGGTCGTACGGTTCGATCTCGCGAACGCAGCCATGGTGCGCCTTCACGTCGCCCCGCGGCCGAGCGACCTCCTCGCCACGAGCCCCGACGGCCGCTGGCTCCTGGTGTCCGTCGGCGCGGCCCACTGGATCGTGCGCCTGTCCGACGGCGCGAGCTTTCCGGTCGCCTACGGTCGCTTGCGTTCCTTCTATCTGACGCCGCAGGCGCCGCCGCGATGGATCGCGGTGTCGCCGGACGAACGGCGGGCCCCCTAGAGTCCCGCGGATCCGGACCCGCCGCGCGGGCCGGGTTTGCGCGTCAGCGCCATCCCGACCGCCCGCATGTCGGGTCGCAGCCCATTGCGCGAGGCGTTCATGAGCTGGACCTCGAGCCGCAGCGCCTCCCCCAAGAAGACCGAACGCCCCCGGCGCGCGGTGAACTTCTGATCGAAGTAGGTGTCGTCGTACGTGAACGACATCTTCTTCTCGGGCTCCCCCCACACCCACACCGACGCCTCCCCTTCCGGCAGCCAGAAGGCCGGCTTCTTCGGGTCCTCCTGTCGGTTGCGCCAGTTCAGCTCCAACACGACCGTGCGCGCCGGGTCCTCGTAACGGATCCGGCGGGTGCGGGCACCGGTGCGGGTCGAGCGAACGACGAGCGACGTCGGCATCGGATCGGCGAGCGAATCGCGGCCGCTCCCCACGGAGCGCCGCCAGTCCCGGGAGACGTCGACGATCGCCTGGATCTCCGGCGGCTGCTCCCCCGCGTCGCACTCCGCGTTCGAGCGGGCGGCCGCCTCCGTCCAGATCGTTGCCACCAGCACCACCACTCCCGCGACGCGTCCGTGCATGATCGGCTCCTTCCGTGTGCGCGGGCGGCACAAGCAGTGGACGTGCCATCGACTCGCCGACCGGATCACGCGCACCTAGGGGTGATTGACGATTCACCGACCGCGATTCGTTCACGGATGCTGGTGAGTGGATGTCGCAACCGGCGCGCGTCGCCGCGAGGGCGGGCGTCACGCGGCTCGGCGTCGCCGGGCCAGCACGCGGAGGAGCGCGAAACCGACCATCGCCGCCGCGCCGCCCGCCGGCGAGACGGCCGCCGAGGGATCGACCGCCACGGTGGAACAGTGGCAACCGCCGTCGAGGCGGCCTCCGTCGATAGCGCCGGCGCCGAATCCTTCGTTCGTGCCACCGTCGAGGGCGCGCACCGCCACCTCGTCCAGCGTCCAGCCTCCGGCCTCCACCGCCGCGTCGCTCGATAGCTCAAAGCGGACGGCCACCGACGGCTGGCCGTCGGCGATCGCCGCGATGTCGAGGTCGACGAACGTCCACTCCAGGTCGGCGCGCGGCTCCGCCTCGTTGGTCCAGACGACCTGGCCGTTCACCAGGACCCGCGCCTGGTCGGAGGCCGATCCGTCGACGGAGAGCCACCGCCGGAACTGGAGCCGCGCCCCCCGGCAGTCGGAGCAGTCGATCACCGGGGACTGTAGCCAGCGCGCCCCCCCCGGCTCGTAGAGGCCGTTCCCGTCGCGGAGGCCGAGGTCGTTCCCGATCGCCGCCGAGCCGTCGAACGCCGCCTCCGGGTCGAGGCCGAAACCGCGCGGAGCGCCCCGCTCCCAGTCGTCGTCGCGCGCCGCGGTGCCGCCGTGGGTCCAGCCGGCCTCCTCCTCGAAGCCGTCGCGGAAGACGGTTTCGAGCGGCCCGACGTAGTAGCGGAAGAGGTTGGCCGGCGCGCCGAGCGGCCGCGTGAACGACGCCCCGAACGCCGACTCGCGGGCGCGGATCCAGTACTCGACGACCGTCCCGGCCGGCTGGCCGGGGATCTCGCCCGCGTAGGCGCCCCCTTCCCCCGCGAGCGCCACCACCTGCTCGACGCCGCCGATCCGGGTCACCAGCTCCACCGACGACGGATCGAGCGCGCCGCACGACGGCGATCGGCTCTCGACGACGACCGAGACCGGCACCGGGCGCCCTTCGCCGACGCCGTTCTCCGCGCGGGGCGGATCGTGCGAAAGCGACAGGAATCCCCGTCCGGGCTGCGGCGTGGAGACCAGTCCGCGCGCCTGGAACTCGGCGGTGATCTCGCACGAGTTGGGCGTTCCGTTCGCGAGATCGCCGTCCTCGTCGTCGGCGGCGAGCGCTTCAAGATAGGCGTCGGTGTAGCCCGGGTTTCCCCGCAGCGTCGTCGAATGCAGCCGGTCGGCGATGCGCACGCCGGCGTTCGACCCGTGCTTGGTGATGAACGCGTTCCGCAGGTTCCACCAGGCGTGCGCCCAGATCCGCCCGCTCTGGTGGACCTCGGCGTACGGCCCCTGCACCCCTTCCGGATAGTTGCGCACCTCGGTGGCGTTGCGGATCCCGTTCGCGTTTCCGGCGAAGAACTGCGGACCGAGCGCCGGATCGCCGGTGATCGTGTGCGCGAAGTAGTCGGCCACCCCTTCCTGGATCTGCGCGTCGAACGGGCCGCTGCCGCTCAATCGGTCGTGCAGCGCGTGTCCGTACTCGTGATAGACGACGTCGGCCAGGCGGGCGGTGTTGTTGCAGCCGCCGCCGGCCGAGAGGAAGTTGATCGAGCCGCCGTCGTAGTAGGCGTTGCAGCTCCCGCCGAGATTGACGTTGATCGGGAACGGCGACGCGAGGAAGGCCAGATCGGGCGTCACCCGGAGCTGCCGCTCGCGGACGGTGTGCGCGTGGTAGAAGGCGTCGATCTCGGCCAGCGCCTCGTCGGCCACCGACCACAGGAACTGCTCGCCGCCGGTCCCGGCGACGGTGAACGACTCGCTTGCCTCGCCGCCGCCGGCGTCGTTCACCGAAAAGAACGGTCCCGCGCTCCGGACGGTCCGCTCGCCGGGAGCCGCCTCGAAGATCCCGTCGGCGTCGGTCGACGTCCCCTCGTCGATCGTGTGCCCGCGGGCCGGCGCCGCGATGCGCGGCTGGCCGGCGAAGCGCGGCTCGACCTCGACCCGGAGCTGCGCGGCGGCGTGCGCGACGAGGTCGCGCCGCTCGAGCAGGTCGCCGCTCCCGTCGGCGGCGATCACCGTGGCGTACCGTGCCACCGGTCGCCGCACCGCGACCGTCGCCCGCCAGCCGAGGCGAAAGCGGATCGTGTCTTCGCCATCGGGGGCGGCGTTCCCGCCTCCGGCGGCGAGCGCCTCCGGGAAGATCACCAGCTCCGCCGGCCCTTCGAGCGACGCGCCGCGGCCGGCGTGGAGCCGGAGCATCGCTCCCTCCGCCGCCGCGCGCTCGACGGCCGGAACGACGTCGACCGCGACCCCGCCGTACGCCGTCGACTTCGCCAGTACCGGCCGCCCCTCGAAGAACCGCAGCGACACGCCACCGCCGGCCACTTCCACGCCGCGATGGAACTGCGTGTAGTCGACGTGGGTCCGGCCGTCGGCGAAGGAGCGGATCTCCGCGCGGCCCAGCGAAGCGGCGGCGACACCGAAAAACGGCCGGTCGCCGTCGACGATTGCGCGGGAGGCGGCGTCGATCTCGCCGGGCGGCGCGAGTCGATCGAACCGGGGCGCCCCACGCCCGGGACGCTGGCGGACTCGCCGGGACGCGGCTGCGCTCGTCGCCTCCTCGCCCGACGACACGCCGGATGCGACCGGCATCACCGCGCCGGCGTTCGTGGCGAGAAGCGAAAGGGCCACGGCGACGAGGCCCGGACGCGATCGCATCCCCTTCTCCGGTGCAACCCGCATGCCCCGGATGCGGGTCCGATCCGGTGACGGAAACGGCGACCGAACGGGGACCTGGCGGGGTCGGCGCTGCGTCCTTTTCGGCGCACGTCTAGGGACGGTCGACCCCGGCGAACCGGCCCGTACAGGCGGGCCCTTTCGCCTTGACTCCCCCCACCCCATCATCTAGGTTGTCGCGGTTTTTCGCTGGCTTATCGATTTTCTTCCAGGAGCGTTCCCCGATGCCGCGAAGCTACCTCTTCACCTCCGAGTCGGTCACCGAAGGGCACCCGGACAAGATGGCGGACCAGGTCTCGGACGGGATCCTCGACGCCATCCTCGCGCAGGATCCGAAGGGGCGCGTCGCCGTCGAAACGCTGCTCAAGACGGGGTTGGTGCTCGTCGCCGGCGAGGTGACGACGACGGCGAAGATCAACGCCAAGCAGATCATGCGCGAGGTGGTGCGCGACATCGGCTACACCGACTCCTCGATGGGGTTCGACGCCGAGACCTGCGCGGTGATCGACATGATCGAAGGGCAGTCGCCCGACATCGCGATGGGGGTCGACTCCTCGGCGAGCAAGGAGCAGGGGGCCGGCGACCAGGGGTTGATGTTCGGCTACGCCTGCGACGAGACGCCGGAGCTGATGCCGGCGCCGATCTCGATGGCGCACCGCCTGACGCGTGCGCTCTCCGAGGCGCGGCGGTCCAAGCGCCTCCCGTTCCTGCGCCCCGACGGAAAGAGCCAGGTGACCTTCGAGTATCGCGACGGCCGCCCGGTGCGGATCGACGCGGTGGTCGTCTCCAGCCAGCACGCCGAGATGCCGATCGAGAAGGTGCGAGAGGCGATCCTGGAGGAGGTCATCCGCAAGACGATCCCGGCGGAACTCCTCGACAAGAGCACCACCTACCACATCAATCCGACCGGACGGTTCGTCGTCGGCGGGCCGATGGGGGACTCCGGAGTCACCGGACGCAAGATCATCGTCGACACCTACGGCGGGATGGGCCGCCACGGCGGCGGCGCCTTCTCCGGAAAGGACCCGTCGAAGGTCGACCGCTCGGCCGCCTACATGGCGCGCTACATTGCCAAGAACCTGGTCGCCGCCGGGCTGTGCCGTCGGTGCGAGGTGCAGCTCGCCTACGCCATCGGCGTCGCCGAGCCGGTCTCGGTCCTGGTCGATACCTTCGGCACCGCGACCACCGGCGAGGATCGCCTCGCCGACCTGGTCCGCGAGATCTTCCCGCTGAAGCCGGCCGGGATCATCAAGGGCCTCGATCTCACGAAACCGATCTACCGTCGCACCGCCGCCTTCGGACACTTCGGACGCGAGGAGTTCTCGTGGGAGAAGACCGACCGTGCCGCGGAGCTGAAGCGCGCCGCCGCCGCCTGATCGATCTCGCCCGGCGTTCGCGCGCGTCTTCGAGACCTTTCGATCCGATGTCCGCCAAGAGGAGAGCTTCGATGAGTTCGACCGCCAAGAAGGTGAAGCTGCACGCCGTCAATCTCCTCTCCCGGGAGAGCCTCTTCGCGACCCCCCCGTACCGGGTGAAGGAGCTGTCGCCCGAGCTGGTCCGGTTCGGACGCAAGGAGATCGAGCTCGCCGAGCACGAGATGCCGGGCCTGATGGCGATCCGCGCCGAGTACCGCGGAAAGCAGCCGTTGAAGGGCGCGCGGATCATGGGATCGCTGCACATGACGATCCAGACCGCCGTCCTGATCGAGACGCTCGCCGAGCTGGGCGCCGACGTGCGGTGGTGCTCGTGCAACATCTTCTCCACCCAGGATCACGCGGCGGCGGCGGTGGTCGCCGGTCCCAAGGGGACGGCCGCCAATCCGAAGGGGGTGCCGGTCTACGCCTGGAAGGGGGAGACGCTCGAAGAGTACTGGTGGTGCACCTTCCAGGCGCTGCGCTTCCCCGGCGGGAAGACGCCGACCCTGATCGTCGACGACGGCGGCGACGCGACGCTGCTCGTCCACAAGGGGTTCGAGGGGAACAAGGCGAAGAGGGCGCCGAACCCGGACGCGGCCGAGTCGGCGGAGGAGCGGATCGTCTTTCAGCTGCTCTCCGAGGTGCAGGCGGCCGACCCGAAGTTCTGGGAGCCGTTCGCCAAGTCGATCCGCGGCGTCTCCGAGGAGACGACGACCGGCGTGCACCGCCTCTACGAGCGGGCGAAGGCGAAGACCCTTCTCTTCCCGGCAATCAACGTCAACGACTCGGTCACCAAGTCGAAGTTCGACAACCTCTACGGCTGCCGGCA
>CAYJRR010000150.1:0-10551 GCA_964372275.1 uncultured bacterium
GTCGACGGTCGGACCGACGAACGGGCGCTTCGGCTTTCCGACCTCGCGCTGCAACTGCGCCTGCGCTTCGAGGAGGACCTGGGCCTCCTGGTGGCCGAACATGATGGCGTCGGCCATGTCGTCCTCGGAGACCATCTTGGCCTCCCCTTCGACCATCGACACCGCGTCGCGGGACGCGCCGACGACGATCTCCATGTCGCTCTGAGCCATCTGCTCGCGGGTCGGGTTGGCGACGAACTTGCCGTCGATGCGGCCGACGCGGATTCCCGCCAGCGGACCGGCCCAGGGGATGTCGGAAAGCATCAGCGCCGTCGAGGCGCCGGTCATCGCCAGCACGTCGATGACGTTGTCGTCGTTCCCCGACGCCATCACCGTCGCGATCACCTGGATCTCGCTGCGCCACCCCTTGGGGAAGAGCGGGCGGATCGGCCGGTCGATCAGCCGCGAGGTGAGGATCTCGCGCTCGCCCAGCCGCCCCTCGCGCTTGAAGAAGCCGCCCGGGATCTTCCCGGCAGCGAAGGTCTTCTCCACGTACTCGACGGTGAGCGGGAGGAAGTCGATCCCTTCACGGGGCTTGGGCGCGCCCACGACCGTCACCAGGACCGCGCTCTCGCCACACGACGCCAACACGGAGCCGCCCGCCTGCTTCGCGAGCCGGCCGGTCTCCAGGGTGATCTCGCGACCCCCGACGGAGACCTTCACTTTTCGCACGTTCATTTGCGCAGCCCGAGCTCTTTCACGACCTTGGCGTAACGGGCCGGATCCTTCGCCTTCAGGTAGTCGAGCATCCGACGGCGCTGCCCGACGATCTTGAGGAGTCCACGACGCGAGTGGTGATCCTTCGCGTGCGACTTGAAGTGCTCGGTGAGCTGGTTGATCCGCTCGGTCAGGAGCGCGACCTGGACTTCGGGGGAGCCGGTGTCGACGTCGTGAAGCCGATGCTTCTCGACGATCGCCTTCTTGGCCAATGGCTGGAGCGACATTCGCTTAATTCCTTGTCTTTGCTTGTTTTTCTCTTCTTTGGTGTCGTGAAGAGGCGCACTCTAGCGAACCCCCCTCGACCAAGTCAAGCGCGCATCCCACCGAGGGATTTTCCGATCCGTCTAGAGCACGCGGTCGAGGACGACCCGGCCCCGGTCGACCGTCGCAATCGCCAGGACCCGTCCGGCGGTGTCGACCACCCGCCGGTGGCCTGCGGTGCCACGGTCGTCGCGGGCCGCGGCGAGCGGTGGCCGGCCGTGCGCCACACCGAGCGCCTCTCGGTCGTCCACGCGAAGGTCGGGCATCGGGAGGGCGATCCGGTTGACGGGGACGATGCGCGCGCGCGCGGAGGCCGGATCGGCGACGACCGTGTCGAGCGGTACGGCCTCCTCCACCCGATAGGACCCGGACGCGGTGCGTCGAAGCGCGGCGAGATGACCGCCGACGCCGAGCGCTTCGCCGAGATCGCGGGCGATCGCGCGGATGTAGGTCCCCTTGGAGACGTGCAGCGAGAGTCCGGCGCGCGCGCGCGGACCGGGGTCGAAGCGGTCGAGGGTGAGGGCGTGCACCGTCACGTCGCGGGGCTCGAGCGCGATCGCCTCGCCGCGGCGCGCCCGGTCGTACATCCGCTCCCCGTCGCGCTGGATCGCCGAGACGTCCGGCGGAACCTGCCGGATCGCACCCCGGAACGCGGCCATCGCCCGGACGAGGTCGTCCCGACCGATCGTCGATGCGTCGGCCGAGGCCGTCTCCCGGCCGGTCGCGTCGTCGGTGTCGGTGCGGGCCCCCAGCACGACGATCGCCTCGTACCGTTTGTCGGCGCCCGAGAGATAGCCCGCGATCTTCGTCGCCCGTCCGAGACAGACGAGCAAGAGCCCGGTGGCGAACGGATCGAGCGTTCCGGCGTGCCCCGCTTTCGAAGCGCCCAGGGCGACCTTCACCCGCGTCACCGCGGTCTGGGACGTCGGCCCCGCCGGCTTGTCGACGAGGAGGAGACCGTCGTTGTCGGCCACGCTCACTCCGATTCGTCGAGGTCGGCCGCGCCGCGGCGCTCGCGGTCGAGCTTGGCGAGGATCCCCATCACCCGGTCGGCGCGCTCCGCCGCCTCGTCGAGCACGAACCGAAGCTCGGGGACCGAGCGAATCGACATCCGATGCAACAGTTCGCGCCGCAGGAATCCGGCCGCGCGCGACAACCCCTTGACCGTCGCCTCCCGCTCCTTCGGATCGCCGATCACCTGCACGAACACCTTCGCGTTCCGCAGATCGCGCGACACCTCCACCCCCGACACGGTCGCGGAACGGATGCGCGGATCCTTGAGGCCACGGAGCAGGATCTCCGCCAGCTCCTCGCGGATCACGCGGGCCAGGCGGGCGGGTCGATTGGAGGGGCGGGGCATGGAGCCACGCGACGCTAGCGCGGGAGGCGTGCGGAGGGAAGGAGCACGATTCGGTGCTCGTCTCGAATTGCGGTAGCAGGCGTAGGCGAGGGAACGACCTCCACCCGGGGGTCCCACGCCCCGGTTCCGGCGCGGGGAGGCGGCGACGACAGTGGTTTGCCTAGGGTGCACCCTGGCTCTTCGGGGCGCCGACGCAGATTGAAGCCTCGCAGTGTCGCTCGCCACGAGCGTTCGGCCTCGGACCTTCGCCGGCGCAGGTCCCTTCCTTTCTCCGGCGGATCGCCCTCTCGATGCGTTCCGCCCCGAACTCGTTCCGGGCGTGGAGGGCATTGCAGCCCCGACAGGTCACGCGGAGGTTGGACGGCTCGGACCCTCCTCCCTTGGCAACCGGGACGATGTGATCGATCTCCAGCCGGTGGCGTGAGCCACACCGACGGCCGTCGGCCCGCGTCCAGGAACACCGTCCCCCGTCCCGGTTCCACACCTCCCGCCGCACCGCGGCCGGGATCGTTCCCCGCGTGCCCGGTTTCGGCTCCGCATCGCGCGCCGGAGCGGCGCAGGGCGGCGGCTCGAGCGGCGAGGCCGGTTGCGGCGGCGCGACGAGGGTCTCCGACGCAGCGGTCGGCGACGGAGCCGACCGCGTCGCGGGAAGCGTGCGGACCTTCGCTGGCGAAGGTAGGCGGATCCGGTCTTCCGGTACGGGCACGGCCTCCGGGCTCTTTACCGCCGCGACCAGCCGCTCGACCTCCTGTTTCGGTCTCTTGGACGCGGCATCGAACAGGTCGCGGGCATTGTCCGGAGTGAGAACCGGTTCGAGCAACGTGAGCGTCGTCATCCACAGTCGCCCGTCCCGGAGGTAGTCGGCCGCGAAGGGGAAGCGCTGAAGGATGGCGGCGGCGTGGGTACGGCGGTAGGTGGGACCCTCTGTGAGACCGAGCGCCTCGCGGCAATAGACCGATAGACTCGAGTACCCGAGGGCCTCGTGCATCTTCCGCCGCTCGAACTCGGCCAGGTGGAGCAGAAAGTCGACCTTGACTCGGCACTCACTCCCCAAGAGCTCGCGCAGGCGGACATCGAAGTGCTGCGGATCCATCGCGGGATTCGACATGGAAACCTCCATGCTTTCCGGGCAACACGAGGTCTCCGGAGGCAATGGGAGACGCCCTACCGGGCGCAGCACCGCAAGGACGCGCCGAACGAACGCTACGCTCTTTGCGGTGCCGGGCGAGCCGCGTGGCCACGCCAGGACGTACCGTTGACGCCTTCTGTCGAATCCAAGCCCCGATGACGTGCGCGAGCTGTCAACAATGAAATGCGGTCCGTCCAAGAAATTCAGAGGCTCCGACCCAGGACATCGCGGACGAATTTGGCCGACGACATCGAGGGCAGCTTCCCTTCGCCACCTCTCCCGGCGGAGATCCGCGGGACCGACTCGCGGCATCACCGGATGACGACCCGAGCATCGCCCGCGTCCCGCGCGACGGCGGATGCCGTCTCGTTCGAAGGCGCGAATCCGCCTGTGACGGACGTCGTGCGGGATCCGGAACCGGCCGACTGCCGCGCCGGCGAGGACCGCAGCCCCAGACGCGGACTCGCCCCGCCGCGATCCCCTACTTCTTCCGCTTCGCGCCCGCCTTCCGCTTCCCCGCCCGTTTCCCTCCGTCCGCAGACGTCGCCGTTTCGTCCTGCACCAGGCGAAAGGTCGCGGTGATCTCGAGCTTGCGTCCGTCCAGCAGGCGGTCGAGCTCCAGCCCGGGTTCGACCCGGTCGAGGAAGCGCCGCAGCTCGCGCTCGAAGATCCCGAGGAACTCGGACTTCCAGCCGCCGACCTGCTCGGCGAGGTAGTTGAGCGCGACGTTTTGCGCCGACATGCCGGTGTCGAACAGGCGCTTCACCGTGCCGCGGACGAAGCCCTGCGGGGTCCGATCGTCGTCTTCGGTCATGGCAGGTTTGGGTTCCTCCAGGTGGACGGGGTGTAGACCTCGACGGAGGCCAGGGGCTGGTTCGCCACCTCATCATAGCCTCCGGCGACGACGATCCGCCCGTCCGAGAGGCGCACCACGGCCGGGGTGCTGCGCGCGGTGACGAGCGACGGGCCGGCGGTCAACCCCACCCCGTCGGTGTAGCGGTCGACCTCGCGCGCCGACATGTCGGCCGACCCCCGCGACCCGCCGATCATCCAGGTCTCTCCGTTCGCGACCGACAGCACCGCCATCCGCTCGCGCGCGGCGGAGAGGCTCCCCGCGGCGTCGAACCCGCTCCCGTCGAACGATTCGCAGCTCGACAGCGATCCCGCGGTCGCGACGGCCGGCTGCCCTCCGCAGACGACCGCGCCTCCGGCACCGACCGGGAAGGCGGCGTGGTCGCGCCGGGCCTGCTGCATCGGGCCGGTCGGGGCGTACGCGTCCCCCGCCGGGTTGTAGAGGATCGCCGCCGCGCTGATGGTGGCCGGATTGCCGTCGACGCCGCCGGTGAGCAGGACCTTGCCATCGCTCAGGCGCGCCGCGGCGTGGCGGGCGCGCGACGTCGGGGTACCCGCGGCCGACCACGACGCGCCGGCGAACCGGTCGGCGAGCGCTTGCGGCGTGCCGCCGATCTCGGCGCCGTGCGCGAGCACCCCTCCGTCGGCGAGCGCGACCAGCGCGTGGAAGGCGCGCGGGCTGGGCAGCGCGGCGACGGTGCTCCAGGAGGCGGTCGTCAGGTCGAACAGGTCGGCCGCCGCGACCGGTCCGTCGGCCGTGTCGAGCCCGCCCGCGAACAGCACGCCGGCGCCGAACCTCGCCGCCGCAACGCGGCGGCGTGGGGTCGGCACCGACGACGCGATCGCGGCGGTCGCGCCGTCGGTCGGATCGAAGCGATCGCTCGCCGCCTCCCCGCCCAGACCGCCCAGGACCGCGACCGCCCCGTCGGCGAGCTGCGCGGCGAACCCCTCGCCGTGCGGCGACGGAAGGGGGAACGGCGCCAGGACGAAGCGCCCGACCGGACCGAGCAGGAGCGTCACCGGACCCGACCGCTGCCTCCCCGGCGGCACGGCGGCAGCGCTGGCCCCCCAGGCGACGACCTCCGCGCCGGAAAGCGCCTCCAGCGTCAGGTGAAGCGGACCGTCGAAGAAGTGATTTTCGACTTCGACCGGGTCCAGTCCGGCGTCGAAGGTCCACTCCCCCACCTGCGATGCGGCGTCGTACATGCGGAGGCGGAAGCGCTCGGCGGCCAGGGCTTCGAGGCTCTCCCCCGCCGGCAGGAGCGGCGTGATCTCGAGCGGCCCGCGCGTCGACAGCGGGAGCGCGTCGGGGGACGGATTGTAGATCTCGATCCGCGCGTCGCCGGACGAGCCGCCCAGGAGCCACGCCGTCCCGTCGCGCATCGCCACCCCGAAACCGGATCCGACGTGCGTCCCGTCCGACGGCGAGGTGGCCTCCCCCCGCTCGTCGTCGCTCTCCCACACCACCGCATCGCGTGCCGGCGATCCGCTTTGCCCCAGCCCTCCACCGAGGAGGACCCGCCCGTCGGCGATCGGAACGGCCACCCCCGACGATCCGTGCCGGCGATCGCGTTCCCGCGCGAACCGGGACGCGACGGCGTCGGCGAGATCGAGCACCTCGAGCGCCGCGCTCGCCTCGCGCGTGGAGTAAGCGAGCCCCCCGGCGACGAGGAGCCGGCCGCCCGCGAGCGGCGACACCGAGGCCGCGTAGCGGCCGACGCGCAGCCGGTCGGCGAAGTGCGAGATCGCGATCCCTCCGTCCGACCGGTCGGAGACGATCGAAACGTCGTCGTTCGCGGTCGGCGAGTCGCCGCCGAGGATCGCGACGCGCCCGTCCGGCAGCGCGACGACCGACGACTGCTCGGCGGGAGCCGCGCCTTCGATCGCGACGAACGTCCCGGCGTCGGGGTCGTGGACCGTCGGCGGAAACGCCGGATCGCCGAGCTGGGCGTCTCCGCCGCCGGCGAGGATCACCTTCCCCGAGCGGAGACGAGCCCCTTGCAGTGCGCGCGCGGCCTGCGGCAGCTCGCCGGCAAGCTCCACCCCGCCCGGATCGTCCGCGTCGCCCCGCTTCGGCACGCGGATCACGTCGCACGGCCGCAGGAGCCCCTGGGAGCCGAGCCCGCCGGCGACCAGCACCCGACCGTCGGAGAGCTCGACCAGCAGGGCGCGGCTGCGGTTCCGGGTGAGTGGCGCGAGCGACCGCCACTGCCCCGTGTCCGGATCGTAGAGGTCGACCGCGGTCGAGAACTGAACCGACTCGACGCCGCCGGCCATCAGGATCCGGCCGTCCTCGAGCCTCGTCACCGCGGCGTCCGACCGCAGCGCCGCCGGGAGCGCGGGCGGCGCCGAGAAGCGGTCGACCTCCGAGAAGTAGATCCCCAGCACCCGCCCGGCCGCCTCTCCGGGCGGCACGAGCTCGCTCCGTCCGACCTTCACCACCCGGCCGGACGCGTCCAGCCCTTCGACGCGAACCTGCAGGCGCCGGTCGAGGTCGGCGTGGACCGGGGGGACCGACCACGAATCGCCGACGTCGAAGGTCCTGGACGAGAGCGTCTCGCCCCCCTGCAGCACCCGTATCCGGATCCGGTCGAGATCGGCGAACGGCTCGGCCTCGTCGTGCGGAGACAGGATCCGCGTCTTGAGCTCGACCGTGCGACCGTCCCGACAGGAGCCCGCGAGCCCGAAGAGGACCAGGAGCGCGGCGCGAGGCAGGAGGGTGGCAGGAGGCATCGCCGCCGCCGATCCTAGCGTCGTACCCGCCCCCGGCACGAGTCCGCATCGATTCCGGGAATTCTTGCTACTCTTGCGTCCGCCGATGAACGACCGACGCGCCGGACTTCGACTCCCCCTCTTTTCCCTTTCGGTCCTCCTGCTGCTCGCCTGGTTCGTCGCGATCCCGTCTCCGCCCCCTCTCCGGTCGGACTGGAGCGCGCCTCCCGAGGCGCGGCGCGACGCGATGTCGGTGGCGCGCGCGATCCTCCACGGGCACGACGACGTCCGACCGACCCACGAGGCGCTCACCCGGTCCCGTCCGGGCCGGGTGGTGGTCTCGGTCTACGGCGCCGACTGGCGGCGCACCTCGGAGGGACGGGGCGCGAGCGTCGGCGGCGCGCTCGTCGACGCCGCCTACGCGCTTCGCGGACTGCTGGGATACGTCGACACGTCGCAATCGCCCGCGCGGTGGATCAAGGTCGACGTCGTCACGGGCGAAACGCCGATCTCCGATTCGACCCGCCGTCCCGACTGGGAGCGCCTCTACGAGGCGGGTCTGGATGGACTGCGCGCGGAGACGGCCGGTCCGACGGGAGCGCCCGTTGCGGCCTTCGTCCTTCCGTCCGATCCGATCGTGGAGGGTTGGTTCACCCCCCGCCGCGCACGGAGCCGCAAGGACCCCGGTTCCACCTGGTGGACACGCGGCGACGAAGGTCTCGACGCGCGCGACCGCGCCCAAACCCGGTTGGCGCAGGCGATGGGAAGCGCGCCCGAGACCGCCGCGGTCCGCTGGACGCGCTTCCGCACCGACGCCTTCCTCGCCCCGTTCGACGCCGCGGAGACCGACGACCCGACGTCGCTGTTCCGCGGCGTGCCGCGGGGGCCGGAGGTGCCGACGCCGGAGGAGATCCGGCGATCGCTCGACCTCGGGGGCGATTGGCTCGCGCGCACGCTCGACGCCGAGGGACGTTTTCTCCTCTACACCTACCTCCCGCAGCGGGACATCGACCCTCCGCCGTCGAGCTACAGCTTCATCCGACACACGGCGTGTGGCTGGGCGCTGCTGAAGCTGGGAAGGCGATACGGGAACGCCGACTGGGAGACGGCGGGTCGCCGCGCCATCGCCTGGGCCGCGCGCCACGTGGCGGCGGCGGACGACGGCACCGACCGGAAGATCGTCGTCGCGCCGGGGGAGGCGGTCGGAGGGCTCGGCCACAACGCGATGCTGGTGATCGCGCTGGCGGAGCTCGGGGACTCCGCGACGGCCGAGGAGCGGCAGGTGCTCGAGGCGGTGGGGCGAACGCTGGTCCGTGCGGTCCGCGACGACGGCGGCTTCTACGAAAACGAACGCGACGTGCAGAAACGCCCCCGCGACGCCCGCGACCGGCTCGCCTACGAGCCGGGCGAGGCGCTGCTGGCGCTGGTGATGCTGTCGGAGCGGTTCCCCGACGTTCCAGTCTGGCGCGAGGCCGCAATCCGGGCCGCGGGCTACCAGGCCGGAAAGTTCACCAGCGCGGGGAAGGGACTTCTGCGACTCAAGGCGATCGAACGGGCATCGTTCGTCGACCGGGTGCACTGGAGCTCGCAGGCGCTCGACAAGCTCGCGCGCCTCACCGGAGACCGGCGGTGGGCGCGCGTGGCGGTGGAGATGGGGGACGCCGTCCTCGCCTCCGGGGCGCCGCCGATCGTCGCCATGCTCGACCACGGCGGCCGGCCGTACGGCCCCGTTCCCGAGGACTACATCGGCGGCTTCCCGCTCCCGGGGCGCGTGCCCCGGACCACCCCCTCCGGCTCGCGCGCCGAAGCGCTCAACGCCTCGCGCCGTGCCGCCGTCTGGCTGGGCAAGGACCCCGCCCGGTTCGACGCCGCGCTGCTCCGGATCGCCGGCTTCCAACGAAGGAACCAGTTCACCGAGCGCTCCTGCTACTTCTGCCCGAAGCCCGAGAAGGCGCTCGGCAGCTTCCGCGGAGGCCTCACCGACAACGAGATCCGCATCGACTACGTGCAGCACGTGATCGCCGGGATGGCCGACACCCTCGAGTGGTACGGCCGCGGGGACACCGACGGAGATCCCCCGCACGCGCGACGCCGTGGGGACGCGTCCTAGTTGTAGGTGATGACGAAGGGGTACTGGACCACCACGCTCTGGTCCTTGGGCCGCGGGAAGGTCGTCGAGCGGACGACCGAGGTGATGCAGGCGGCCACGGAGGCCCCTTTGACGTCGCTCTGGAGCACCTGGGCGTCGCCGACCCGGCCGTCGAGTTGCACCGTGAACTGGACGACGATGCGCGAGCGGCCGGTCTTCAGCTTCGTCCCCTCGACGCACTTCATCACCTTCGGGAACTGGGCCCGGATCTGCGCGTTCACCTTCCCGGTGTCGATCTGGCTGGCGCCGAAGGCGCGGTCGTCGGCGTCGATGGCGCTCTCGGACGCCCCCGGCGGAGCGGCCCAGTTGGTCGGGTGGTAGCGGCGCACTACCGCCGTCCCTTCGGCGAAGTGGATCCCCTTCCGGCCGGTGAGCCCGAAATCGCGCGCCTGCCGCAGGTCCCGGTCGGCCCCCTCCCCGGCGCCGTCTCTCCCCGGTGCGAGTCCGGTCCCTCCGGGATCCGAGCGCTCCGCCCGTTCGAGCTCCCCAGGGGAACCTCCCAACCCTTCGGAGGCGTTCATCTCCGGTCCGGCCGCGGTGAGCGGTTCGGCGTTCTCCGCCCCGAGGCCGGCGTCGGCCGGGAGCCCCTCCCCGTCGAGCCCCGCCGCTCCGTCCCCGGGATCGAGCGTCCCCTCGCCGTCCGGAAGGCCCGACGCCCCGCGGGCCGACCGGCCGCGCGTGCCGGCCGCGCCGCGGGGTCCGTCGATCGGCTTCCCGTCGGCTCCGAGGCGGCGCATCTCGCCGACCACCAGCTCCTCGCGCGAGCGCGCGAGCCGCTTGGCGACGACCGAGCTCACCGCCACGGCGCCGAGGAACAGGACGATCGCGACGGTCCCGAGCAGGACCTTGGCTCCGACCTTCGACCGTTTCTCGACGCGGCGATAGAGATCGGTCCCGTACTCGCCGATCGTCCGGCTGCGGCGGTCGGGGGCGATCGGCATCGGGACGGCCGGCATCTCCTGCTCGGTCTTCCGCTCCCACGCGCTGAACGCGCTCGCGGCGGTCGCCGGCGGCGGCGGCGCCGCCGCCTCACCCGACGCCGGCGGCGGTTCCGGCGCCGGCCCGTCCACGGCCGCCGACGCGGCCGGCGCGGCGGGGTCGCCCGCGCGGTCGGAAGCGGCGGGGGGTCCGTCCTCGCCGTCGACGGCCGGCCCCTCTTCGGTCGGATCGACCGCCTTGGGGTGGCTTCGCTCGGCCACGCTCCGCTCGCGCGCAGGCGGAGCGTTCCCGATCGACGGATCGGTCGGCTCCGCGAGCTCGGGACCGTCGGGAACGATCGCCCCCTCCGGTACCGGCCGCGGCGTGGATCGCGTCTGGGTGGCGACCGAC
>CAYJRR010000151.1:0-10524 GCA_964372275.1 uncultured bacterium
GCTTCCACGAGATCGTGCACACCCGCGGCCACGACATGGCGAGCCTGATCGACGCCCTCGCCGAGCTGCGGCAGGTCTTCGCGCTCCAGCGCGTCCTGCTGGCGATCGGGCTCGTCTTCGCCGCCGCCTACGCCGTCATCGTCGTCATCGCCCCTGGCGCGCAGTGACCGGGGAGCGGCGTTGGCGTTCCGAATCGGAGTTCGCTAGCGTACGCGGCAGGCGCCCATAGCTCAGGGGATAGAGCATCCGCCTTCTAAGCGGAGGGCCGCAGGTTCGATTCCTGCTGGGCGCGCCAGGGGACGCTTCGGTTCATTCCGCCCGGCGGTTCAGGGCTCCTCGCACGTCGCCGCCCGGATCATCTGGAGGAGCTTGTCGTTCTCCGCCGCCGACAGCACGGCTTCGTTCGCACATCGATGCAGCGCGCTGCACGGTGGCGATTCCCGCTTCGGCCAGGCGGCGATCGCCCCCTTGCAGTGGCGGTGCGCGTCCTTTCGATTCCAGTCGACCGTCGACGCACAACCGCCGGCGACGAGGACGACGAGCGCGAGGACGGGACGGAGGGCCATGTCCGGGTTCGATCATAAGATGCCCGGAGGGAGGTCGGGAACGTCGTCGGGAGTCACGCCCTCGAGCGCGTACAGCTCGATCACCTTCCGTTTGATCGCGCGGAGCTTCGAGGGACCGGGCATCGGGCCCACGGCGAGCTCGCCGGCGAGGTAGGCGCGGTACTCTTCGACCAGGATCGCGCGGGAGCCGCGATAATGCTCCTCGGAGGCGTTGAGGACGTGGTTCACCTCGTGGGCGAGCGCGCGCGCGAGGTCGTCGGTCGGAAGGGTCCGGGCGGCGTAGACCCGGTCGTCCCAGGACCACCCGTCGTACGCGGACTCGATCCGTCGGACGGTTCGGTTCCCGGCGCGGCGGAGGTGTTCCCAGCGGCCGCGCAGGCGGACGCCGTCTCCGGCCAGTCCGGAGACGACCCGCCGGAAGTCGGCGCGGGTGAGGTCGGTGAAGCCGTCGACGCGCACCCGGCCGGAGCGGATTGCGTCGACCGTCGTACGCGCGACGGGGGTGCCGCTTCGCTCGAGGCGGGCGAGCGCCGCCTCGACGGCGCGGCGCAGCCCCGCGTCGGTACGGTCGGGCCGAACCTCCACGAGCGCCGCCGCCGCCCCGACGTCGATCGCAAGCGGGCTGCCGGACGCCGGGCCTTCCGGGCATCCGGCCGCAGCGACGATCGTGGCGAGCAACGCGGCGAGCACGGCGCCCTTCCCAGCAAGTAGCGGGCCATGCGCTTGGGGGTTGACGGCCGGGCCGCTACGTCGTAGCGTTCCCGGTTCCATGCCCCTCGATCGCACGATGGTCCTGGCCTACATCGATCCCGGTTTCGGCGCGCTGATCTGGCAGGCGCTCTTCGCCGCGCTGGTCGGGTCGATCTTCTTCCTGCGTTCGACCTTCACCGCCGCCTTCCAGTGGGTCCGCGGCCGGTTCGTCCGCGGCGAGAAGTCGATCTCTACCGATCCTCGCTGACCGCGAGCGGTTGGTCGACGTGCGACCGCATCCAGTCGCGCACCTCTTCGTTCGAATGCAGCTCGCCGTCGAAGAGCGCCCGCACCAGCTCCCGCAGAACGACCGACGAGAACCGTGTCTCGCCATCGACGATCCCGGGTCCGCTCACGCCCGGTAGGCGGACGAAGAACGGGACCGGACGCGGCTCGCCGGGGGCGAGGCGCGGCGACGGAAGCGGGGCGAGCTTCCGGCTGCGTTTGGGGTGGTCGGACATCACCACCAGCGCGGTCCGGTCCCAGACCCCGCTCTCTCTCATCCCGTCGATCAGCGTGCGGAGGGCCCGGTCGGTGAGCACCAGATTGCCGGCGTAGTTCCCCTTTCGCCCGGCCCAGTTTCCGGTCGCGTCGGCGAGCCCCGGCGGGTGCGGCAGGGCGAAGTGCAGGAAGGCGAGGTCGATCTCGGGATCGGCGGCGAGCCGCCGCGATCGCTCGAAGACGAGGCGGTGCGTCTCCGCGTGCCACTCTCGGCCGATGCTCACCACGCGGCGGTCGACGTTCAGGCGCTTCAGGACCTTCTGTCCCTGGGGAGCGAGATCGGCGAGGACCCCGAGGTGGCGCACGAACGACCGGCCCACGCCCATCCCCACGAACTCCTGCCGGTGCGCGCGCGCCAGGCAGTCGACGACGTCGTCCCCCAGGATGCGACAGTAGGGGTGGTACCAGCCGGTGATCGCGGCGTTCCGTCCCGCGTTGCGAGCGTCCGAAAGCACGGTCTCGAGGTCGGAAAAACGCACGCGCGTGCCGTCCTCGAAGTAGAGGAACCGGTCGTTCGGCCCGTCGGACCGCTGGCGGACGACGCGGCGTCCCGCGAGGATGGAGGGAAGGGCGAGGCTCGTGACGTTCGAGGGGGTGGCGACGCGCGTCGCGTGGTACCCCTCGGCGGAGAGGGCGTCGAAGGTGGGGAGCGAGACATTCGCGCGCCGGTCCTCGAATCCGAGGAACTGGTCCATCTCGTCGAGAACCACCACCACCACCCGCGCGCCGCGCGCCGAGGGAACCTTGGCCGCCGGTGGACGCTCCACCATCGCGCGCGCAAACGTCCCGTCCACGGCGTGCAACGCGCCGAGCGCCCCCTGGGCGAAGGTCAGCAGGACGAACGGGGAGAAGGCGCGCAGCACCGCCGCCGCGCCGCGCACCATCCGTCCTCGCCACGGCGGTACCAGGAACGGCGCCAGGACGAGGACCGCGACGACCTTCAGCACGCGATCGACGGAGTCCTGGTTTTCGCGGCCGAGCAGGTCCGACACCTGGTGTCTCGCCATCCACGGCAGCGTCGCGAGCGCGATCGCGAACAGGAGCTCGACGCCGAGCCGACCTGCGCGGGAGGCCCGGCGCCCGGCGAAGGCGATCGACCACCCGACGGCGCCGATCGCGAGCACGACGAGCACCGTCGCGACGTAGGCGGGCCACTCGCGGGGGCGGTCGAGGAAATAGGCCGTCTTCGGGTCGAGGATCCCGGCCCACAGCCGCATGCAGAGCAGGTTGGCGAGCGAAAGGGCGACCAGCGCATCGCGGACCGCCGTCTTCGAACCGGGGCTCATCGGGCGCGGTAGTCTACGCGACCGCCGCGCGGGCGACTACGACTCTGCGTGGCGCGGCCGGCGGACGTTCCAGGCGAGACGGAGCCGCTCCAGCAGACAGACGACGTACCAGCCGACGTCGAGCTGGTACCAGCGCCAGCCCAGGCGCGCCGACGAGGGGTTCGCGTGGTGATTGCCGTGCCAGTTCTCCCCCTGGAAGGTGTGGAGGATCCCCAACCAGGCAAGGTTCTGGCTCGAGTCCTCTCCCGGCTTCACGCCGCGCCTCATGTGGGCGACCGAGTTGACGAAGCACTGCGCGTTGAGCGCCCAGATCAATCGCACCGGTCCGATCCAGAAGAAGGCGGCCCAGCCGAACCACGGTACGAACGGTAGGCCGACCAGGAACGACGTCCCCAGGATCCGCAGCTGCCAATCGCTCCACCGGTGGTAGCGGGGGGCGTCGAACTCCGGCGCCCACCGGGCGGTGGAGGCGTTCCCCGCCTGGTAGAGCCAGCGGAAGTGCGACCACCAGAAGCCACCGATGCGCGGGCTGGAGATGTCGTCGGGCGTCTCCACCTTGGCGTGGTGTAGCCGATGGTTCGCCGTCCAGGTGGCCGGCGCGCCGCTCCCGTTGAAGATCGCGGCGGCGATCAACAGGAACTCGACCACCGGATGGAGTGTGAGCGCCTTGTGGGCCATCGCGCGGTGATACGCCACCGTCGTCCCCAGGCCGCCGATCCACATGAAGGCCAGGGCCACGAGAAAGACCGGCCAGGGCGGGATCGGGAAGAGGAGGAGCCCCGCGATCCCCCAGGCGTGCACCCACACGATCCAGAACAGCGTCCAGCCGTCTCCGACGTGCCAGTGCGTCCAGCTCCACTCCCAGGGGCGCCGCCCGACGCTCCGGGAGACGTTCCCGAAAAGCGAGCGGACGTGTTCGACGATCGGCAGGTCGGGGGACGCGGTCGACATGGGCCAACGCTACCGGCCCGTACGTCACCGTCCGGTCATGGCGTCGCTCCGGGCCGGCGGGTCAGGTAGGCCAGGAGATCGAGGTAGGAGACGATCCCGACCGGACGGTCCCCCTCGTCGACGACGGCGATCGCCCCGATCCGCTCGTCGGAAAGGACGTCGACCAACGTCTCGATCGTGGCGTCGAGCGTCACCCGTACCGGCTCTTCGCTCATCACCTCGGCGACCGTGATCCCGTCCTCTTCGTCGGTCCGCTCGCGCAGTGCGAGGATCGGATCGCCGATCGCCGATCGGACGTCCCGATCGGAGAGCATCCCGACCAGCCGCCCGTCGGAGTCGACCACCGGCAGGTGGCGGATCGTGCCCTCGACCATCCGGGAGGCCGCTTCGAGCAACGAATTCTCCGGGGCGACGGCGTCGGGGTCGGGGGTCATCACGTCGCGCGCGGTCCCCCTCCGCGGCGCGATCACGGCCGACGGCTCGCTGCGATCGAGGAGGAGGTCGGAGGTGGTGACGATTCCGACGAGATCGCCGTCCTCCAACACCGGCAGGCCTTCGACCCGGTGCGCCAGCATCCGCCGGGCCGCCTCTTCGACCGGCCGATCGGGATCGATGGTCGGGACGTCGGATCGCATCGCCTCCTCGACGTGAACCGAGCCGGCCGACCACCGATCGCGCGCGGCGATGGCAGCGAGCAGGTCCCGGTCCGACAGCATCCCGACCAGTCGGCCGTGATGGAGCACGGGGAGGTGCCGCACGCCGCGCCACAACATCACCTGTCGCGCCAGGGCGAGGTCGTCGTGGGGCCGGACCGTCGTCGGCCGGCGGGTCATCACCTCGCGGACCTGTCGCCTGCGCGGCGCCTCGGCGCGCGGGGGGCGCCCGGTCGACTCCGTCGGTTCCGGCGATCGGTCGTCCATCCCTTCCACAACTGCGGCGTCGCGCCCGGTGCGGCAACCGGGCGACCGGACCGGCTCCTTGCCTGGTTACTCCGTACCCCGGCCGCCCCAGGGCTGGTCGGTGGAGTTTCCGAACGACGGTTCGTCACTGCACCCAACGCTCCGATCCGGCAAGGGAATCCGCATCCGGACCGAGGTACGGGCGCTGCAGAACGTGCCGGCGTCCGACGTGACGCACCCGAGAAGGGATGGGGAGACGAGAGATGTCGTACGCATGGAACCTGTTTGCCGAACGGACGGCGATGATGTTCGACGCGGAACAGAGCTGGACGCCGATCGGCGTCGCCGTTCCGCGTTCGCGCGAACTGCAGTCCAACCTCCTGTTGTATGGCGCCGACGATCTGCCGATGCTCGAGATCGCGGGAAACCTCCGCGACCGACTCGCGGCGCGTTCGGGTCCGCTGATGTTCGGTCAGCCCGGCGTCTACTTCCACGACCTCCGCTGCCCCGAGATCCGGTTCGGTGACAACGGACTGTGGTTGCAGATCACGGCGGTGAACGGCGCGAGGGCGGAAGAGGTCGCGCGGTTGATCGCGAACAGCCATTCGATTTCGTTCATCGCCGAGACCCGGGCTTCGGCGCGAAAGGGCACCGCGGAGTCGTTGATCCTGCTGAAGTCGCGGCTGCCGGCGAACCGGCGGTCCCGGGTCCACCTGGTCCTGCTCGCCGGCGATGCGGCCGGACGGGAGGCGACGGAGTCGGTCCGGGTCGAGATGGGTCAGCTGTTCGGGGGGCCGTTCGCGTCGACGACCCTCCTCCGTGGCGCGGACGATCCGCGGCTGCCGGAGCTGGTCAGCGGCGTCACGGCCCACCTCGTGCGGGAGGCGAACCCCGCTCGCGCGTAGGTTGCCTGTATTCTTCGGGCGAATGTCGGTCGCCTCGTTCGTGCAGCTTCTCCGCTGGCTCGGCCCCTGGACCGACCCGCGATCGAGCCCGCCCGGCGTGGAGCGGAGCGCGGTCGCCATCGCTCCGTCGACGGAAGGCGACCGCCCGCTCGACGCGTGGTTCTACCGCCCGACGGCGCGACGCGAGCGCGGCGCCTACCTGGTCGCGCCGGGGCTCCACTTCAACGGACCGGCCGATCCGCGGCTCGACCGGTTCGCGCGGGTGCTGGCGTCGGCCGGCTTCGCCACGATGGTCCCGTTCCTTCCCGACTTCCAGCGGCTGCGCGTGGAACCGGCGGTCGTGGACGACTTCGCGCGGACCTTCGACGCGCTGGTCACGAGGATCCCGGACGGCCGGCGTCCCGCGATCTTCGGCATCTCCTTCGGTTCCCTCCCGGCGCTGGGTCTGGCCGCGCGCCCCGGCTATGCCGAACGGATCGCGCGGGTGATCGTCTTCGGCGGATACGCCGACTTCCGCGCGACGATCCGTCACGCGATCGGCGGCGAGGGGCGGCCGCCGGATCCGTTGAGTCTCCCCGCGGTCTTCATGAACCTGGTCGAAGGGATTCCGGGCGCGCCCGACGACACGGCGCGCCTCCGCGAAGCGTGGCTGTCGTTCGCGCGCCAGACCTGGGGACGCCCCGAGATGAAACGGGACGGGCGGCACGTCGAGGTCGCGAAGCGCCTCGCCGCCGACCTTCCGGAGCCCGAGCGGGATCTGTTCCTCCTCGGAACGCGGTCGATCGGGCCTGCCGCCGGCCATGGCGGTTCGGCCGCGCGGGCGCGGGCCGCGTGCGAGGCGGCGCTCGATCGCCTCGCCACGCGCGCCGCCTCGCTCGACCTGTCGGGCCGGCTCGGCGGCGTTCGCGCCCCCGTCCACCTGTTCCACGGGATCGACGACGACGTCATCCCGGCGACGCAGGCCGAGGCGATCCGCGCCTTGCTTCCTTCGGAGGCGGCGGTGGAGGTGCGCTACACGGGGCTGTTCGGCCACGCCGATCGCGCCGACGGTGCGCTCCTCGGGCGCGGCATCGCCTTGGCGAAGGAGCTGGTGACGATGCTGCGGATGCTGAAGGCCCTCTCCGGCTAGGGTGGGCGGTCGCCCCTTCGGGGCGCTGGGAGCCTCTGACCGGGGCGAAAGAGTCCCTCGCCACGGCTCCCTGGGGGCCTCCCCCATACCCCCTATAGCCAGAGGTGGAGCATCAGGATCGCGTCCTCGGCGCTCGGGCGTTCGGCGAGGTAACTCCGCCGGTACTGGAGCACGAGCTGGGTGTGGGTCACCGGGTTCCATTCCACGCCGGCGGTGTAGCGGTGGCGGTGGTCGTCCTTGAGATCGATGTCGTTGTCGAGCCAGTCGTACTTGAGCTGCAGCTGGAGCGCGAACGGCAGCGAGAACTGCAGCTCGTGCAAGGCGTACATCGCGGCGGAGGTCCGCTCCGCGCTCGGATCGTCGACGCGCGAGCGGTAGTCGACCTGCGCCAGCCAGATCAGCGGATAGGCGTTCAAGGCCCACAGCGGACCGACGCTGACCTCCTGGCCGCCGTCGGTGAGATCGAGCCACTGGGCGCTCATTCCGGCGTGCAGGGCGAGGTTGCGGTAGCCGCCGGTGAAGGCGGCGCCGTACCCTTCGGTCGTGTCGTCACCGGGCCAGTCGTCGACCCCCTGGTAGAAGAGGGCCAGGTTCCCGTAGGGGTAGTTGGCGTTGAAACCGGTCTCCACGCCGAACGCCTGCGAGTTCTGGTCGAACCCCTCCTCCCGCCGGATGAAGCTGGTGTGGTCGGGGATGCGCCAGCCGTAGGGCTTGTGGAAGCGGCCGAATCGCATGTAGCCGCCGTACGGGAGCTCCCCCGCTTCGACGAACAGCTCGCGCATCGCGAGCAGCTCCTCGATCGAGGAGCTCGCCTCCTTCGGATCGCGGACCGTCCGGCGGGACCTCCCTTGCAGTCCGACGGTGGCGTAGAGCTTCAGGTGGTCGGTCGGCTTCACCATCCCGTACAGGTCGGCCTGCATCGGGAAGACGGCCGACGGCCCGGCCCCCTTTCCGAGTGGGAAGTACCCCATCATACGGAAGTCGGCGCCGACCCCGACACGCGGGACCGGCGCGATGTCGCCGAAGCGATCGCGGATCGCCTCCAGCGGGTGGGTCCCCTCCTTCCAGCCCGAGAAGCCCTTCCACAGGCGGAACTCGGTCGGACCGGTGGTGTCGTCGGCGGAACGGTAGGCCTCGGGATCTCCTTTCTTCGACGGCCGGTCCCCCTTCATCGGCAACGTTTCGTGCCCGTAGTAGGAGCCGGCCGGCTTCCGCAAACCGCCGCCGGTCGCGCTTTCGTGGCACCCGGAGCAGTCGAGCGTGCAGCGGCGGAACTTGAACTCCGGGTTCTTCCACCCGATCGGCTCGATGTGGCAGGTGCGGCAGGTCGCCGCGGAGCGGACGGCGTGGAACGGAGTCGCCTCGGCAACGCCAGGAAAAATCAGAATGAATAGAAGGAACGGAAAGTGAGAACGGAAAATGGAAAATGGATAATGGATAATGAAAAATGAAAAATGAAAAACCGGAGGCGTCGGCCTCATTGGCCGGTTTTCCATTTTCCATTTTTCATTTTCCATTTCAGGTCCACTGCGGCGCATCAACTCACCGCGGCGGGACGAATCCCGGAACGACGCGCCCATCCGCATCGAGCATCACCACCTCCCCCGCCCCCAGCTCCCCTTCGGCCAACAGCTCCTTCACCTTCGGAAGGACCGTCTTCGCATCGCCGACCACCAGGACGCGCACCTCGTCCGGCTTGAGGTGCGACTTGGCGGCGGCGACGACGTGATCCTTGGTGATCGCCTGGATCGCCGGGACGAAGCCGTCGTACCAGTTCAAGGGCAGCCCGTAGTAGTGCAGCGATCGGAACGTCCCCAACACCTCGCCGCCCGTCTCCCAGTCCCCGGGCAGCGAGAGGATCGTTCCTTCCCGCGCGCGGATGAGCTCCTCGTCGGCGACCGGACCCTCCTTCATCTTCCGGATCTCGACGAGCAGCTCGTGGATCGACTCCTTGGTGACGTCGGCCCGTACGGAGCTCCGCGCGGAGAAGAGGCTCCCGATGCGGTTGTAGCCGAAGGTTCCGTAGGCGCCGTAGGCGTAGCCCTTCGCCTCCCGCAGATTCATGTTGATCCGGCTGGAGAAGTCACCGCCGAGGATCAGCGACATCAGGTAGGTGGCGTGGTAGTCGGCGGCGTTCCGCGCCGGACCGTGGTGCATCACCCGCACCACCGACTGCGGCGCCCCGGCGACGTCGACGAAGAACAGCTTTCCCGCGCGCGGCGAGGGCGGCGGGATCGGGGCCGACCGTTTCGGGGCGCCCTTCCACGAGGCGAGCCGCTTCCCGATCCTGTCGACCACCTCCTGCCGGGTCAGGTCGCCGACCACCCACAGCTGCGCCCCTTTCGGCTGGACGTACGTCTTCACGTGCGTCTTGCAGTCGTCGAGCGCGATCGCCTTCGTCGAGGCCTCGGTGTGAATCCGTCCGTACGGGTGCCGCTCGCCGAAGGCGATCCCCCCGGCCACCCGGCCGGCGACCCCCTCCGCGGAGGCGCGGACTTGGTTCAACGACTCGAGCCGGAGCTTCACGTTCCGGTCGAAGTCGGCCTTGCGCATCCCCGGCGTGAGCAGCGTGTCGACCCACAGATCGAGCGTCGGCTCGAAATTGCGGGTCAACGAGCTCATCGAGACGTGCTGCTGGTCGACCCCCGCCGAGCTCGAGATCCGCGAGGCGAGATCGGCCTGCGCCTCCTCGAACGGGACCTTCTCCAAGCGCCGGGTCCCTTCGCTCATCAGCCCCATGCAGAGCGTCGCGAGGCCGTCCTTGCCCGCCGGATCGTCGATCGAGCCTCCGGGGAAGGTCAGGTCGATCGAGACGGTCGGAAGCTCGTGCCGTTCGACGAGGAAGACGTCGATGCCGTTGGGGAGCGCGAATGTCTGGATCGCCGGCGCCTTGAAGTCGCGGATCGCGCCGGGCTCCGGCTGTCGGGCGCGGAACGCCTCTCCGGCGGGGAACGCCGCCGTCGCGACCGTCTTCGTCGCCGGAGGACCGCCCTTGGGGCCGCAGCCGAACGCCGGCAGGACCAGGAGCGCGAGCGCGAGGCCGCCTCGACGGGCCGGACGGCCGATCGCGCGCGGAGCGGTCGTTCGAACGGACGCGAGCGGGGCCATCACTTGGTCTCCTTCTTCGCCGGAAGGGTGAGCACTTCGGCCCGCTTCCCCTTTTCCAGGGTCTGGGCCGCCACCGACCGCACCCTCTCCGGATCGCTCTTCCGGTACCGGTCGAGGTCGGCGGTGATGCTGTCCGGACTTCCCAGGTAGTGGTTGTAGGCCTGCAGCGCTTCGGCGCGCGCGAGCACGCTCTCCAGCCCCCAGACGAACGACGACTCGGCGCCGACGACCGCGCGGTCGAACTCGCGGCGGGTGATCGGCTCGGCGCGCAGCCGCTCGATCTCCTCTTCGAGGATCCGTTCCACCTTCTCGAGCGGCGTCTCGCTCTTGAGGTCGACCACCACGTTGAAGGTGCTCGAGAAGCCGGTGCTCTGCTGGTAGACGCTCACCCCTTGGGCGAGCTGGGTCTCCAGGACCAGGATCTTGTAG
>CAYJRR010000152.1:0-10476 GCA_964372275.1 uncultured bacterium
TCCCGACCGACAGCCCCAGCCACTTGTAGAGGTGCCCCATCCACACCGCGTCGCGCTTGGCGAGGTAGTCGTTGACGGTGACGACGTGGATCCCCTTCCCGCCCAGTCCGTTCAGGTAGCAGGGGAGCGTCGCGACGAGGGTCTTCCCTTCGCCGGTCTTCATCTCGGCGATCCGCCCCTCGTGGAGGAACGTCCCGCCGATCAGCTGCACGTCGAAATGCCGCATCCCGAGGACGCGTCGCGAGGCCTCGCGGGCCACGGCGAACGCCTCCGGGAGGATCTCGTCGAGCGTCGCCCCGTTCGCCAGCTTCTGCCGGAGCGCCGGGGTCTTGGCCTTGAGGTCGGCGTCGGTCAGCGCGCGCAGCCCCTCTTCGTATCCGCCGATCTTCTGGACGATCGGCGCGACCCGCTTCAGTTCCCGCTCGTTGCGGGAACCGAAGATCCTTCGTGCAAGGTTGTTGAACATGCGGACACCTTCCCGGCGACCGGGATCGAAGCGTGGACGTTGAACGGGGTCGCCGATGGCGCTCGGGCGACCGGACTCGAAACGCGCGCGGCTAGACGCGGTCGGGGGCACGGGACCGCGGCCGGCCGAGCGCGCGGCGCGCGACGGGGACGAGGTCGGGCGACGAACGCGGGCACCGGATCGCGGCGGGCGCGATCCGATCGCGCCTGCGGACGTCCGGCACGGAAAGGGCGACGCCGCCCGGAGACTCGTCCCGGTCGTCGTCGGCCCGGACGACCGCCTGCTCGGACCGGCGCGACTCTTCCACCGCCGCCGACTTCACCGCCTCCGGCGCAGGGGCCGGCACCGGGGCGGTCGCACGCGCCCCGTGCAGCGCCGGAAGCGCCGCCGCGGCCGATACCAGAAGCGACCAGAGCGTCCGTTTCAAGACACCCCACTCTGGCAACTTTCCGGGCCCGACGCAAGGTGACGGGGTTCACCGAAAAGCGACGTGAGGTCGGACGGTTGCCTAACTTCGGCCGAGGGCGGGGAGGGTGTCGCGGATGCCGTCGATGACGAACTGCATCGCGGTGGCGGCGAGGATCACCCCCATCAGGCGGTGGAGCACGTTCATCCCGGTTCGGCCGAGCGCCTTGGCGAAGCGGTCGGCGAAGAGGAGCAGGATCCAGGCCGCGCCGGCGGTGACGGCGATCGCGGCGAAGACGATCCCGCGTTCGACGGCGCCGCTCGCGCGCGCCACGAGCACCATCACCGTGGCGATCGCCCCCGGTCCGGCGAGCATCGGGATCCCCAGCGGGAAGACCGAGACGTCGGGTTTGTCGACCCCCTCCTTCGTCTCCTCGGGCGTCGTGCGCTGCCGCGTCGTCTCGGCGCGCAGCAGGTCGACGGCCAAAAGGAAGAGGAGGAGGCCGCCGGCCAGCTTGAAGGCGCCGAGCGAGATTCCGAGATGGGCGAAGAGCGCGCCGCCGCCGGCGGCAAACGCCGACAACACGCCGGCCGCCACCGCGCACGCGCGCGTCGCCATCGCGCGCCGCCGCGCGGGCGGATCGCCGGCCGTCATCGTCACGAAGAGCGGCACGACGCCGGGCGGATCGACGACGAAGAAGACGGTGGTGACCGCCGAGAGCGCGAACGCGAGCGTCGATCCGGCCATCGCGGCGGATCCTACCTCGGACGTATGATCGCCGAGGGGAAACGATGCCAAGCTGGATGATCTACGGCGCCAACGGCTTCACCGGCCGTCTGATCGCAGAGGAGGCGAGGCGACGCGGCCTCACTCCGACGCTCGGCGGACGGCGCGAAGAGGCGATCCGCCCGCTCGCCGAGAGCCTCGGTCTTCCCTGGCGTGCCTTTCCGCTCGACGACGCGGCGCGCGTTGCGGCCGCGGTGGCTCCGTTCGACGCCGTCCTGCTCGCGGCCGGACCGTTTTCGGCGACCAGCCGGCCGATGGTCGACGCCTGCATCGCCACCGGAACGCACTACCTCGACATCACCGGCGAAATCGCCGTTTTCGAGGCATGTCACGCACGCGATGCCGAGGCGCGAAAAGCGGACTGCGTGGTGATGCCGGGCGTCGGCTTCGACGTCGTGCCGTCCGACTGCCTGGCCGCCACGCTCAAGGCGGCTCTCCCCGACGCGAACCGCCTGGAGCTCGCCATGAGCGGAGGCGGGATCAGCCGGGGAACGAAGAAGACCCTCGTCGAAGGCTTCGGCCATGGCGGCGCCATCCGGGAAGGCGGAACGATTCGCGGAGTGCCCTTTGCCTGGCGCTCGGCGCAAGTTCCGTTCCGCGACAAGACGCGCACGTGCATCTCGTTCCCCTGGGGGGACGTGTCGACCGCCTATTACTCGACGGGAATCCCCAACATCATGGTCTACATGAGCGTCCCCGTCGCGTTGTGGGTGCTCAAGGCGGCGCGGCCGTTCGTGCCGCTGATGGCGCTTGCGCCCGTGCGGCGCGCGCTGATTCGCCGCATCGAGCGGGGGCCGGAGGGCCCGGACGAAGCCGAGCGGCGCGCCGGCCGCGCCCACCTTTGGGGGCGCGTGACGAACGCCGGCGGCCGCTCCGTCGAAGCCACGCTCGAAACGCCGGACGGCTACGACCTGTCGGTGTCCGCCGCATTGGAGTGCGTGCGCCGCATCCTCGTCGACCCGATTCCGCCCGGCGCGAAGACGCCGTCGATGGCGTTCGGCGCCGACCTGATCCGCGCCATTCCCGGGTGCGACCTGGCGCTCCGTTAGGGCGACGGAGGGTCGCCTGGACGGCCCGGCGTGCGATCCGTCCCGGTTGCCGACCGGACGAGGACTCCGAGCGGGAACCGGGCGCTCGTCGACCGATCGGGCGGCGTCACGAGAAGATCCGATTCGTCCGGCGGGCGCGGCGAAGCGTGGGCATCCGCCGGTCGCAGCGTCATCTGCAGGATGCCACCGGAGCCGACCACCGCCGATTCGGCACCGAACGAGACGCTCGACCCTGGCGGCGCCTTGACCCGAACGCACAGCGTCCGTTCCGGGCAGGGGTCGTTTCCGATGGGGGCGCTCGCCCGACCGGTCTCGATGGCGAACCAGGCGGGAAGGGTCGTGACGCGAATCCGTCCTCCGGCGTCGTCCTCCACCAAGAGCGGCGCGGAAACGCAGCGCGCCCGTGCCGATCCTTGGTGGAGGAGCTCCCCCCGAACGACGAGGTGGCCGCGGGCCACGCGGCCCCGCTCGAACCCGCCGATCTCCGTCTCCCCCTTCGAATCGAAGACGAGAAGCCGGCCGAGCCGCTGGTTGTAGAGCGCACACCCCGCCGCGTCGGCCGCCGCCGTGACCGACGCGACCAGACCGGCCATCGCCAGCACGACCTGTCGAACGACCTTCATCGAGACATCTCCGCCGCCAGGATATGTCCGCTCGACGGACAGAGGGGGTGTATCATTCGAACGATTGCGCAGGGGGGGGACGATGGAGCGCGCGTCGAGCGGTTCGGCGCCTCGCGGAAACGCGGCGCTGGTGTCGTTGGTCGCGGTGGTGGGGCTGTCGACAGCGTTGAGCCTCGCGTCCGGCTGCAGCGGGGGGGACGACGGAATGCCCGATCCGGGCACCGAGGACCTCGGGCCCTACGGGGGGATGATCTACCTCGGCACCCGGGTCGGGGGGGACATCTTCACCGAATCGTTCACGGGACACGCCCATTTCCGTGAAGGCGGCGACGATCTGTCGGCGTTCGGCGGTCCGACCGACACCTGCGAGATCGCCCCGTATTCATCAACCGCTCCGGTCCCTCCGGGCTCTCCGACCGAGGGGCCGTTCCTCGACGCCGGCACGACGGTCGTCCTCACCGCCGGCGCTTCCGTCTACAACCTGGAACGATACGACTCCGCCTACGGCTACCACTACTACCTCGACTACGAAGGGGATCCCCCCGTCGGACTGCCGGCCGCCTTCTCGGTCGCCTTCGACGGCGCCGGCGGAACGGTCGCCGCCCAGAACTGGCCGGACGCCCTGAAGATGCCGACCGCGCTTTCGGTGACCTCCAACGACGGAGACCTTACGGTCGGCTCCGGCGCGCTCGCGCTGCAATGGACCGCAACCGGCGCCGATCAGGTGGTCGTGCAGTTTGCCCGGGAAGAAACGGTGAACAACACGACCACGTGGCTCGATCCCCTCCGTTGCTACATGAAGGACGACGGAAGTTTCTCAATACCGGCGAGCTTCGCCGAGCAGCTCTCGACGGGCACGCACGACGTCGACGTCTTCGCTTTCAAGCGAGGGGCGATGCCGCTCGGGGAGTTCAACGTCCGGCTGGTCGGCTACCGTCTGGTCAAGCTGACCTATACCAAGTAGCCCTACATCCGCCGGCGAGGAGGGCCAAGGTCGGGAACCTCCTCCACCCACTCGTAGCCGAGCCGGCCGCGGCGAAGCCTGGCGGCGACGGCAGTGCCGGGCTCGTGGTCCCACCACTGGTCGCGGCTGACGTCGATCGAGACGCCACTCATCGCGTCGGAGCAGCGCACGACGACGATCCAGTCACGGACCCCCGACTCCTTGCCGGGAACGGTGTCGCGCCGCGCGACCAGGCAGTCTCGGGTGATCGCCTCCCCCTCCCCACGGGCGTTCAGGGCGAGCAACCCGCCGGTCGCGAGCAGCATCGACGCGGTCGCCGCGAACAGGGCGTAGAGGCCGCCGCGCCACCCCTTTTGCCAGCGCGTCGTCCGCGGTTCGACAAGGGCGAGGAGACCCGCGATCGGAACGGCGACCGCCACCGCGAACGGGGCGGCGTCGGTCGCCGCGGTGCGCAGCGCGCCGGGATGGCGGTCGGCCTCGACCCATACCGCGGCCGCGCCGGCAATCGCCCCCAAAAGGAAGACGGCCACCGTGTTTTCGACGCGGGTTCCGCTCGCCAGCGACAGGCGGAGCGTGCGGGGTCCGGGCGCCGATGCCGCACGCGCCACCGCCCGCCCGTCGCGGTCGGCGGCGCGGCGGCGAGGGGGGTCGGCGGAGCCCGCGGGTGGGGCGGGGTTCGACGCGGCGGTCAATCCAGGATGAAGCGGGTCGGGTTGACCGGCACGCCGTCGATCCGGACTTCGTAGTGCAGGTGATCGCCGGTCGAGCGGCCGGTGTTCCCGACGCGCGCGATCTGCTCCCCGCGGCGGACGAACGCCCCTGGTTCGACCATCGTCTCCGAGAGGTGCCCGAACCGGGTAACCAGACCGTAGCCGTGATCGAGGACGACGATGTTGCCGTAGGCCCCCTTCACTCCGGTGAAGGTCACCATGCCGTCGGCGGGCGCGACGATGTCGGTCCCGCGCGGAGCCGCAATGTCCAGCCCTTCGTGCATCTTCTTGACGCTGGTAAAGGGGCTGAGGCGATACCCGAAGCCCGACGACACGAAGCCACGGGCCGGCCAGACCGACGGGGTCGAATTGAGGATCGACCGCTGGTCGTCGAGCAGCGCGTGCAGCTCCTCCAGCGACAGCTCCCGTGCCTTCGCCTCGGACTCCAGCTTCTCGAGCCGGAACGCCAACTTGCGGAACTCGAAGTCGCGCCGGTCGGCCTCGTGCGGGGCGGTCGAAACGGCCGAGCGCTCCTTCTCCGGGCTTCCCGGTTCGTCGAGCGCACTCCCCTGGTCGGTCGGCTGCTCGCGCTCCGTCAGCGGTCCGATGGCGATGTTTCGGGCGGGGTCCTCGAGGCTGGTCATCACCCGCAGCTTGTGCTCGACCCGATCGAGGTGGTCGAGTCGACTGTCGAGCTTTCGGATCCGATCCTGGAAGTTCCGAAGCTGAAGGGCGACTTCCCGGTTCTCCTGATAGACCGCCCGGTAGTCCGATCGCTCGTCGACCAAGCGCGCGTAGTGGACCAGCACCAGGCCAAGCGCCACGATCCCGACGAGCGAGACCGCCGTCGCCCCGTACAGCCACGAGCGGGGGAGGGCGATTCGCCGAACGCGGGACGTTCGATCCGGAACGACCAGGATCGTGAAGTACTTTTTCGCCGGCGTGGTCATCGACCCGTAGGGCCTTCTACCCGGACCCAATGTGGAATTCAAGCATTCCCCGAGAGCCCGGGTCAAGGACTTAAGGCCAGATGCCATAACGGTTTTTTCAACATCGATTTCGTCGTTTCGAGGGCCCCACGGGGCGCTTCCGACGGAAGACCCGGATCCGGCGCCAAAAAATCCGGCCGATGCGGCGCCCGCATGGTAGGTTCCGCGCCGTTTTCCCCCGAAACCCCACGCGGCATTCGAGGAATTTTCACCATGGCGGCACCCGATCGATCCCAGGAACCGCGTCCCAGCGAAGGCAGCTGGCTGCTCCGACTCTACGAGATGATCTCCATTGCGCCGGAGGACATCGCCGCCGACGCCAAGGGCCTGGGGATCCAGATCGCCGACGCCGCCGAGCTGGCGACGGTGAAGACGGCGGCGCTGGACGACCTTGCGGCGCAGTACATCCGGAACGCGAAGCTGATGACGTCGCTGTCCGGGGCCGGGCTCGGCGCCGGCGGAATCCTCTTCGTCGGACCCGAGCTGTCGATCCTCGCGGCGAGCCTCCTGCGTCTGGCGCAACGGATCGCCGTCGTCTACGGCTTCGACTACAAGAAGCCGGAGGAGGCGTTGCACGTCTGGACCGCCCTCGCCCGCGCGCTGGGGGTCGACAAGATCACCGACGGGAACAGCGTCGTCGCGGTGCGCAGCCTGCCGAAGTTGCTGGCGGTGGGACCCGGACGCAGCAGCGCCTTCAAGTCATTGATCAAGATGATCGCCGCGCGGCTGGGTCTACTGGTCACGGAACGCAGCCTGGCGCGCGCCCTTCCGCTGGTCGGCGCGGGGGTCGCGGCGGTGACGAACTACCAGCTGGTTCGGGACCTGGGCGGGAAGATCCAAGGTTACTTCCGCGAACGGCACATCCACCGACAGGCCGGGCGGGCCGACGCGGCGGAGGGGGCCGCTGCGGCGAAGCGGCCGGCCCCGCGGACGAAGCCGGCATCCCCCGCGTCGACCTCCACGTCGCACGCGGCGCGGACGGCAGCGCCCCGCCCGAACGCCCGGGCGAAGGCGGCGCGCGCGGCGACCCGGTCTCGGACGGCACGGGGTCGCTGATGGCCGCGCACGGGCTCGACCTCTACGACCTCGACAGCCTTCTCACCGATGACGAGCGGATGGTGCGTCGCTCGGTGCGGCAGCTCGTCGACCAGCGCGTCCTTCCCGGGATCGAGAAGCACTACCGCGAGGGGACCTTCCCCGACGAGCTGGTGCCGGTGTTCGGCGAGATGGGCCTGCTCGGCGCCAACCTCACCGGCTACGGCTGCTCGGGGATGGGGCCGATCGCCTACGGCCTGGCGATGCTCGAGCTCGAGCGCGGCGACAGCGGCGTGCGTTCGTTCGTCTCGGTGCAGGGGGGGCTGGCGATGTACCCGATCTGGTCCTTCGGAACGGAGGCGCAGAAGGAGCGGTGGCTGCCGGCGATGGCGCGCGGGGCGAAGGTCGGCTGCTTCGGCCTGACCGAGCCCGACGCCGGGAGCGATCCGGGCGCGATGCGCACCCGGGCGCGGAAGGCCGCGGGCGGCGGCTGGATCCTGAACGGCACGAAGCGCTGGATCACCAATGGCACGCGCGCCGACCTGGCGGTGGTGTGGGCCAACACCGGCGACAAGCCCTCCGACATCCGTGGCTTCCTGGTCGAGCGCGGGACGAAGGGGTTCACCCAGCGGCCAATCGAGCACAAGCACAGCTTCCGCGCGTCGGACACGGCGGAACTGCACTTCGAGGACGTCCACCTGCCGGAGACGGCGCTGCTCCCCGGGACCGAGGGGTTGAAGAGCGCGCTGATGTGCCTGTCACAGGCGCGCTACGGGATCTGCTGGGGGGTGATCGGGGCGGCGATGGCGTGCTTCGACAGCGCGCTGGAGTTCGCCAAGGCGCGCGTCGCGTTCGGGCGGCCGATCGCCGGCTTCCAGCTGGTGCAGTCGAAGCTGGCGTTGATGGCGACCGAGATCACCAAGGCGCAGCTCCTGGTGTGGCGCCTCGGCAAGCTCAAGGAGTCGGGGAAGATCGCCCCCGCGCAGGTCTCGATGGCCAAGATGAACAACGTGCAGATGGCCCTCGACTGCGCGCGCGTGGCGCGGGACATCCTCGGCGCCAACGGGATCCACGACGAGTACCCGGTGATGCGACACATGTGCAACCTCGAGACGGTGAACACCTACGAGGGGACGCACGACGTCCATCTGCTGGTGCTCGGCGAGGCGCTGACCGGCCACGCCGCGTTCCGTGGATAGCGATCCGCGGCCGCGAGATCCGGTCTGCGGGATGTTCGTCGATCCCGCCGCGCCGAAGGGCGGCTCGGCGGAGCATCGCGGGCGGCGCTACCGTTTCTGCAATCCGAAATGCCGCGAGAAGTTTCTCGCCGAACCGGAAAAGTACCGGGCGGGCGCGCCGGGCGAGATCGCCGCCGCAGAGCGCACGCGCGCTGTGGGCGCGACGGCAACGGCCACGCTCGGCGTCGAACGCCCGAAGTGGACCTGCCCGATGGACCCCGAGGTCGTCCGCGATGCGCCGGGGGAGTGCCCGAAGTGCGGGATGGCGCTCGAGCCGACGACCCCCGTGGCCAAAGAGGAGCGGAGCGCCGAGCTCGACGACATGAGCCGGCGGTTCCGGATCTCGGCGGCGTTCACCGCCCCCCTCCTCCTGCTCGCGATGTCGGAGATGCTCCCGGGGCCGGCGCTGCGCGAGCTCCTTCGCGACCGCGTCGGTGCGTCGGCGCCGCTCTGGAGCGAGCTGCTGCTCGCCACGCCGGTCGTGCTCTGGGGGGGCGCGCCGTTCTTCGCGCGCGGATGGCGGTCGGTCGTCGCCCGCTCCCCGAACATGTTCACGCTGATCGCGCTGGGGGTCGGCGTCGCCTACCTCTTCAGCGCCGTGGCGACGATCGCTCCGGACGCCTTTCCGGCGGGCTTCCGCGATCCGCACACGGGCGACGTCGCCGTCTACTTCGAGGCGGCCGGCGTGATCGTGACGCTCGTCCTGCTCGGCCAGGTGCTCGAGCTCGAGGCGCGCGGGAAGACGCGCTCGGCGCTCCGGGCGCTGCTCGGCCTCGCGCCCAAGACCGCCCGGCGTCTCCGGGAGGACGCCCCTGCGGGGGGCGAATCGGAGGAGGACGTCCCGCTCTCGGAGGTGCGGGTCGGCGACCGGCTTCGGATCCGGCCGGGGGAGAAGGTGCCGGTCGACGGCGTCGTCCTCGAGGGCGCCAGTCCCGTCGACGAGTCGATGGTCACCGGTGAGTCGATGCCGGTGGAAAAGGGGCCCGGCGATCGCGTGACCGGCGCCACCGTCAACGGAAGCGGCTCGCTGGTGATGCGAGCCGAACGGGTGGGATCCGACACGCTGCTGGCGCAGATCGTCCGCCTGGTCGGCGAGGCGCAGCGCAGCCGCGCGCCGATCCAGCGGGTAGCCGACGTCGTCGCCGGCTGGTTCGTCCCGATCGTGCTGGCGGTCGCGGCGGCGACCTTCGCGGTCTGGGCACTCGCCGGACCGGAGCCGCGGATGGTGTTGGCGCTGGTCAACGCCGTCGCCGTGCTGATCATCGCCTGCCCGTGCGCGCTGGGCCTGGCGACGCCGATGTCGATCATGGTGGGGATGGGGCGCGGCGCGACGGCGGGGGTCCTGCTACGCAACGCCGAGGCGCTGGAGACGTTCGAGAAGATCGACACGCTGGTGGTCGACAAGACCGGAACGCTCACCGAGGGCCGGCCGGCGCTGGTGGCGGTGCGCGCGTCGGGCCGTTCGACCGAGAGCGAGCTGCTGCGGCTGGCGGCGGCGGTCGAGCGCGGCAGCGAGCATCCGATCGCGGCGGCGATCGTCGAGGGTGCGCGCGTGCGCGGCGCCGGCCGCGATTCCTCGTCGACGGCGACCGACTTCCGATCGGTCCCGGGAAAGGGGGCCACGGCGACGGTCGGCGGCCGCCGGGTGGCGATCGGAAACGCGGCGCTCCTCGACGAGCTCGGGATCGCGGGCGTGGCCGCTGGCGGAGAGCTCGCCGGCGAGGAGGCGCGCCTCCGGGGGGAGGGGGCGACGGTGGTCACCCTCGCTGTCGACGGCGAGGCGGCGGGCCTGCTCGCCGTCGCCGATCCGGTGAAGGGGACGACCCCCGAGGCGCTTTCGATGCTCCGCGGCGAGGGGGTGCGCGTGGTGATGCTCACGGGCGACGCGACGGCGACCGCGCGAGCCGTCGCGGCGAGGCTGGGGATCGCCGAATACGAGGCCGAGGTGCTCCCGCAGCGCAAGGGGGAGATCGTGAAGCGCCTGCAGTCGGAGGGACGGCGGGTGGCGATGGCCGGAGACGGGGTCAACGACGCCCCGGCGCTGGCGCAGGCCGACGTCGGGATCGCGATGGGGACCGGCACCGACGTCGCCATCGAGAGCGCCACGGTGACGCTGGTGAAAGGCGATCTCCGTGGGATCGTCCGCGCGCGGCGGCTGTCGCGGGCGACGATGCGGAACATCCGGCAGAACCTCTTCTTCGCCTTCGTCT
>CAYJRR010000153.1:0-10459 GCA_964372275.1 uncultured bacterium
GGGAAGAGCTCGCGCAGGATCTGCCGGTAGTCACCGACCGCGTCGTCGGCCAGGTGATCCCGCGTGATCGCCCCGTCGCCGATCTGCTCCGCCGCAATCTCCCCGATCAGGTTGTCGGTCTCCACGCGCAGATTGGCGTGCGTGTCGGGGCTGGCGGCGTGCAGGTCGATCGCCTGCTCGATCGCCAGTAGCTCCGCCTCCGGCTCCACCGGCACCGTCGGATCGCAGGAGGCCAGCATGGCGACCGCCATCGCGGCGATCGGCGCCGTGATCCTCGACCTCCAAGGTTGCGAAAGGCTGTGACCGCCCCGCATCGACGCTCCCGCCGGAACCCGAACGATCGTCCCCGTTCTTTATCGAAGAGTCAGATGCCTCCACACAACCGCGCTATCGGCAGCCCCCGCCTGGACCTGAAACTCGTAGTTCTTGCTGATGTCGAGCGCGCCGACCGCGACTTCCGAGAGGACCGGGTTGTCGGCTTCGTTCGCGTTGCAGGTGATCGTCACGACCGTGGTCGCGTCGGTGACGTTTCGGAGGCGGATCGTGCCCGACGTTCCGCCTTCGGCGCCACAGGCGACGAGGAGGTCGAACGTGGGAGGGGAGGCGTCCGTCTTGAACTTGAAGAAGGGGGTGAACGAGGTGGACGTGGCGCGTCCTGCATAGGCGAGGAACGCCTTTTCCGGCGTGATCGACGAAGTCGCAATTTGCGAGCTTCCGACCGCCAGCGGGGCGATGTCGGCGGTGGCGATCGAGGTGTCGGCGATCTCGGCGCTTCCGACTGCGCCGGTGGCGATCTCGTCGGCGCCAACGGAGGCGGTGCCGAGGTCGTCGGCCGTCAAGGCGCCGTCGGAGATCTCGTCGGTGCCGACGGCGCCGGAGGCGATCTCGCTGCTGCCGACGGCGTTGGCGTCGATCTCGTCGGCCTTCACCGAGCCACTGCCGAGGTCGTCGGCGGACAGCGTGTTGTCCGCAACTTCTTCGGAGCCCACGGCACCGGTCGCGATGTGGGCGGAGCGGACCGCGTCGGCGAAGATCTTCGCCGAGGTGACCACGGCATCGCCGAGCTCCAGCGTGCCGACCGACCCGTCGAGGATCTCGCTGGCGGCGACGGAGTTGGCGGCGAGGTCGGCCGCCGTGAGCGAGTTGTCCGCGATCTCGTCGCTGGCGACGGCCCCCGCGGCGATCGTCTCGGAGATGACCGAATCGGTGCCGAGGTCGTCGGAGGAGACGGTTCCGTCGGCGATCTCGCTCGTGCCGACCGCGCCGGCGGCGATCTCGTCGGCCGCCACCGAGTCGGTTCCGAGGTCGGCGGTGGTGAGCGAGTCGAGCGCGACCTCGGCCGATCCGACCGCCCCGGTCTTGATCTCGCTGCTGTCGACCGAATCGGCGCCGAGGTCGTCGGTGGTGAGGGAGTTGTCGGCGACCTCGCTACTTCCGACGGCAGCGGCAGCGATCTCGGCGCTGCCGACGGCGTCGGTGGCGATCTCGGCCGCTTCGACCGCGTCGGAGGCGATCTCGAGGCTTCCGACCGCGCCGGTCGCGATCTCGGTAGCGGTGATCGAGCCGACCCCCAGGTCCGCGCCGGTCAACGTGCCGTCCTGGACGTCATTGCCGGTGAGGCTGGCGTCCTGTACGTCGGCCGAGGCGATCGAGCCATCCTGCACGTCGGTTCCGGTGATCGTGGCGTTGAGGATGTCCGTGGAGGATACGGTGTTGTCCGCAATCTCGGCGGTTCCGACGGCGCCGGTGGCGATCTCACTCGCGGTGACGGAGTCGGGGGCGAGGTCGGCGTCGGTGAGCGTGTTGTCGGCGACCTCGCTGGTTCCGACGGCCCCGGCGGCGATCTCGTCGGCCGCGACCGAGTCGGTACCGAGGTCGGCGGCGGAGAGGGAGTCGAGCGCGACCTCCGCCGACCCGACGGCCCCCGTCGCGATCTCGTCGCTTCCGACGGCGTCGGTGGCGAGCTCGCTCGAGGCGACCGAATCGGCGGCCAGGTCGTCGGAGCCGAGGGAGTTGTCGGCGACCTCGCTCGTTCCGACGGCACTCGCGCCGATCTCGGCGCTTCCGACGGCGTCGGTTGCGATCTCGCTCGCCGTGACCGAATCGGCCGCTAGGTCGGTAGCGGTGAGGGTGTTGTCGGCGACCTCGCTGGTTCCGACGGCCCCGGCGGCGATCTCGTCGGCCGCGACCGAGTCGGTGCCGAGGTCGGCGGCGGCGACGGTACCGTCCAGGATGTTTCCGGAGACGATGGTGCCCGTGGCGATGTCCGTACCGGTGACCGTGCCGTCGGTGATGTCGGCGCTGGCGACGGTGCCATTGGCGATGTCGTTGCCGGTGACCGTCCCATCGGCGATGTCGGCGCTGGCCACCGTTCCGTCCGCGATGTCGGCGCTGGCCACCGTGCCATCGGCGATGTTCGCGGAGACGACCGTCCCCGCGGCGATATCGGTGCCGGTGACGGTTCCGTCCGCGATGTTCCCCGAGCCGATCGTTCCCGTGGCGATGTCGGTACCGGTCACGGTTCCGTCCAGGATGTCGTTGGTGGTCAACGATCCGTCGGAGATGTCGGAGCCGGTGAGGGCGCCGTCGACGACGTGCGTCGCCTGCACGGAGTTCAGGGCCAGGCTATTGGACTGGACGGCGCCGGCGCTGATGTTGGCGTTGGTCACCGCCCCGGTCGCGAGGTCTTCGTTCCCGATCGCGCCGTTCTCGATCTGGACCCCGGTGATCTCCCCGTCGATCCGTTCCGCGCCGATCCGAAGGGTCGGGTGGGCGTCGGCGTCGCTGGCGTGGTCGTCGATCGCCTGCAGGATCTCCTCGTCGACGCCGTAGTCGTCGACCTCGGCCTGCGGATCGCAGGAAGCGGAAAGGCTGGAGAAGGCGAGGAGCAGAAGCGGAACGGGTAGCTTCCGAACGCGCATGATGCGGATCCTCCAGCGGCCCAAGGGCAATTCTACCCCGGATAGGGGCTTCTCGGCGTCTCCCGGAATCCCTGCGTCAGAAGGCCGCTTCGACTCCGGCCCAGATGGCGCGCCGCGTCTCGTAGGAGCTCGTCCGGTCGGATCCGAACTCGGTGTAGAGGCGCTGCAGTCGGATGCCGCCGACCGCTCGCAGGCGCGATGTCAATGCGAAGAAGGCCGACGCATCGCCGGAAACGTCGTATCCCATGCCGCCGCCGCCGGTCTCCGCGGAGCCGACCTCCAGCCCCGCGCCGGCGATCCCACGCAATCGGAGCTCGAGCGGCGCCAGCAGTTGGAACCGGCCGAGGACGACCACCGACGGTGTGACCCGGATCACGTTCGGCACCCCCGATCCGGAGGCGGCGTCGAAGCCGGGCTCCCCGACGTAGGAGAGTCCGGCGCCGATCCACGTCCGGCCGTACTCATCGTCGCCGTGCAGGAGTTGAACCGCCGCGTCGATCGCCGCCGAGGAGACGATCGTTTCGTCGAGAAGATAGCTGCGCATCGCGAACCCGGCCGAGCCGGCGATCGTCCATCGGCCGGTCGGGATCCAGACCTGCAGCGAACCCGTTCCGCCCATCCCGCTCGGCACCAGCGTCGCGTCGCCCGGAGCGACGTAGACGGCGACCCGCCGGTCGAGTCCGAACTGCACCTGCACGGCCCTGGACTGTGAAACCGGATGCGCCGGGGGCTTCGGTGCGTCAGGCCGGGGCGGCGGCGGTCGTCTCGACGCCAGCGCGGCCGCCTCCTCCGCCGAGAGGTCGTCCGGGTTCACCGGCACCGCCGGCTCGATGTCGCTCCAGGCGATCGGCGCCGGCGCGTCGGAGATCGGCGGAACGTCGAGGTCGGGCGCGAGGACGAGCGGCGGCGTGGCCGGTTGTTGCTCGGAGGCCGACGCCGCCGGCGGCTCGGGTGGGGGTGGCGGAGGAGGGGGCGGGGCCTTCGCCACCTTCGTTGGCGGCCGCGGCGAGCCGGATCGACCGCCGTTTCCCCCCGGGCCCCCCTTGCCGTTCGCGCCGTTTCCGCCCACCGGTTCCGCAACGCCCGCGCCGGAAGGCGCGCCGCCATTGCCGGACGAGCCGTTTCGTCCCGCGGCACCGTCCGGAGGTGCGGCGGCGACCGCGGGCGCGGCAGCGGCTCGCTCCGCGTCGAGCCGGGCCTGCGCCGCCGCGACGGCGGCCTCCCAGCCCTCGAAGCGCATCGACCTTTCGAGCTCCAGTTTCGCGGCCGTGTCGAGTCCCCTCTCCCGGGAGACGACCTTGCCGGTCTGTACCCGCGCCGCGAGGATGCGATGCGTGCGAAGCGCCAGCGCGCCGTTCGCGTTCGTCCGGAACTCGATCAACCCGTCCAGTCCGAGCAGTCGTGCCACGTTCCAAAAACCATCGCCGGGTGGATCGGCGGGCGGTGGAACGCCGGGTGCGGCCTTTTGCGCGGCCTCGGCATCGATCCGGGTGAACGGAGGGGCGGTCGGTACGAAGGTCGGATCGAGCTTTTTCGCCCGTCGAAGCGCATCCTGCGCGTCGGGCCCCATCGGCTTGCGCTCCTCCAGGTCCCGGTGATAGCGCGCCAGTCCCAACAGCCGATAGGCCTGCGCCAGTTCCACCGGGTTCCAGACTTCGCAGCCGACGGCATGGAACCCGCTTACCGCGCGCTCGAATGTAGCGATGGCGCCGGCGTAGTCGCCCGCGGCTTCCATCGACGCGGCCTTTCCGAGGTTCTGGCGCGCGCTCGACAGGCTGGCCTTCACCTCGGGACGGGCCTCGACCACCCGCGCAAAGTCCGAATTTCGGATCGCCTGGCCGCGGATCTCGCTCACCGCCTTGCCGACGGTGACGGTGGCCTCTTCGATCTGCGTCGGGCTGATGCCGAGATCCCGCAGCAACACCTTCGGCGCGGCGAGGGCCGGTCCCGAGACGCAACAAAGGACGCCGAGGAGAAGCGCGCGCATCGGTGGGCGAGCCGAGAGAAGACCGAGAGATCAGGGTACTTCCGCGCGGCGCGCACGGTCAAACGACCGCCGGCTTGAACGCCGTTGCGGGGGGCCTAGTAGAGCCCCGTGGGGGTCGACGCAAGCGAGGAGCACGTCGAGCCGGGCGCGCGGCCGCTGCGCGACGCGGCGCGTCGCGTCACCGACGGGCTGGGCCGCCTGGTGGGCGAGCATCTCGACCTGGCCCGGGCGGAGCTGAAACACGACCTGCGGGCGGCGGCGCGTGATGCGGCGCTCGTCCTGCTCGGGTTCCCGAGCCTGGTCGTCGGGTACGCGCTGGTGATGGTCGCGGTCGCGTTGTCGCTCGGGGAGATCTTCGGGCGCGCGGAGTCGTTCCTCCTGGTCGGGCTGGCGAACGTCGCGGCGGGGCTCGTCGTCTCGATCGTCTTCGCGCGGCGCCTGGCGCGGCAGGATCGGCCCGATCTGGACCGAACCGCGCGCGCGCTCAAGGAGGATCGCCGATGGCTACGGCGGCGGATGCGGATCTGAGCCAGCTCCAGCGCCGGCTCGAGCGGACACGAGAGGATCTGGCCGATGCCGTCGCCGACCTCCGGGACGCGGCGCAGGCGCTGGCAACGGCGCGTCATTGGCGGCGGGCCGCGCAGCGGCGATTCGAGAGGCGCCCCGGACCGTGGATGGCGATCGCGTTCGCGGCCGGCGCGTGGCTCGGACGGCGTCTCTAGGGGGCCGGCGAGGCCCCGAGGGAGCCCGACGGGCGGACCGCTCGGAGCACCCGGTTGTCGATCAGTCGCGTCTTGCCGACGCGGACCGCCAGGGCGAGCAGTGCCCGGTCTCCCGCGTCGTCGAGCGGCGTCAGGCGGTCGGGATCGACCAGCGCGACGTAGTCGATGGCGATCGGAACGTCCGGGCCGCTCCCCAGGATCTCTTGCGTCGCCGCGTGGACCAGGCGCGACGCGCTCCGTTCGCCGCCGTGGCGCATCGCCTCCGCCTTTGCCAGCGCGCGCGAGAGCGACACGGCCCGCGCGCGCTCGTCGGGCGACAGGTAGACGTTTCGCGACGAGAGGGCCAGGCCGTCCGGTTCGCGGACGATCGGGTGCCCGACGATCTCGACCGGCAGGTGGAGGTCGGCGGTCATCCGGCGGATCACCGCCAGCTGTTGCCAGTCCTTCTCGCCGAAGACGGCGAGGTGCGGCTGTACGCACTGGAACAGCTTCAGCACCACCGTGGCCACGCCCCGGAAGTGGCCGGGGCGTCGCTCCCCTTCGAGCGGGTCGGCGACGCCGCCGACCTCGACGTAGGTCGAGTACCCGGTCGGGTAGATCGCCTCCCGGGTCGGGACGAAGACGGCGTCGACCCCCTCCCGTTCGGCGACCCCCACGTCCCGCGCGATGTCGCGCGGGTAGCGCTCGAAGTCCTCGTTCGGTCCGAACTGCGTCGGATTGACGAAGATCGACAGCACCAGCCGATCGGCGAGCGCCCGTGCGTGCGCGAGCAGGCGCGCGTGTCCGTCGTGGAGATAGCCCATTGTCGGGACGAAGGCGATGCGCCGCCCCTCGGCGCGCCAGGCGCGCGCGCGTGCCTGCATCTCCGCCGGATCGGCGATCGTCTCCGGCACTACTCGCGTCCCTCCCGGCGCCGCGTGCGTCGCACGGCTACCCCTTCCGGCGGCCGCGCGCCGGCTCGGCTCCGGCGTGGAAGGAGTGCGCGTCGTCGGGGAAGGCGCCGTTGCGCACCTCGCGGGCAAACTCCTTCACCGCGGCGCGGATCGTTTCATGGAGCGTGGCGTATCGCTTCACGAACTTGGGGGTGAAGGTCGGGTCCATCCCCAACAGGTCGTAGATCACCAGCACCTGGCCGTCGCACTCGGGTCCGGCCCCGATCCCGATCGTCGGGATCGAAAGCCCGCGGGTCAGCTCCGCCGCCAGCGCCGTCGGCATCCCTTCGAGCACAACCGCGTAGCAGCCGGCCGACTCCAGCGCCTTCACGTCGTCCCGGATCTCCTGCGCGCGATCGGGCTCCTTCCCCTGCACGCGGAAGCCGCCGAAGGCGTGGACCGACTGCGGCGTCAGCCCCACGTGTCCCATCACCGGAATCCCGGCGGCGACCATCCGCTCGATCGAGCGGGCGACGCGCCGCCCCCCCTCCAGCTTCACGCTCTCGGCAAACCCCTCCTTCACCAGCCGTCCGGCGGCCTCCAGCGCGCGACGTGATGAGGCCTGGTAACTCATGAACGGAAGGTCGACCACCAGGTGCGGCCGCGTCGCGGCGGCGGTGCGCCGTACGCCCCGCGCCACCGCCTTGGCGTGGTAGATCGTCTCGTCGAGCGTGACCGGGAGCGTGTTCTCGTGGCCCTGCACGACCATCCCCAACGAGTCGCCGACCAGCACCGCGTCGACCTCCGCGTCGGCGATCAGCCGCGCGAAGGTGGCGTCGTAACAGGTGAGCAGGGTGATCTTGGACGCCCCCTTCATCCGGCGCAGGTCGAGGACGCTCTTTGCGATCATCGTTTCCCTCTCTTCGCCGATGCCGGCGGCGTCGGGCTTCCGAGCGGCATGTAGTGGTGCACGCCGCTCCGCGTGCGGCGAATCTCCCGCAGCAGCGCCTCGCGGTCCTCGGGCCGGGTCACGAAGTCGATCTCCGAGGTGTTGACGACGAGCAGCGGCGTCTCGGCGTAATGAAAGAAGAACTGGTTGTACGCCTGCGACACCTCGTCGAGGTAGCCGCCGCGCAACCGCCGTTCCGAGGGGCGCCCGCGCTTGGTCACCCGGTCCAGCAGCACCTCCGAGCGCGCCTGCAGGTAGACGACGAGGTCGGGGCGCGGGACCTGCGTCACCAGCATCGAGTAGACGCGGTCGTAGAGGCGGAACTCCTGCTCGTCCAGGGTGAGCGCGGCGAAGATCCGGTCCTTGGCGAACAGGTAGTCGCAGACGATCCCGCGTCGGAACAGCTCCCCCTGGTTGAGCGTCGTCTGTTGCTGGTAGCGCGAGAGCAGGTAGAACAGCTGCGTCTGGAAGGCGTACTTCTTCTCGTCGGCGTAGAAGCGCTCGAGGAAGGGGTTCTCCTCGTCGGGCTCGACGACCAGCCGGCTCCCCGTCGACTCGGCGAGCAGCCGCGCGAGCGTGCTCTTCCCCGCCCCGATCGGCCCTTCGATGGCGATGTATCGCGCGTCGTCCACCGGCCTTTGGGACGGTATCCCACGGCGGGGCGGAGCCACAAGCGGGCTAGCGCCGCGCCGACGCGGCCTCGTCGAGGTGAACCGTCGAGGCCGGGATCGGGGGCGCGCCCGCGCGGTACCGCGCCAGTCGCAGGGCGAGCTCGCTCCCCAGTCGCTCCGCCGCCGCACCGTCGTGGAGCGGGGCGGCGGCGTTCTCGACCAGGACGCCGCGGCGGACGTCGACCACCATCGTCGCCAGACGGTCGTCCGCCCCGAACCGGACCGGTCCTGCGGCCACGATCAGGTCGACGTCCCATGCGACCCCGAGGTCAAGCAACGACGCGAACCGTTCGTCGACCGTCGCCCCGGCGTCGATGGCGATCGGTTCCGCCGGAAGCTCGGGCGCGGTCCGCAGCGTAACGACGCCGGTCGTGCCGGCGGCCAGATCGACGATCGCGCTCGCAGAACGGCCTCTGCCGTGCTCGGCGCGGAGCACGTGCCGCCCCACGAACAGACCGTCGAGGAGCTGGGGCGCGTCGCCGACCGGGTGGCCGTCGAGGAACAGCGCGGCGCCCGGCGGATGAGAGCGTACCGAGAGGCTCGCGCGCGGGGCCGACGCCAACGCCGCCACCGCGTCCCGATAGGCGGCGACCGTCTTCGGCGGGTGCCGCCTACCGTCGAGCGATTCGGGGCCCCCCATCCACCGCGCCTCGCGGAACGCCGCCTCCGCCGACGGCGCGTCCCCGATGTCGATCGACGCCACGCCGAGCTCGAGGAGCACGTCGATGCACGCGCCGTCGGTTTGCGACGCGAGACCGGTCCGGAAGGCGTCGCGCGCGGCGCGAAGCTCGCGGACGGATCGCTCGAAGTCGAGCTTCCCATACGCCTTTCGCCCCCGCTCCGCCGCCGCCCGTCCCCGCGCCAGCGCTTCGCGTTCCGCCGCCGCCCGTCCGGGTGCGCCCTCGATCTGAAACGGGGCGTTCGGCGCGCGCGAAAGTCCCGCCGCGAACGCCGAGCGACCGCGCCACGCATCGCGCGCCGGATCGCCGCTTCGCCAACCGACGAGGGCGAGCGTCGGTCGGTCGTCCGCGGTCCCCGCCGCGCCCGCCGAGCCGGCCGCGGCCGCGCCCAGAGCGATCGCGATGAAGGTGGATAATTGTCTACATTTCATCACAAAATCACTTCAATATCGATTGACTGGAGCAAGACAACCCCATACGATTCAAGAGGAATTTTCAGGGGGTTCACTTGCAAGCGGATTTCCGATCCAGTCCGATGTTCGGTGTCGCCATGCTCGCCGTCTCGAACGACCTGAAGGCCAAGCCGGATCGCCGGCTCCAGGAGGTCCTCGACGGGATCCTCTCCGGAATGAAGATCGACCGGAAGGCCTTCCAATCCTACCTGAAGACCCACCGCGCCAAGCTGGTCGAAAGCTGCCTCGAAAAGGGCTACTGACCCCCGAGGGTCACTCCGAGTAGCCCATCTGGAAGCCCCACGCCTGCCCCTTCTCGTCGAGGACGAGCAGGACGTTGGAACTCCATTCCGATCCGCCACCGGAGAGGTACCACCGTTTCTGGATGCCGACGGCGTTCTTTAGCCGCTCCGCGATCGGACCGAAGGCGGGATCCTCTTCCGGTCCTTCTCCCGAGGCGGCGAAGTCGTCGACCGCGGTCAAGCCGACCGAAATGGTCGGGAGGTAACGGACACCGAGTGCCGCGCGCACTTGGGCCAGCGTCGGATTCGAGCCGACGAATACCGGTAGGTAGAAGTCGTGGTCGAGGTTCCGGCCATGTTCGTCGTAGAAGTCGTTCCAGGCGGACTCGATCGCGGAGATCTCGAGACCACGCGGATTCTTCGCGCGGGCATAGGCGTTCTCCCGCCGCACGTCTCGCCAGGCGCGGTAAAAACGGAGGTCGAACGGCGCGCGGTCGTCGTAGACGAGGCAGCGTCCGGGCGGAACGTCCCCCATCATTGCGTTCGCGAAGGCGGCCACCTTGGTCCGGATGGTGCTCGGGCGCGCGCTCTGCTGACCGAGCCACGCAAGCATCTCCCGCAGGTTTCCGGCGAGCTCGTTGTCGTGGACGGAGTTTCCGAGGTCGGTCAGCTCGTAGACGTTGCGATTCGTGATCCGTCGAATCTCCGGATGCTCGGCGAGCGCACGGTCGAGGCTCTCGTTGAACTGGAGGACGAACCGGTCGACCACCTGCGGCGGCAATGCGCAGTCGTAGGGGAGGCAGGCGTCGGCGACCGCGACGATCGAGTCGAGGTGACCGTTGCCGTCGGGCGGGCAGGCGACGTCGGCAGCGCCGCTCGGGCGAGCGAATCCGTGAGCGGCGGCGAAAAACGACGTGACGGCCAGGAAGACGAGCGGGCGCATCGGGGGATCCTCCGGAAGTG
>CAYJRR010000154.1:0-10281 GCA_964372275.1 uncultured bacterium
GGGATGCACGATCACCCGACGCAGGCGCTGATCGACTGCGCCACGATCCGCCGCCACAAGGGTCGCTTCGAGGGGAGGGTGGTGGCGATCGTCGGAGACATCGCCCACAGCCGGGTGGCGCGCTCCAACCTTCTCGCGTTGACCAAGCTCGGCGCCCGCGTGCGGGTGGCCGGGCCGCGCACGCTGTTGCCGGCGGGGATCGCGTCGATGGGGGCCGAGGTGTTCGACCGCGTCGAGCCGGCGCTCGAGAAGGCCGACGTGGTGATGGTGCTACGGCTGCAAAAGGAGCGGCAGGAGGCGGGGCTGATCCCCAACGTCCGCGACTACGCCCGCCACTTCGGCGTCAACGCGCGGCGGCTGGCGGCGGCCCGGAAGGACGCGATCGTGTTGCACCCCGGCCCGATGAACCGCGGCGTGGAGATCGACCCCGCGGTCGCCGACGGCGATCGGTCGTTGATCCTCCATCAGGTGACGGCCGGGGTCGCCGTGCGCATGGCCGCCCTCTACCTCGCCGCCGCCGACCGCACCGGCGGCGACGTCTCCGCGTCCGTCTAGCAGCCGGTATCGGTGTCGGCGAGCACCGTCAGGCGGGGGGTGGCCTTGGCCGCGGCCGTCGCCTCCGCGATGGCGCGACTGTCGACGTCGAAAACGGCCTGGCTGTAGTTGAAGCTGACGTCGTTCTCGATCCGCTTGAGATTCTCGGGATCGAGCGGACGGTCCCCGCCGCTCCGGGCCGTGATCCTCGACTGGTTCCGGTATCCGCCCGTGCGGATGTAGCGGTCCTCGCTGAGTCCCAGGTCGAGCTGACGGTTGAGCTCCCGGGCCCCCTCCTTGATCGCCTCCATGATCTCGTCGTCCGACATCGTCGTCATGTTGAGACAGATGTCCTGACGCTCCGTGATCGACTCGAGGAAGCGGTCCTCGTCGGTGATGAATCCGTGCTTCTTCGCGTATTCGTACATCCCGGTGTACGGGAGCGGGAGGAGGAATCCGATCGACGGATAGACGCCGGCCGCGAGGCAGAGGTCCATCGTCTCCCGGATCGTTTCGCGGGTCTCGATCGGATACCCGAAGACGACGCTGGTGCGGCTCTGGATCCCGACGTCACGCAGGAGGCGGACCTGATCGAGGAAAAAGTACGGCTCGATCCTCTTGTCCATCATCTTGAGGATCTCCGGATTGCCCGACTCGAGCGAGTAGCCGACGTCGAGACAGCCGGCCTCCTTGAACTTCCGGGCCACCTCGATCCGCTTCGCGAGGGGCCATTTGGGATGTCCGAACAGGTCGGACCGAACCGACGCGCTCCAGTGGAACTTCAATCCCGATTTGAGGATGGCGTCCGCCAGCGCTTCGGCCTGGGGGAGCGTGGAGAAGCTCAAGTCGTCCCAGAAGTTGATGTAGGTCGCACCGTACTCGTCGATGTTGCGCCGGATCTCGGTCAGGATGTTGTCGGCGGAGCGGTGCCGGTACGGGTCGTCCCAGAAGACGTAGTGGCAGAAAGTGCACTTGAAGGCGCAGCCCCGTGCGGTGACCACCGGCATCACCCGAGGCGGCCGGTTGCCGTCGATGTTCAGTCCCTGGGCCGCAGCGTGGTCGGACCGCTCGAAATACTTCCGGTAGTCGACCACGGTCCAATCGACCATCGGTAGGTCGTCGATCTTGCACGCCTTGCGTTTGGGGGTCTTCACGAACGCACCGGTCGGATCGAGAAAGGCGATCCCTTCGACCGCCCCGAGCGGGGTGCGGTCTTCGTAGGCGCGAAGCACGTCGAGGGTGGAGAACTCGCCCTCACCGATCACCACCACGTCCGCCGCCGTGTTGCGCAGGAACAGTTCGGGGATCGATCCGGCGACGGAGTTGCCGACGACGATCTTGGTCGACGGCTGCAACTTGCGGATCGTCCGCGTCAGCCACTTGATCCACTTGTAGTGGGTGACGATGCAGCCGGTGAGGACGACGTCGTATTCGTGCGTCGCGAGGTAGTTCTCGATCGATTCATCGCTCAGGTCGTCGATGTCGACGTCCAGGAGATCGAAGTCGTACCCGTGGCGGCGGACGAAGGTCATCACCGAGGCGATCCCGACCGGCAGGAACTTGGTCGGCGATCCGCGGCGGAGGCTGGGGATGATGAAGAGGATTTTCATCGACGCACTGGGAGTGCAGCCGACGTGCCATGGGCGCCCTGGCGCGGCCGACTCGGAAATGCGCCCCTTTTCGGTCGCCGCCGGGAGCGGCGTCAATTCGGTGACGGCGGCCCGGCGGCCGATTGACGGGCGAAAAGCGGTCGTAGATGCTCGGGTTGTCGGTCGCGAACGAAGGGGGGAAACGTGCCGAACACCATCGATACCGGCGACACCGCCTGGATGTTGGTCTCCACCGCGTTGGTGATGCTGATGACGCCGGGGCTGGCGCTCTTCTACGGCGGCATGGTGCAGGGGAAGAACGTCCTCTCCACCTTCATGCACAGCTTCTTCGCGCTCGGGATCGTCACCCTGCAGTGGGCGGTGATCGGCTATTCGCTCTGCTTCGGCGAGACGCACGGCGGGGTGATCGGCGGATTCGACTTCGCGCTCCTGCGCGGCGTCGGCGTGGAGGCGAAGGGGACGATCCCCCACCTGGTCTTCATGGCCTACCAGGGGATGTTCGCGGTGATCACCCCGGCGCTGATCTCCGGCGCCTTCGCCGAGCGGATGAAGTTCTCCGCCTACTGCCTCTTCACGCTTCTGTGGACGACGCTGGTCTACGATCCGATCGCCCACTGGGTCTGGGGACCGGGCGGATGGCTGCTCGGGATCGGCGCGCTCGACTTCGCCGGCGGGACGGTGGTGCATCTGGCGTCCGGGATCTCGGCGCTGGTCGTCGCGGTGATGGTCGGGAAGCGGATCGGCTACCCCGCGGTGCGGCACGCCCCGCACAACCTGACGATGACGGTGCTCGGCGCGGGGCTGCTCTGGTTCGGGTGGTTCGGCTTCAACGCCGGCTCGGCGCTCGGGGCCAACGGTCTGGCGGCGCTGGCGCTGGTCAACACCCACATCGCGGCGGCGGCGGGGGCGGTCTCCTGGGGACTGGTCGAACAGTTCCGCATCGGGAAGGTGACGATGCTCGGCGTCGCCTCGGGGTTGGTCGCCGGACTCGTCGCGATCACGCCGGCGGCCGGATTCGTCGGTCCGGCGGCGGCGATCGCCATCGGCGGGCTCGCCGGCATCGCCTGCTACGCCGGGATCCTGCTCAAGGGCCGGTTCAAGTACGACGACTCGCTCGACGCCTTCGGCGTGCACGGGGTCGGCGGCGCGCTGGGGGCGGTGCTGACCGGCGTCTTCGCCGCCAAGGCGTTCAATCCGGCCGGGGCCGACGGTCTTCTCGCCGGCAACGCGCGGCTGATCGGGGTGCAGCTGCTGGCGATTGCCGTTTCGGCGGTGTGGGCGGCCCTCTTGAGCGTCGTGATCCTGAAGGTCGTCGACGCCACGGTCGGTCTGCGCGCGAGCAAGGACGACGAGCGCGAGGGGCTCGACACGGCGCTCCACGGCGAGACGGCGTACACCCACGGCGGGCTGTCGTCCGCGCACATGCCGCACACCGCGGCGTCCCACAAGGCGGTCCAGGCCACGATCGCGGAAGAGGCGATGACATGAAGAAGATCGAAGCGATCATCAAGCCGTTCAAGCTCGACGAGGTGAAGGAGGCCCTGAACGAGGCGGGGATCCTGGGGATCACCGTCACCGACGTGAAGGGGTTCGGCCGGCAGAAAGGGCACACCGAGCTCTACCGGGGGGCCGAATACGTGATCGACTTCCTCCCCAAGGTGAAGGTGGAGGTGGTGGTGCGCGACGAGATGGTCGGCCGGGTCATCGAGGCGATCCAGAACGCGGGGAAGACGGGGAAGATCGGCGACGGAAAGATCTTCGTGCTGCCGATCGAGGAGGCGGTGCGGATCCGCACCGGCGAGCGGGGCGAATCGGCGATCTAGCGGAACGGGCGGAGGGGGCGATGGATCCGACGAAGTTCATCTGGCTGGACGGGGAGCTGGTGGCGTGGGAGCGCGCCATGGTGCACGTGCACACCCACTCCCTCCACTACGGCATGGCGGCGTTCGAGGGGATCCGCGCCTATCCGACGCCGATCGGCGCGGCGATCTTCCGCCTCGACGACCACCTCCGGCGGCTCGAGGAGAGCGCGAAGATCCTGGGGATCGAGATCCCGTTCTCCCGGGAGCGCCTCGCCGACGCCTGCCGGGAGGTGGTGCGGGCCAACGGTCTGCCAGAGTGCTACCTGCGTCCGATCGCCTTCGTCGGCGAAGGGGAGCTCGGGATCCACGCCACCGGAAATCCGATCCGGGTCTCGATCTCCTGCTGGAAGTGGGGGGCCTACCTGGGTTCGGAGGGGCTGTCCCGCGGCGTGCGCGCGAAGATCTCGTCGTTCACGCGCAACCATCCGAACGCCGCCATGTCGAAGGCGAAGGTGTCGGGGAACTACGTCAACTCGATCCTCGCCAAGCGCGAGGCGCGCGACGCGGGGTTCGACGAGGCGATCCTGCTCGACGCGCAAGGGATGGTCGCGGAGGGGACCGGCGAGAACCTGTTCATCGTCCGGCACGGCCGGCTGGTGACGCCTCCGCTGCCGAACGTGCTCGGTGGAATCACCCGCGATACGGTGCTCGAGCTGGCGGGCGACTTCGGCTACGAGATCGAGCAGCGGCCGTTCGCCCGCGACGAGCTCTACATCGCCGACGAGGCGTTCTTCTGCGGGACGGCGGCGGAGATCACGCCGATCCGGGAGGTCGACGGCCGCCGCATCGGCGCCGGCGAGCGCGGACCCGTTACTCGGCGCCTGCAGGAGACCTACTTCGCCCTGGTGCGGGGGAACCTGGCGAGATTCCGGCCGGGCCGGAATCCGCGGTGGCTGTCGATGGCGACGCCGCCCGCGCGCGAATCGCGCCGCTACCGCGGCTCGCTTCCGGCCTGACGCGGCGCCAGGGCCGGGCGAGGCGATGGAGATCTTCTACGCGGTCTGCTTGGGCGCCGCCCTGTTGGTCGGTCCGGCCATATTGGCGGTAATTGCGCTGGCGCGGACGAGCGGCGTCTCGCAGCAAAAGCAGAGAATCGCCGAGTTGGAACGGCGGATCGCCGACCTCGTGGAGCAGGTCCAGATGCTGCGCGACGCGATCGCGCGGCGGGTCTCCGGCGAGTACGTAGACGCCGCCGCCACGCCGGCGGCGCCGCCGGCGGAACCGCCAGCGGCGCCTCGGGGAACGGCCCACACGCCGGCGTGGAGCGCGGGTGCGGCGCCGGGCCCATCGTCGCCACCGGCCATGCCGGCGGACGTGCCACCTCCTTCGACCACCGCGGCGCGGGCCGCGCCTACCCCATCTGGACCACGACCACCGCCGCCGTCCTCGTTCCAATGGGAGCGGTGGATCGGGGTGAGCTTCACCGCAATCCTCGGCGGCGGAACTCTCGCCCTGGCCGGCCTCCTGTTCTTCCACTACGCCGTGAAGACCGGTCTGCTCTCGCCGACGATTCGGGTGGTGCTGGGAACGATCGTGGGAGTGGCCTGCATCGCAGGAGGAGAAGCGTTGAGGAGCCGCCGGGCTCCAGCGTCGGCGAATGCGCTGGCAGGCGGAGGATTGGTCATCCTCTATGCGGCGTTCTGGGCGGCCTACGTGCTGTATCGCCTGATTCCACTCGAGGTGGCGGCGCCGCTGATGTTGCTGGTGACCGCGGCGGGCTGTGTGATTGCGGTCCGGCACGAGACGCTGTTCGTGGCAATCCTCGCGCTGGCCGGTGGATTCGCGACGCCCCTCCTGCTGTCCGCCGGTCACGATCGGCCCGTCGGACTCTTCAGCTACGTTCTCCTCCTCGACGCGGGATTCCTTTGGATTGCGTGGAGGCGGCGGTGGGCCGTGCTCGGGCTACTCGCCCTCGCCGGTACGTCGCTCCTTCAGACTCTCTGGATCGCGAAGAATCTCGGACCCGGGGGGCTTCCACTCGCGCTCGGGATCGTCGGACTGTTCGCCGGCGTGTTCGCGTTGAGCGGTCGCCTCGCGCCCGCCGAGGGACGTTGGGTCTGGCTGCTCGGACAAGCGGGAGGAGTGCTGATCCCATTCGCCTTTGCGCTCCACTTCGCGGTGAACGCGCGGCTGGGAAGTCATTTCCTGCCGATCGGCGCGCTCCTGGTTCTCCTGACCGCCGCCGCCGGCTGGATCGGTCGGGAATCGAAAACGCCGTTCGTCCCCTTGGGCGCGGCGGCCGGATCACTCGCCGTTTCCGGGGTCTGGTTGCTGGTGCGCGGCTCCGTTGCGGATCTTGCGTGGGAGGCCGCGCTGATCGGCGTGCTGATCGCGGCCGTGCTTCACGCCTTCGTGGAGATCGACCAACGGCGCGCGGGCCTGGAGAGTCCGATGCCCGCGGCGCTGTCGTCGTCTTGCGGTTTCCTGTTCCTGTTCGGGATCGCGGCCTTCGGCCGAGGCGGGGCCTCCTATTGGCCCTGGATCGCCGCATGGAGCGCCTTGGCGGGAATCCTGCTCCGACAGGCCGGCGTGCCCGGATTCGCTCCCGTGCAGAGCGTCGCCGCCGTCGGCCTCGGTCTGGCACTGACGTTCCTCCACGGCGGCCACGCGGGTGACGCGAGATTCCCCGAACCGCTCGTCCACCACGGCGTCGTCCTGGCCTTCGCGACTTCGTTGCTCGGGATCTCGTTGATGCGCCGGGAACCCGCGACGAGGATGGCCGGCCACCATGCGGCGGCGCTGTTGTCAGTCGTGCTTTCCGTCGGCGGAACGACGTCCGTGGCATGGCGAGAGCTCGACCCGTCGTGGCTCCTGCCGGGGGCCGCGCTCGTCCTCGGCTTCATCGCCGTGCTCGGTGGCACGCGCGCGAAAAGTGGCACGTGGATCCTGGTCGCCGCGCTGACGACGGTTTTCGCACACCACGGATGGACCGATCGGATCCTGGGCGATCCGGGACGAGTCGCCGCGGGGCTCGCCGTCCAGGCGCTTGCGGTTCTTCTGTTCACCGCGTGGCCGTTCGCCGTGCCGGGAGCCTTTCGGGAGAGCCGCGCGGCGTGGCTCACGTCGGCGCTCGCTGGGCCGCTTTGGTTTCTGCTGCTGCGGCGCCTCTTCCTGGCGCGATTCGGCGATGCCGCCATCGGGCTGCTCCCATTGGGCCTCGGGGCCGTGTCACTGGTCGCGGCGCGGCTCGCCGTTCGGGCATGGCCGCGCGGATCGGCGATGCGGGGAACCGCCCTTGCGCCCCAACTCGCCGCGGCGCTGGGTTTCGTCAGCATCGCGATCCCGATGCAGCTTCGCAACGAGTGGATCACGATCGCGTGGGCGCTCGAAGCGGTCGCGGCGATCTGGCTCTGGCGCCGCTTCGATCAGCCTGCGCTGAAGTACTTCGGCCTGGCGTTGCTCGCCGCCGTGACGGTGCGGCTGGTCGGAAACGCCGCGGTGCTCGACTACTATCCGCGCGGGTCGGCGCGCATCGTGAACTGGCTTCTCTATACCTACCTCCTTCCTGCGGCCGCGCTGCTCGCCGCATCGGCGCTCCTTCGTGCACCCGGTGCTCCGCCCCTCAGGTCGTGGGAGACGCCGTTCCATCCCAAAGGGGCGCCGCTCTTCGCTTCGGCCTGCGGGCTGGCGGCGATCGTCGTCGTCTTCGCCCTCCTCAATCTGGAGATCGCCGACTGGTACTCCACCGGGGACCGCCTGGTCGTCAGCTTCGAGCGCATGCCGGCGCGCGATGTGGCTACCTCGATCGTCTGGGCGATCTACTCCGGTCTGCTGCTGGCGATCGGGATCGCCCGGACGAGCCGTTGGCTGCGCGCGGTCGCGCTCGGCTTCTTCGTCCTGACCGTGGCGAAGGTCTACTTCTACGATCTCTCCTCCCTTCGGGATCTGTATCGAGTCGCCTCCACCGCGGGGCTCGCCCTGGTGCTGATCCTCGTCTCCTTCGGCTATCAGCGATTCGTGTTCCGCAAGTCCGCCGGAGGTCCGTGATGAGGCACCTTGCGCCGTTCGTCGTCCTTCCGCTGCTCGCCTCGACGCCTCCCGACCTCCCGAGCCTCTTTCCGATGGAGGCCGACGTCTTCGCGCGCACGGAGGGACCCGTTCGCGTCGACCTTCCTCCGGAAGTCCTGCGCGAGGTCCGGTCCGACCTTTCGGACGTGCGGATCTTCGATCCCGAAGGACGCGAGATACCGTTCGCCATCGACGGCGGCGCCGATCGTCCGGCGAGTGTGGAGGCTTTGCGTACGGCGTCGGTCGTGGTTTCCGAGGTCGCCCGCGAGGTGAAACCGCAGGGGGACGCCCCCGACCTGTTCGTGGAGAGCTACCGCCTTCAGATTCCGGCAGAGGCCCGTCTCGGCGTCTGGGATCTCGTCTTCGACGTTTCCGCCCCGGCGTTCGTGGCCCACGTGCGGCTCGCGTCCCAGGATCGCGAGCCGCGCGAAATCTCGCTTTTCCGACTGGGAAATGTCCCACGAGAGAAGACGCGTGTCGCGCTCGATGAAAGCCCGTCGGCGGATCTGCTCGTGACGATCACCAACGACGGCCGGTTCCTGGAGCCGGCGATGCGGCTCGAGAGCTCGAGTCCGCTTCCGAGCTCGCCGTCGGTGACGGTGCCGCTCGAGGAGGTGGCTCGATCCTCGGAGAACGGGTGGACCGAGCTGGTCTTCCGCCGGCCGCGAGGATTGGTACCCGACCGTTTGGAGATCGAGACGAAAACGCCGCTTTTCGATCGCGAAGTCGAAGTGTGGGACGAGGAGGGCTCCGCCGACCGGGCGCTCCTCGGTCGCCACGGGATCTTTCGCGTCCAATCGGTGGCCCGGATCGAGGAGCTCAGCGTCCCCGTGACGCGCGCGGGCGGCGATCGCCTGCGCCTTCGCATCCGCGATGGGAACAGCCCGCCGCTCGAGGCGGTCGCGGTCCGCGCATCTCTGCGGACGCCGTCGTTGATCTTCGCCGTCCCTCCGCGAGGCGATTCGATGCCCGCCGCGCTCCTCCGATTCGGTGGGGGCCGCGTGCTTCGTCCGGCCTACGACCTGGCATCGCTGGTCCCGGTCCCGGGGCAGTCCGTGGACGATCGCCGCGCCGACGCCATGAAGGCCCTGCTGGAGCATTCGGCATCGGCCGGCGTACGCCTCGGACCGGTGCGGCGGAACCCACGCTTCGATCCGAGGCCGTCGCTGGCGTTCGCGATGCGACCCGGTGGCGAGGTCGATCGGCGTCTTTATTCGCGGACTGCCGCGTTGGACGTTCCGTTCTCGCCGAATGGGCTCACTCGGGTCCGCCTCTCGCCGACGACCCTCTCCGCCCTGCGCGATGACTTGGCCGACCTGCGCGTCGTCGACGCCGAGAGCCGCCAATGGCCCTTTCTGCTCGCCCGAGACGTCGGGGTCGATTGGGTCGATCTTCCGGTTCGGAGCCCCCCCCGCGAGGCTCGAACGTCGGTCTACGTCGCCGCGCTCCCCGTTACGCCGATCGCTCTCGATCGTCTCGTCGTCGATTCCGAGATCGCGTTCTTCGATCGCGCCTTCCGGATCACGGCGCGCGTGGTCGGAGAAGAAGCGCCGCGTGAGCTCGCCCGCGGTCGCCTCGCGCGGCGCGCCGAAGATCCTCGCCCGGTGACGATCGGCTTTCGGCCGGTGCGAATCGAGTCGATCGAACTCGTGGTCGAAGACGGGGATGACGCCCCCCTCGCGCTTCTCCTCCGCGGCCGCGCGCCGATTACCGAGATGTTGCTGGTGGCGCCTGCGGGCTCCTATTCGCTCCTCGGCGGGAACCGGGACGACGCGCCACCGCAGTACGAGATGGAGCGTGTGCGCGACGTGATCCTGGCGGTCGAAGCGCTCCCGGCGACGGTCACCGAGCTGGAATCGAATCCCGACTTCTCGCCGAGGTTGCGGATGTATCGCGGAGGCGGTCCCGCGAAGGTCGCGCTGTGGGCGGCGCTCGGGATCGCCGTTCTCGTCCTGGGTACGTTGACGATTCGACTGGCCAGGCGCGAGGAGGGCTGACGCTCGCGCGCGCTAGAAGCGACGGAGGATCCCGATCTCGACCCAGGCGTGATCGCGGCCGGTGGTGAACTCCCGGCCGCGCCAGACGCGGCGGGCGTCGATTGCGAATCGGCCGAGGTCGACGGTGACCCCGGCGTCCCATCGCCGGACCCGGCGCACGATCTCTTCCGGTTCGAGCGTGTAGACGCTGCTCCGGTTGAAGAGCCCGCCCTGCATCGTCGCGTCGAACAGGACCGCCTTCTCCTCGGCCGAGGCGGTGAGGAGGAGGCG
>CAYJRR010000155.1:0-10113 GCA_964372275.1 uncultured bacterium
ACGAAGGGGTGGTGGTCCACGCGCGGCGCTCGTGGAAGAAGGTGGAGCGCCCGTTTGCCCAGGCGTTCGTCCGTGCCGGCGGCCGGTTGCTGATGATCACCTACATGGCGCCGCCCGGCAGCTTCGACCGCTACGCCGCCGACGTCTCGACCGCGCTCGACCGCTTCGCGATCCTGCTGCCGCCGGATCCGCCGAGCTGGGGACTCGTCTTGCCAAACGACCTGCCGACCCGCCACGAGTCCGTCGAGGGACCGTTCCCCGTCTCCACCCCTTCGCCGTGAGCGCGTACGCTATCGCGCGACGGACCGGGCGCTCGACGACGAGACCTTGCCGGCCCCGGCCGTGACTTCGAGCTCCACGCGCCGGTTCTTCGCCCACGTCTCCTCGTCGTGACCGGGGACCGCCGGCTTCTCCTCGCCGAAGGAGACGACCTCGAGGCGCGAGGCCGGGATCCCCATCGAGACCAGGAAGGAGCGCACCGCCATGGCGCGGCGCTCGCCGAGGGCGAGGTTGTAGTCGGTCTCGCCGCGCTCGTCGGCGTGGCCTTCGACCCGAACCGTCACGTCCGGGTTGTCGATCAGCACGCTCGAGTTCCCGCGCAGTCCAGCCTTGGCGTCGTCGGTGAGGAGGTACGAATCGGTGTCGAAGTAGATCGTCGCCAGCGACACGGTCTCCTTCGGATCGGGCAGTCCGTTGCGGATCTCCTCGGCGGGCCGGCCGGTGGCGACTTCGGTCGTCGAGGCCTCGGGAGCGGCCGGGGCGTTCGTCGCCGCCGGCTTGGTTTTGCGGCAGGCGGCGACCGTGGCCAGTGCGGCGATGGCGAGTACGACCCCAAATTGCCTCATCACAAAGCCTCCAGGTGGGCGGTTTCGAAGGACTTTTCTTTTTCAGCCTAGGCCCTACCGGCCCCGGCCGTCAAGCGGATAAACCCCGGTCATCTCGACGCATTCCGCGCAATCGTCGCGTCCGCGAAAGGGACGGGCTCCGCGCGTCGCGCACGCCGTCCCATCCGGTAGTCGGCGTTCGATTCGCCGCTACATGGCGAGAAGGCGTCCCAGAGCCGCCGCGACGGGGCGATCCCCTCGAATCTCCAGGGTCTCGAGGCGCGCGCGCAGGTGGCCCCGCGGTTGCTCTCCGTCGGTCGATTGACAACGCGTGTGAATGAGCGATCATTCACGACCCGTTTTCGGAGGAGGGGACGATGCGTCGATCCAGGATTGCGGCGAGTCTCGTCGCGCTCGTCGTTTCGGGATGCAATCAGAACGGGATCGTCACCGCGGGGGACGCGGGCGGGGAAGGGACCGGCCGGGAGCTTCCGCCGCTCGTCCCGGCCCAAGACGTCCCGATCCCGGATCCGGTTCCGACCTGGGTTCAGCTCGGCGCGGGGAACATCCACTCCTGCGCGCGCCGCTCCGACGGCGAGGTGCGATGTTGGGGTGGTAACGACCGCGGTCAGCTCGGACTCGGCACGAGCGGTTACGAGGCCGGCTCGACGACTCCGGTGCCGGTGCTCGATCTCGGCGCCTCGGAGCACGTTTCGGGTGGCGACGACCTCACCTGCGCGGTGCGCGCCGGCGGCGGCGTCTCGTGTTGGGGGAGCAACGATCTCGGACAGCTCGGCGCCGGGGACCCGGGTCCCGGCGAGCTCGCGACGCTCCCCGTTCCGGTCGTCGGGCTGGAGAACGTGGTCGCCATCGTCGCTGGCGCGAACAACCACGCCTGCGCGCTCGACACGCCGGGTCGGGTCCATTGCTGGGGCGGGAACGCGTCCGGTCAGCTCGGCAACGGTACGAACGAGAGCTCCAACGTCCCGACCGACGTCGTCGGGGTGAACGACGCCGTCGCCCTCGCCGCCGGCTACGCGCATTCGTGCGCGCTGCGGGCGGGGGGAACGGTCGTCTGCTGGGGCGTGAACTCGCTCGGCCGGCTCGGAAACGGGACGCTCGAAAACGCGAACGCGCCGACGACGGTGCTCGATCTCACCGACGCAGCGGCGATCGCGGTCGGCGCCACGCACAGCTGCGCCGTCCGCCAGAACGGTTCGGTCGTCTGCTGGGGGGAGAACGGCCACGGCGAGCTCGGCGACGGCACCTGGATGGGGTACACCACCTCGCCCGTCGCGTCGCTGATCACCGAGGGGGCCGTCGAGATCACCGCGGGCGTGAACCACAGCTGCGTCCTTCGTGAGGACGAGACGGTCGCCTGCTGGGGGCTGAACAACAGCGGCCAGCTCGGGATCGGGCTCACCAGTGTCTACTCCACCAACGTCCCCACGCCGGTGGTCGGCCTCGCCGGCGTGCGCCAGGTGGAGGCCGGCGACTACCACACCTGCGCGGTGACCGACGCCGGGGCGGTCTATTGCTGGGGAAGCAACTATCGCGGCCAACTCGGAAACGAGAACCCGGCGGCGGCGTACTTCCCGGTGCAGGTCGCGGGACTGGAGTAGGTGGAGGGAGCCGGAGTCGGGGCCGGCGCCGGAGTCGGAGTCGGAAGGGATCGGGACGAGGGCGGTTCGAGTCCCACGCTCCCGGTGTAGGATCCCGACCATGCCGTTCCTGGTTTTCTACCGCGAGGGGAGCGAGCTGTTGCGCGCGGCGCTCGATCGCGCCGAGACGGTGATCGGTCGCGGCGACGAGGCGCACGTGGTGCTCGCCGACGAGGGGGTGTCGCGTCGTCACGCCTCGATCCGCGTCGGCGAGGACGGGCGCCACCTCCTCCGCAACCTGAGCCGCAACGGCACGCTGCTCGACGGCGCTCCGGTGGAGGAGGCGCCGCTGGCGGACGGGGCGCGGATCGGCATCGGTCCGTTCAAGGCGGTCTTCACCGAGACGCCCGCGTCCGACGGGAACGCGACGCGCACCACCTCCCGCGAGCCGACCCGCGTCCTCTCGGTCGAGGACGGCGGGCGGAAGCTGGTCGTCGAGCGGGCGGTGCTGGAGGCGGTCGACGGGCCGGACAAGGGGAAGCGCTGGGAGCTGCGCCACGAGCGGACGGTCGTCGGCAAGCTCGCCGGCTGCGACGTGGAACTGACCGACGCCTACGCCTCGGCGCAGCATTTCCGGATCGAGATCGGCGCGCGCGGATTCCATCTCAAGGACCTCGGCAGCACCAACGGGACGCTGGTCGACGGCCTGCGCGTCGCCGAGGCGATGCTCGACTACGGCGCCGAGATCCGCGTCGGGAAGTCGGCGTTCAGGTTCCTCTCGCGGCGCGAGGAGCGGGCGCTCAAGGCCTCGACCTCGACGGTTTTCGAAGGGATGGTCGGAACCGGCCCCCGGATGCGGGAGGCGTTTTCGCTCCTGGAGGCGGTCGCCGCCGCCGACGCGCCGGTCCTGATCCTGGGGGAGAGCGGCTCGGGGAAGGAGCTGGCGGCGCGCGCGGTGCACAACCGCGGACACCGGGCGACGAGACCGTTCGTGGCGCTCAACGCCGGGGCGTTCGCCTCGACGCTGGTCGAGAGCGAGCTGTTCGGCCACGAGAAGGGGGCCTTCACCGGCGCCGACCGGCGCCGCGCCGGCGCGTTCGAGCGGGCCCACGGCGGGACGCTGTTCCTCGACGAGATCGGCGAGCTTCCGCTCGAGCTCCAGGCCAAGCTGCTGCGCGTGCTCGAGACCGGAGAGCTTGTGCGCGTCGGCGGGAACGACGCGGTGCGCGTCGACGTCCGCCTCGTGACGGCCACCCATCGCGACCTGGCGGCGATGGTCCGGGAGAAGCGGTTCCGCGAGGACCTCTTCTTCCGACTCTACGTCCTTCCCGTCACCCTGCCGCCGCTGCGCGAACGGATCGAGGACCTGCACCCGTTGGTGGAGCACCTGTTGACCGCGATGTCGCCGGCGCGCAAGCCGCTCGCGGTGACGCACGCCGCGATGGAGAAGATCCGCGCCCACCACTGGCCCGGAAACGTCCGCGAGCTGAAGAACACCCTGCAACGGGGGATCGTCTTCGCCCGCGGCGCCGAGATCGACGCCAAGCACGTCGTCTTCACCCCGCTGTCGAACGAGGTGGAGGCGACCTCCAAGGTCGCCTCCCTGACCCAGCTGGAGAACGCCGAACGGGAGGCGATCCTCACCGCCCTTCGCACGTGCCACGGCAACCGCCGCGAGGCCGCGCTCGCCCTCGGGATCGCCCGCTCCACCCTCTTCGAGAAGCTGAAGCGCTACGGCATCACCGAGACCGGCGGAGATTGATGCGGCGCCTCCTTCGGATCGGATGTCCGGCCACGGTGGCGTTCGCCGTCGCCTGCGCCATCCCCGAGCGCGACAACCCGAACGATCCGGCCAACAGCCCGCGGGCCGGGCTGGCCGTCTACGTCGGGACGGCGGGCGGTCCCAACATCGGCCGTCGCTCCGACGTCTTCGTCCTGGACGCGTCCGGTTCCCACGATCCCCTCGACCGGGGACCGCTACGCTTCGAATGGGACGTCGACGGCGTCGACGACTTCGAAGAGACGGACCCGCCGACCTGCGCCTCCCCGGCGGAGACCGCGGCGCTGCCGTGCGTCACGACCTGCGGCCAGCCGCAGGTGCCGGGCGCCTGCCTGCGGGCGCGGCTCGTCGTCACCAGCGCCGATCTTCCGGCGCGCGTCGGAACGGTGGAGCGGGAGGTCCGGGTCCGGGCGGTGGAGGCGGGGGGCCGATTCTTCGACGACGCGTCGGTCTCGGCCTTCGTCCGCAACGAGGCGCCGGTCGTGGAGATGGGCGAAGACCTGTTCGTCCCCGATCTCACCGAGGAGACGGAGGTTCACCTTTCGGCGTGCGGCGGGCGCACCGGACCGTGCAGCTCGTTCGATCCCGACGGCGATCCGGTCGTCTGGAGCTGGACGCGCCTCCGGGGGGATCCGGTGCTTCCGGCCGTCTCGACCGGCAGCGCCTACCTTTTCACCGCGCCGAGCCGGGAGCAGAGCATGCTCTTCGAGCTGCGCGCGAGCGACGGCCTCGCGGAGACCGTCGGCCTGGTGCGGGTGCACGTCGGCTCGCAGTTGTGGCTGACCACGATCGATCCGACGGTGGTGTGGCGACTGTACGGCGACTTCCGGTCGGCACGGACCTACTACCCGAACTACGTGGCCGGTACCTCCGGTGCGCCCGAGACCTCCCTTCCGGAGGGTGGGGTCGCGGTCGGGGAGGACGATCGCGTCTGGGTCGGGATCTCGTTCCTCGACACCGCCGGACTTCTCGTGCGCGGGGACGTGGAGCTTCTGGAGGCCGATCCGGCCGGTCTCTCCCCGGTCGACTCGTGGTCCCAGGCTGGCGCGTTCGTCCCGACGTCGATCGCCCCGTCCGGATCGGGGGCCTGCGCGGTGTTTCGAACCCACACCGATCCCGACGAAGGGGAGAGCTTCTCGCCCCCCAGCTTCTTCGCGCGACTGGTTCCGGGAAGCGGCGTCGCCTCCGGGCCGACCTCGCTCGACCTCGGCGAAGAGCCGAAGTACGTGCTGCCGCGGCCGTCGGGTGAATGTTGGGCGGTGACCGGCGCGCTTCCGGAGGCTCCGGCGGGGGCTTCGGTCTATCGCCAATCGGGGACCGCGCTCACGCCGGTCGCGCTCGACGTGCTCGACGACGTCACCGCCTCCACGATGACTCCCGACGGCTCGCTCTGGATCGCCGGACCCGACCCGAGCTGCGCCGGCGGCGCGGTGGAGCGCTACCCCGTCTCCGGCGGCGGCGAGCGCGTGGCGTGCCATCCGCGGAGCGTGGACGGGATCGCCGCGCACCCGGATGGCGGGGTCTGGATCCACGACGCCGAATCGCAGGAAGTGTGGCGCGTGACCGAGGACGGGGCGGCGACGCTGACCGACGCCCCCCTGGTCGGCCTGCCGGCGGACGGCTTCTTCCCGCGGGGCGAGCCGTCGTTCGTTTCCGACCCCGTCGCCCGCGACCTGTGGTCGATCGACGGATTCCAGGAGCGGATCGGCCGCTTCACGGCCGACGCCGACGGCTCGTTCCGGGACGTGGCGTTCGCCGAGTCCGAGCGCCTCCGGTTCGACTTCGGAGGGTTCGGAAGCTTTTCCACCGTGGCCATCGACCCGGGGAGGGGGCGCGCCATCGCCCCCGTGATCTCCCCGGGCTACGGCGGAACGGTCGTCCAGGTCCCGGCGCATCTCCGGATAGCGGAGAGGGTGTTTATCAGCTCGCCCTTCGTCTCCGTCGCGCCGGAGCCGACACGTGGAGATGCCTGGGTCTCCGACAACGGCGCGACGCTGGGATCGCTCCGGCGCCTGACCCTCGCCGGGGAGGTGCAGGCGACGACGGCGCTCGGCGGTGCGGCGTTCCATTCGGCGGCACAATCCGACGGCGGCACGTGGGTTGCGATCTCCACGCCGGATGGCGGTCGCCTCACCCGCGTGAGCCGCGATGGGGAGGTGCTGGCGAGCTGGTCCCCTCCGAGCGGCCTCCCCGTGACCGGCGTCGCCGGTCGGGAGGAGGACGGGTTCCTGTGCGCGCTGGCCGAGAGCGAAGACTTCAGCAGCAGCGAGCTGATTCGCCTCGATCTCGACGATCCGCAGACGACCGTTCCCCAGCCGGGCGGAGCGGGCGGCAGGGCCGTCCGCGCGACCGCGGACGGGTGCTGGTTCGCGTTCATCGACGGGTCGATCTTTCACTTCGACGGAACGACGCCCCAAGCGCTTCCGGGCGGTCCCTTCCCCAACGCGTTCTCGCTCGACGTCGACTTCGACGGGTCCGCCTGGTTCTTGAGCGACGTCGGCATCCGCTCGGCACCGCCCGGCGGTCCGGCGGTCGCCCGCCTCCCGGAGTTCGTCGACGGAGATGGCGAACCGATCGCGGCGAACGCCATCAACCTCCAGCGGCGATGCATTCCCGGCAGCTGTTCGGCTGCGGATCCGTTGCACGTCTGGATCTGGAGCTCGACGAGCGTCTACCGCCTGGACGACGACGGAAATACCCTCCAGGTCTACGACGTCCCGTTCATCGGGAACATCACCGGGCTCGAGATCCTCCCGTAGCCCTCGACGCGCAACGACGGCGTCCGACGAAGGGGGAATGACCTTCGACGAGGCCCTGCAGGCGACCGGCGCGGCCGTCGTGGTCGCGAACCAACGCGGACTGATCACCTACGTCAATCCGACGTTCGAGACGTTGTTCGGATGGAGGTCCGGCGAGATCGTCGGACAGCCGATCGCGGTCTTGATGCCGGCCCGCTATCGCGACGCCCACCATCTGGGGTTTTCCCGGTACCTCTCGACCGGCGTGCCGACCCTCCTCGACCGGCCCTTGCGTCTGATGGCCGTCTCCAGGGAGGGCCGCGAGTTCGACACCGAACATCGGATCCTGGCCGAGCGCCGGGACGACGAGTGGGTCTTCCTGGCGCTCATCCGGCCGATCGACGGGAACGGGCGGTGACCGATCCGCTCTCCGTTCTCGTCGACCAGCTTCGCGCAACCCTTGCGAAGCTCGAGATATCGCTCTCCTACGTCGAGGACGGCATCGTTCTCACGGGGACGGACGGCCGCGTCGAGTGGTGCAATTCGTCGTTCGATCGACTCGTCGGCCGGACGCACATCGAGATCGTCGGCAAGAGGCTGGTCGACCTGCTTCCGTTGAGGCGGCGCGGACGGGTGATTCCGGCGGCGGAGCACCCGGTGGCGAGGGCCCTCGGTCCGGGCGAGAAGGTTCGTGCGGAGTGCGAACTGGGGAGCGGAGACGGCGTCCACCCGGTGGAGATCACCGCCACGCGGGTCGGGTCGCCGTCCGGAGGAACGACGTCGCTGGTCGTGATCCGAAGCCGCGTCGAACGGCAGAGGTGGGTCGGAACGATCCGGTCGCTCGAGTCGCAGCTCGAGGCTGCCCGCGAGGAGAGCCAGGAGATCTGCGCGCTGATCGGCCGGCACGTCCAGGAGACGCTCGACCTGGCGATGCGCTCGGTCGACGGGACTCTCGATACGCGCATGCCCGAGGATCGTCGCCGCGCGCAGGACGCCCTGCGCGCGCTACGGACGCGGGTCGACGATCTCCTTCGCCTCGCCGACGTCGTTCGTCCCCCGCTCCGGCACGCCGACGTCGATCTCTCGGCGGTGAGCCGGGAGATCTCCGGGCATCTGGCACGGGAGGACCCCCAACGAAGGGCCGTCATTCTCGTTCCGGACGGATTGAGGGCGTCCGGCGATGCCTTCCGTCTGCGATTGGCGATGGAAACGCTCCTTCGCAGGGCCTGGAGCTCCACCCGGTCGCAGCGCCACACCCGGATCGAGGTCGGGCGCGCCGCGGTCGAAGACGAGATGGTCCTGTTCGTGCGGGACAACGGCCTCGGACTCGATCCGGCCTCCGACTCGCTGGCGTCGGTCCGGTGGATCGTCCGAAGGCACGGTGGTCGGATCTGGACCGATGCCGACGCCGGCGGGGGATCGACGGTGTACTTCTCGCTTCCGGAGCCGAGCGAATCGGCCGTTTCGGTCGACGCCGCCGGTCGCGACGCGTGACGCCGGCCGTCACTCCTCGCGCCACGCACGGTCCCTCTTCACTCGGGCCCGCTGTTTCTTGGCGGCGATGCGGCGTTCCGTCGCCCCTCGGGACGGGGCCGTCTTGCGGCGACCCTTGGGGCGGGTCAGCGCCGACCGCACGATTCCGGCCAGCTTGGCGAGGGCGTCCTCCCGATTTCCGGCCTGCGTCCGGCCTCGGTTGGAGGTGACGACCAGCGACCCGTCGGCGGTGAGTCGTGTTCCCAGGCGATGCAGCAGCCATCGCCGGTCGGCGTCGCCGAGCGCGACGCTCGTCCCCGGCCGCCAGCGGACCTCGACCTTGGTCTCCACCTTGTTGACGTTCTGCCCGCCCGGCCCTCCCGACCGCGAGAACGCCACCTCGATCTCCGCCGCCGGAATCGTGATTCGTTCGTCGATGGGGAGGTTCCGCGTCAGGTAGCGCCTACTCCAGCCGGTCGCAGGCTTCCGTCAGCTCGCGGACGTGCTGGGCGGAGAGCTTGAGCATCTCCGCCTCCTTGGGGGCGAGCTTGAACTCGACCACCTGCTCGACCCCCTTGGCGCCGAGCTTCACCGGCAGGCCCACCCACGAGCCCTTCGGGAGTCCGTATTCGCCGTGGGTCATGGTGCAGCAGGGAACGATCAGCTTCTTGTCCTTGAGGATCGCTTCGACCATCTGGGCCACCGAGGCCGACGGGGCGTAGTAGGCGGAGCCGGTTTTCAGGAGCTTCACGATCTCGGCGCCGCCGTCGCGCGTGCGCTGAACGATCTGGGCGAGGCGGTCCCGCGCAATCAGCTCCTCCACCGGGACGCCGGCGACGGTGGTGAACCGGGTCGAGGGAACCATGTCGTCGCCGTGCCCGCCGAGGACGAACGCCGTCACGTTCTCGACCGAGACCCCGAGCTCCATGGCGATGAAGGTGCGGAAGCGCGCCGAGTCGAGGATCCCCGCCATCCCGACGACGCGCTCCCGGGGGAACTGGCTCTTCTTGTGCGCCACGTAGCACATGGCGTCGAGCGGATTGGAGACGACGATCAGGATCGTGTTCGGGCTGCCGACGATCACCTTCCCGACCACCTCTTTGACGATGTTCATGTTCGTCTTGAGGAGGTCGTCGCGGGTCATCCCCGGCTTGCGCGGGATCCCCGAGGTGATGACGACGACGTCGCTCCCCTCGGTCTCGTCGTAGCCGTTGGTGCCGATCACTCGCGAGTCGTAGCCGTAGACCGGGCCGGCCTCGGCCAGGTCGAGCGCCTTCCCCTGCGGCATGTCGGGGACGATGTCGACAAGCACCACGTCCCCCAGCTCCATCTCGGCCAATCGCTGCGCGGTGGTGGAGCCGACGAATCCGCCGCCGACCACGGTGATCTTCTTGCGTGCCATCGGACCCCTCTCGACGCTGTTCGGATACGGAAACGGTTCGGCTTCGGCATCCGCTACGGCATGTTCTCGACGATCGCCTTCGCGAACTCGCTGCACTTCACCTCGCGCGCACCCGGCATCTGGCGTGCGAAGTCGTAGGTGACGACCTTCTTCTCGATCGTCTTGCGCATCCCTTCGACGATCCGCTTCCCGGCCTCCTTCCAGCCGAGGTGCTCGAGCATCATCACCCCGGAGAGGATCACCGAGCCGGGGTTGACCTTGTCCTGGCCGGCGTACTTGGGCGCCGTGCCGTGGG
>CAYJRR010000156.1:0-10030 GCA_964372275.1 uncultured bacterium
CGGGCCACGATGCGGAACATCCGGCAGAACCTCTTCTTCGCCTTCGTCTACAACGTGCTCGGGGTCCCGATCGCCGCCGGACTGCTCTATCCCGCCTTCGGGATCCTGCTGAGCCCGATGATCGCCAGCCTGGCCATGAGCCTCTCTTCGGTGTCGGTCGTCGGCAACGCGCTGCGCCTGCGCCGCGCCCCGCTGTGATGCCGGGGGCGGGGGCGGGTCCGTCGTATCATCGCCCCGGAGGGGGACGCCATGATGACCGCGCGCCTGCGGAAGCTGACCTTGACCGCGCACGTCACGACCTCGGTCGGTTGGCTCGGCGCGGTGGTCGCGTTCCTGGCGATCGGTATCGCGGCGCTCACCCGCCGCGACGACGGGTTCGTCCGGGGCGCCTACCTCTCGATGGACCTGATCGGGCAGCTCGTCATCGTGCCGTTGAGCCTCGCGGCGCTCTGCACCGGGCTCCTCCAGTCGCTGGGCACGCCGTGGGGCCTGTTCCGGCACTACTGGGTCCTCACCAAGTTCGGCCTGACCGTGGTGGCGACGGGGGTGCTGCTCCTGCATCAGTTCACCGCGGTCGCCGCCGCGGCGAAGCGGGCCGCGGCGACCGTTCCGGGCGAGATGCCCGACGTCGGAGGGCTCGGAGTGCAGCTCGTGGCCGACGCCGCCATCGCGGTGGTGGTGCTCTTGTTCACGACCCTGCTCTCGATCTACAAGCCGTGGGGTCTGACGAAACATGGCCGGCGCGCCCTGGCGGTGGAGCCGGCTTCGACGGCCGGTGGGACCGGCGCCACCGGGGCCGCCGACGCGCTTCCCGCGGGATTCCGGCTGTTCCTCACGATCGTCGGCCTTTTCGTCGCGGCCTTCGTCGTCATCCACCTGCTCGGCGGAGGGCTCGCTCGCCACGGACGATGACCCGCGTCCGTCCGAACGAATGAGGCGTCGTCGCCCCGCCAGGCCCAAGGGTCGGGAACCGTGGGTCCCAACCTCCCCGCGCGAACGCTTGGACCGCGCGCGAATTCCTTTGTATCCGCAACACGTTCCATCCCGGCACCTCGGACGCCGACCTTGGTACCCGGGATGCACAAAGGTGAGCGGGAGCTCGAACCGGGAGGAGCGCCATGGTCGGGTCGTCGTGGATTTGCCTCATTCGGCGGCCGAGTCGCCGGTCGATGGCCGTTCTTGTGACCGTCGCGCTCGCGGCCACGACCCTTCGCGCGCAGAACGTCCACGCGGCGTCCGAAAACAGGCCGGAGTGGGCCGATCCGGAGGCGTTCGAAGTCGCCCGCCGGCTCGCAGAGGAACAGCGGGTGATCACGCGCTACAAGATTTTCGGTCGATCGCTGATGACCGTCGTTCCGGTGGTCTCGGTCGGTGTCGGCGCCTACACGCTGGGAATCGGCTATTTCGCCGTGGCCGCCGGATCGTTCCTCGCCGGAAACTTCATCGAGGATCACGTGGTCGAGCTCGAGGGGAAGAGCGGCGCGACGCGGAGAGAGCTTCGCAGGCTCCTACGAAGGCGCCTCGGCCAACCGGATGTTCCCAGCCAGTGGAATGCGTCGCAGCTCGATTCGATGAGTCGGATCCTGGAGCGGTCGGTCGAAAAGGACGTGAGCCGGGCGATCGAGCGCTACCTCGAGGCGGCGAAGCGGGCTTCCTCTCGCGGATGCAACGTGGGGCGCGACTCCGACACCGCTCCGGCGGAAAGCGTCGGCGCGCCGAGAGCGGCGGGCGGCCTGGGCCGGGGTGATTGCGTCGGCGTGGGGCTGGCGCGCTGAACGGCCTGCTCGGCGGAGGGCTCGCTCGCCACGGACGGTAGGGGTCCGGGGAGACCCCGAAGGAGCCCGAAGGGCGGACCGCTTGACGGGCGGCGGTGTCGCCCCATCGATGGCCCATGGCACAGACCTACGAGCTCATCGACTACTACTACGTCCAGGCGAAGCGGAACGAGGTGCCGCGGATCCTCGAGACGCTCCGGCGCGAAGGGATCGACCTCTACGCGCTACACGCCTTCCCGGAGGGGAAGAAGGTCCAGATCGACGTCTCCCCGAAGGACGCGCGGTCCCTGACGGCCTTGGCCCACCGCGAGAAGTGGAAGCTGACCGGGCCCAAGAAGGCGTTCGCCATGACCTCCGACGAGGACCGTCCGGGGATCGTCGCCGATCTCTACGAAAGCCTCGAGAAGCAGGAGATCGAGGTGACGGCGGCGTCGGCGATCGCCTGCGACGGTTGCTGTCACGCGCTGTTCTGGGTGCCCGAGGAAGAGGTGATGGCGGCGGCGAAGGTGCTCGATGCCACGCCACACGAAGAGGAGGAGATCCCGGCCGAATCGACCGAGACTCCGCCTCCGTCCTGACGGCCGACGGCCTCCGGCGCCGGCGCGGATCGAATGCCTCCGGTGATAACATTACCGGACGGAGGTGTTCGATGCGTGACGCATGGCTGCGTTCGGCCGCGCTCCTCGTTTTCGCCGCCGGTTGTTCCTCGGAAGAGGAGACCGGCTGCGACCAGGAATGCAAGGACACCGACGTCGCTTACGCAATCGTCGCGACGTTGGTCGACGTCTTCAACGCCAATCTGGCCGGTCAGCCGGTCGGGTCGCAGAACGAGACGGCGAACTGCCCGGCGGGCGGGTCGGTGGTGATCACGGGAAGTACCGGCTACTCCGAGCAGACGGAGATCACCACGCTCGACCTGACCTATTCGATGACCGGGTGCCACTATGTCAGCGGCGGGTACGACCTCACCTTCGACGGTTCGCTGACGGAAGAGGGCAGCTTCAGCGAAGGAAACATGAGTCTGGTGTACGCCAGCACATCGGTGACCTACGCCGGCACCGGCGGCTCGGCCGGTGCCTTGAACGACACCTGCTCCTTCACCTTCACCCGCAGCTACAGCGAGATCTCCGGCACCCTCTGCGGTCGCTCGTTCAGCTACATCTATTGAGGAGGCCGTCAGGCCCGTCCGCCGTCGTCCTCGGCGGCGCTACTTCGGCTTGGAGTTCTCGAGCTCCTTCATCGCCCGCTCGGCCAGCGCCCGGCCCCAGTTCTCGCCGATCTTGGTCGACTCGGCGACGATGGCCGGCTGCGCCTTGACGAAGTTCTTCCCCGCCGCCGACTCGTAGAACTTGATCGTCGCGTCGAGATCGGGCTCGGCCAGGTGCTTCATGTAGACGGGCACGACCATCTCGGCGAGGTCCTCCTTGATCGCCAGCTCGCGGAACTTGGCGGTGAACCCCGGAGGCAGCCCCGGCATCTGGTCGAACTGCTGCAGCATCGTGTCGAGCATCTGCTTCCCCATCTGGTCGGCGCCGGTCAACAGCAGGAGCTTGCGGACCTTCTGCTCCTTCGGGGACGGGGCGGCGAAGGCCAGAGGAACGGCGACGGCCAGACCGAGACAAAAGGCGAACAGGGGGGACAGGCGGCGAGCGTTCATCGGACCTCCGTAGGGAACGAGGCAAAAGTGTAGGCGAACTGCAGGCGTGAAAGCGAGTCCACCACATGGGACGCGGTCGGCCACCCATTCCTTCGAGGTCCCCGACCTGCCGGGCGGTCGGTCGGCTCGGCCTCCGGGTGTCACCGCAGCCCGGCGCCGCGGCCGCCTCAGTAGAGGAGGTGGCGCTTCCGGATCTCGAGGAAGGCGGCCAGCTCCTCGCGCCAGGAGGCCTCGATCTCGGAGAGCTTCGCCTCGGCTTCGATGGCGGTGCGGATCTCGTGGCGGCCGAGGAGCAGGTCGATCGCCAGGTGGTCGTTCTCGAACTCGTAGGGCTCGCGCCGCCAGTCGAACTCCTTGGGGGAGAGGCGGCGCAGGTGCTTCACGACCGCGATCCCGGTGAGGTAGCTCTTGAACGACTCGCGGTCGGTGACGTGGAGCTGCACGCCGCCGCAGCGCTGCCCCTTGTATTTGTGGAACGTCGGCATGAAGTAGTGCGGCCGGAAGCGGACCCCCGGCAGCCCCTCCTCGGTCAGCGCCTCGGCCAGCGCGTAGGCGTCGACCCAGGTCGCGCCGACGAATTCGAACGGCTTGGTCGTGCCCCGCGCCTCCGAGACGTTGGTCCCTTCGATCAGGCACATTCCGGGGTAGACCGTCGCCGTCTCCAGCGTCGGCATGTTCGGCGAGGGGATCACCCAGGGCAGCTCCGTCTGGTCGAACCACATCTCGCGGTTCCAGCCACGCATCGGGACGACGGTGAGGCGACAGCCGATCCCGAACTCGGCGTTGAACAGCCCGGCGAGCTCCCCCGGCGTCATCCCGTGGCGGACCGGGATCGGGTAGCGGCCGACGAACGAGCGCAACGGCCGGTTGAGGACGTTCCCTTCCACCAGCACGCCGCCGAGCGGGTTGGGACGATCGAGGACGATCACCTCCTTCCCCAGCCTGGCCGCCGCCTCCATGCAGTAGGACATGGTGTAGACGTAGGTGTAGTAGCGGCTGCCGATGTCCTGGATGTCGACCACCATCGTGTCGACCTCCGCCAGCATCTCCGCGGTCGGTGCCAGCGACTCCTTGGTGTTCCCGTAGAGGGAATGCATCGCGAGGCCGGTGCGCGCGTCACGCTCCTCCTCGACGTGGATCATGTCCTGCGCGTCGCCGCGCGCCCCGTGCTCCGGCCCGAAGATCACCCGGAGGTCGATTGCCGGATGGCGATGGAACAGGTCGATGGCGTGCGCCAGGTCGGGGGTGACCGACGTGGGATTGACCACCAACGCCGCGCGTTTTCCCTTGAGCAGGTCGATTTGGTCCTGGAGAATTCGTTCCAGCCCGACGACGACGCGCATGACGCACCCGAACCTATCACGGTGCGTGCAGAAGGACCTGGAACCGATGACCTCGAGGTCGAAACGCGGAGCACGCCCGTGGATCCTGGCGGTCGGCGCCGTGGCCGCGTGCGGTGACGACAACGGCGGGGGGACCCGGTTCGGTGGCTACGTGGAGCTGGTCTACGAGGACCGCCGGGTTGGAGATCCGGATCGAGGCTCCGCCGCCGCCCTCTTCGGCTCCGGGTCGGTCGACCTCGGGCCGGCGATGGATACGTGCGAGGAGTTCGAGACTCTGAGCGACTACGACATCCCGGATCCGCTCGACGCCGGCGCGGTGGTCCAGCTCACCAGCGGCGAATCCCAGCACACGCTCGAGCCTGTGACCGAGGTGCTGCGGGTCTACTCCTGGGGAGACGACGCCGACGAAATCTAGCTCGACGCCGACTACGACCTGAACCTGGCGGGCGGTGCGGATCTCGACACGGTGACCGTTCCGTTGGCACTGTCGGTGCCTCCGCCGCTGGTCGTCTCCACCGACCATTCGCTCGCGTCCGCGGTCGCGTGGACGTCGAACGGTGCGGATGAGCTGTTCATCGAGCTCTACGGAGCGACGTCGTTCCGCTGTCGGGTTGCGAACGACGGTTCGTTCGACGTGCCGGCCGAGGTCGCGACCGCGCTGCCCGGGTCCAGCGACGGGCTGATCGTCGCCCGAAACCTGCGCACCGTCGACGTGCAGGGCCGGGAGGTCACGCTGGTGGGCGCCTACGCCGTCGAGGTCGGTTTCTCGAACTGAACCGGCGCGCCGGGAAGGGGTCCGCCGCCGCCGACGCGAGAAGTGTCTCGGCGGCCGAGCAGGAACCAGGTGCGCATCTCGCCCTTGCCCTTCACCTGGATCGGTCCGCGTGTCTCGAATTCGAAGCGGTCGCGCAAGCGGAGATAGACCGGCTCGGTGACCTGGATCCGGCCGGGCAGGCCGCTCGACTCCATGCGACTGGCGATGTTCACGCTGTCACCCCACAGGTCGTAGATGAACTTCTTCCGGCCGATGACGCCGGCGACGACCGGTCCGGTGTTGATGCCGATGCGGATTTCGAGCGCCGCACCCCGCTCGCGGTTGAACTCTGCCATCGCCTCCAACATGTCCAGGGCCATCGCCGCCACCGCCTCGACGTGGTCGGGGTGCGGCTCGGGAAGGCCGGCCACCACCATGTAGGCGTCGCCGATCGTCTTGATCTTCTCCAGGCCGTGGCGCTCGGCGAGCGCGTCGAAGCGGGAGAAGACGCCGTTCAGCATCGTGACCAGCGGCACCGGCCCGACGCGGGCGGCGAGATCGGTGAAGCCGACGAGGTCGGAAAAGAGCACGGTGACCTCGGCGAAGCTGTCGGCGATCGTCTGCTCGTCCTGCTTCAGCCGGTCGGCGATCGACTTCGGGAGGACGTTGAGGAGCAGCCGCTCCGACCGCTCGCGCTCCGCGTTCAACAGGCGGGTCAGGCGCTCGAGGCTGCCCAGCATCCCGTTGATCGAGAGGCCCAGGTGCGCGATCTCTCCCTGGCCCGTGGCGGTCACACGTAGCGAATGGTCGGCCCGGTCGGCGACGTTTTGCACTTCGTCCGAGAGGCGGGTGACGGGGGCCACGACCAGCCGCTCGACCAGGAGCAGGACGACCGCGCCGAAGACCAGGCCGGCGATCGCCACCGAAAGCGCGAGCGATCGGGAGCCGGCGAGGCCTCGGGCGTAGACCTCGCGCGGCATGCCGATCCGGAACAGGAGGAACGGATCTCCGCGGACGTCCGCGAGCAGCCCGTAGCCGGTCATCAACCGGTCGTCGATGGCCTGGACGTGGACCGGCGCCGAGACGGAGAGCCGGCCGAGCGCGGAGGCGAGCTCCGGCTCGTTCGCGGCCTCGGCGACGGTGCGCACGCCGACGTCGAGGCGCAGCGCCTCGGCCAGGCGCCGGACCTCGTCGGCGTCGAGCGACCGGCCCATCACCAGCGTGCCGGCGGGAGGACCGCCCCGGGAGCTGGTGAGGACCGGGTGCGCCGCCACGAGCATCGGACCGTCCGGCGTCGAGACCAGACCGGCGGCCTCTCCGTGCGTGCCGCGGCCTCTCGCGGCGTAGGGGGCGTCGACCGGGAATCGAAGTCCGTCGGGGGGCGGCGGCGGGCGCTCGACGCCGGTCATCCGGTCGAACCCCTTCGCGTAGACGACGCGGCCGGCGGTGTCGGAGAGCAGGAGGAGGCTCAACCGGTTCTGCACGAAGGTGGTGTCGACGAAGTTGACGTCGATGAAGGCGCGGTCCCTCCCTCCACCGCGCAGGAAGCGGTAGCTGTCGTCCCAGCAGGCGTAGTCTCGCGCGGTGATGTACAGCTTCTCGACCTCGTCGCGGACGGCGTTGAGCACGCGCTCGACGTGGCGGCGGGAGAGGTCCTCCTCCAGCCGGACGAAACTCCCGAGGAGGACCGCGCGCAGCGGCAGGTACATCCCGCCCGCGAGCGCCAGCGTCGTGACAGCGACGATCAGCAGCGTCCTCGCCCGTAGCGTGGCGAGCGGCCCCTGCCCCTCCCGCATCCGCTTCACGGCGCGGCCGGCGGAGGTCAGCGTCTCGGGCCGGTCGCCGGAGGCGGTGATCCGCTCGACGTGCGGCGGACCCGTCACGCGGCCTCGCCGGGAAGCAGGGCGCGGATCCTCGCCGAGACCAGGCCGCGCATCCGGGCCGTGACCGGGCCGGGGGCGGCCGTGCGGGTCGGCGCCCCGTCGAGCGTGCGCACCGGCACGACCTCCTTGAGGGTGCTGGTGAGGAAGAGCTCGTCGGCGCGGCGCAGGTCGTCCGCCGCGAGGTTCAGCTCGACCGCCGGGATCCCGGCCTCGCGCGCGGCGTCGAGCGCCACCCTCCGCGTCACCCCCTCCAGGATCCCGGCCGAGAGCGGCGGCGTCGCCAGCACGCCGTCGAGGACGGCGAAGAGCGACGAGGTGGTCGCTTCGGTCGCGAAACCATCGACGTTGAGCATCACCGCGTCGTCGTCGCCGGCCTCGCGCGCTTCGATCATCGCCAGGATGCTGTTCAGGTAGTTCCCGCTCTTGATCGCCGGATCGAGCGACGCGCGCGGAAGGCGGCGGGTGGCGGCGATGCGGAGCCGGATCCCCCGCTCGTAGACGGCCGGGTCGACCGGCCGGAATTCGCGCACGATCACGTAGAGCGATCCGGGCGATGCCAGGCCCGCGGCGAGCCCGAACTCCCCCGTGCCGCGGGTGACGACGATCCGCACGTAGGACTCGGCGTTGCCCGCGACGTCGAGCGTCTCGCGGACGCGACGCTCGACGCCGGCGCGGTCGAGCGGAGGAGCGAGGCGAATGCGCTCCATCGACCGCCACATCCGGTCGAGGTGCGGCCCAAGCGCGAAGAGCCGGCCGGCATAGGTGCGCAGCGTCTCGTAGACCGAGTCGCCGTAGAGGAACGACCGGTCGAAGATCGGCACCCACGCCTGCTCCGGCGGAACGATCCGTCCGTCGAGATTCACCCGAACGGCCATGCCGCGGACGGTAACATCGCCCGGGCCGGCCGACCCTTGCGCGACGGCGACGCCGACGCTCCGGCCTGCCGCTAGAGACCCATCTCGTCGAGGTGGGCGCGGATCACGGCCCCGCGCTCACCGGCCACCTGCCGGATGGTCTCGACCGAGACCTGCCAGGTCTCCACCGAGGTGGTCGGATCCTCCTCCACGCCGGGGGCGAGCTGCTCCGCGATCCGGTCGATCTCGGCCACCAGGCGTCCGGCATCCGCCGCGCCGCCGGCGCCGGTCAGCGCCCGGATGCGCGCGGCATAGCGCGCGCGCAGCGTCGCGTCGGCGAGCAGTCGCCGCGTCAGGACGTTGCCCTCGTGGTTGGCAAATACGTGCCGCTCGGTTCCGTGGAGCGTCCAGTCCTTGTCCCAGGGCACGAAGCGGATCGGGCCGCTGCCCACGGGAAGCGGCTGATAGAGATAGAAGTTGTTGAGCGACCAGTCCCCGGTCAGGCCGTCCTCCTCGTCCAGCGCCGCCTCGACGGCGAGGTAGTCGAGCAGCTCGGCCCAATCGAGATGGCGACCGACGGCGTCGGCGAACTCGCCGTCGGTGGAGAGGTTGATCGTCTCGATGAGCGTGAGCAGGCCGGACGGGTCGAGCGACGTCTCGTGGGTCTGCGGCTGGAACGGGGACGGGACGTAGCGGTCCGGCTCGGGTCCGCGCCACTCGAACCCGTACGCCTCGACCCACTCGTAGTCGAAGAGGTTGCCGTCCTCCTCCTCGCCGAATCGCGCGCGAACGAATCGCTTGTCGACCGGCTCGACGACGCCGTAGAGGCCGACCGGCGCTCCGTTCACGCGGAGGCGGCCGTGCGCCACCCGGGGCGCGGCCAGTCCGGCGCGGCGGAAGACGCCCATCGCCACCCGCTCCTTCATCATCGCCGCGTCCTGCGTCAGGTTGTCGAGCACGAGCGACTTGAGACCGTGGAATCGCCGGCCGCGCGCGTATCGGTCGAAGTCGACCTTGAGCCCCGGCTTGACGTCGCTGCGCGATCCGTTTCCACGCGAGCGGATCCCGACCTCCTCCACCCTCTCGCCGTCGAAGACGAGCGTCGCACGGAACCAGACGTCTTCGAGATAGCGCCCCCGGAGCTCGTCCCAGTCGGAGGCCGGCAGGAGGAGCTCGACGTCGTGCAGCGCCTCCTCCGAGAAGATCGCGGAGGCGTCATCCATCGGGTCGGGATCGACCCGGGATTCGACCGGCGCGCAGGCACTGACTGTCACCGTGGCGAGGATCACGAGGCGAGACATGCGAGAACGGTCCATGCCGGACGGAACGAGCAACCGGCATACCGGTGAGGAGCGTCACGACCGCGCCGCATTCCGCCGCGTGGTAACGACGACCCGCCGGCGGCGCGGAGCCCTCGGGCTCCACGTGGTGGCGCCGGGCTCCGATCCGACCCGACCGGCCCGGCCTAGCGGGTCGTCGCCTGTCCGGCGCCGGCGTTGCCCGCGCGGTCGCGGGCGCGGACCACCACCACGTGCTCCCCCGGGCCGGGCGCCGGAAGCGTCGCCTCGAATCGCTCGCGGTCGGCGTCGGAAACGCCGTCGGCCGGGGGAAGCAGCACCCAATCGCCCCCGTCGATCGCCGCGTGCGCATCGGCCACGCCGCCGGCATCGCTCACCGTCGCGCGGACGACGATCCCATCGCGCGACGCCGACGCCTCGACGCGCTCGACCCGCGGCGGCGTCGAGTCGAGCTCGAACGGACCGG
>CAYJRR010000157.1:0-9057 GCA_964372275.1 uncultured bacterium
TTGCACCTCCCGCAGTCCGCCCCCCGCCAACCGACGGTGCGGCCGTTCTCGTACGTCGTGCCGTTGTCGTGGTCGGTCTTCGGCTACGGCGAGGCGCTGACCGGGGAGCAGCGGCTCTCCCGCGCGTCGCTCCTCCTCGCGCCGCTGTTCGCGGCGGCGGCGCTGGCGCGGCTGCGGGCGATGCGGCGCTCCTTCGAGGTGGTGCACGCGCATTGGCTCGTCCCGAACGGCTTCCTGGCGGCGGTGGCGGCCCCCGACCGGCCGCTGGTGGTGACGTTGCACGGGTCGGACGTCTACCTCGCCGAGCGCTCGGCGGCGATGCGGGCGGCGGCCCGGTACGCGATCCGGCGGGCCGCGGCGATCGTCCCGGTGAGCGAGGACCTCGCCCGCCGGGCGCAGCTCCTCGGCGCCGATCCGGCGCGCATGACGGTGATCCCCTGCGGCGCCGATCCGCGCGTCTTCGACCGTCCGGCGGGCCGCGGCGACCGCGACGCGATTCGTCAACGGCTCGGGGTGGGGACACGCCCGCTGGTGTTGTTCGTCGGCAACCTCGTTCCGAAGAAGGGGGTCGCCTACCTGTTGCGGGCGGCGGCGAGTCTGCGTCGGACGCGGACGGACGCCACCTTCGCGTTGATCGGCGACGGGCCGTTGGCCGAGGCGCTCAAGCTCGAGGCGGCCTCGCGCGGGCTTCTCGCGCCGGACCTCACCTTCGTCGGTCAGGTGGCGTGGAACGAGATCCCGGCGTGGTACGCGGCGGCCGACCTGTTCGTCGCGCCGGCGGTGGTCGACGACGCCGGAAACGTCGACGGCCTGCCGACGGTGCTCCTGGAGGCGATGGCCTCGTCGCTGCCGGTCGTCTCGACGCGCGTGGCGGGGATCCCGATGGCGGTGCGGTCGGGGGAGACGGGGACGCTCGTCGAGCCGGCGGACGCCGAGGCGCTCGCGGCGGCGATCGGCGAGCTGTTGGAGGATCGGGAGAAGGCGAGGCGTTTCGGGGAGGCGGGTAGGCGGCTGCTGGAGACGGAGTTGTCGTGGGAGCGGATCGCGCGGAAGTACGAGGCGGTGTACGAGGCGGTGGCAGGAGGGGTGGGGTGACGCAGGCACGGAGAAGGGGGGCGCGGGGCGGGCTCGACGTGCTGGTGACGGGGGGCGCGGGGTACATCGGGGCGCACGTGGTGCGCGCACTCGCCGAGAGGGGGCACCGGCCGGTGGTGCTCGATGATTTGAGCGTGTCCGACCGGCGGAGGGTCGGGCGGTTTCCGTTGGAGAGGGTGTCGATCGAAGACGGCTCGGCGGTGATCGCGGCGATGAAGCGCGTGCGGCCGGACGCGGTGATCCATCTCGCGGGGCGGATCAGCGTTCCCGGGTCGATCGCCGATCCGGAATCCTACTGGCGGACGAACCTCGGCGGTTCGGCGGCGTTGCTGCTCGGTTGCGCCACGGCGTCGGTGAGGACCTTCCTCTTCTCGTCGACCGCGAACGTCTACGGGCTGTCGGCGAGGTCGAAGCCGATCTCGGAGCGGTCGCGTCCCGCTCCGAGCTCCCCCTACGGCGCCTCCAAGCTCGCCTTCGAGCGCCTGCTTCTCGGAAGTGCCGCTTCGCTCGGGATCCGCGCCGCGGCGCTGCGCTACTTCAACGCCGCCGGTGCGAACCCCGCCTGGGGGGTCGGCGAAGAGCATCGGCCCGAGGAGCACCTGATTCCGCGCGCCATCCGCGCCTTGCGCTCCGGCGAGGCGGTCACCGTCTACGGCCGCGACTACGACACCCCCGACGGGACCTGCGTCCGCGACTTCATCCACGTCACCGACCTCGCCGACGCCCATGTCCGCGCGATCGAGTCGGCGGACCGCGCCTTCCCCGCGGGGCGCTCCTTGAACGTCGGCACCGGCCGCGGACACTCGGTGCTGCAGGCGGTGCAGGCCGTCGCCGCGGCGCTCGGGGTCGAACCGGCGGTCGAGTTCCTGCCGCGCCGTGCAGGCGACCCGCCGGTTCTGGTGGCGCGCCCGTCGCCGCGCCTCCGGACGCTCGGCTGGCGCGCCCGGCACTCCTCCCTGGAGGAGATCGTCGCCGACGCCATCGCCTGGGATCGGACCCGCGAATAGACTAGGGGGATGGGACGCACCCGGCGGCAGGTGTTGAAGGGGATCGGGGCGGCGGCGGTCGGAGCGGCGGTCGGCTGCGGAAAACCCCGGTCGGAACGCGACGAAGAGGGGGTCGAACCGTGCGGTCCGCCGGAGCTGCGTCCGCCCGAGCCGGTCACCGACCTGTCGCCGGAGGAGCTGCTCGCGCCGATCGACACCGTCGTGGTGTTGATGATGGAGAACCGCTCCTTCGACCACTACCTCGGGAGCCGCCGTCTCGTCGAAGGGTGCGGCGTCGACGGACTCACCGGCGTCGAGACCAACCCCGACCCCGACGGGAACCCGGTCGGCGTCTTCGTCCTCGACGACTTCACCCCCGAGGATCCGCCGCACGGCTGGTCGGCGGCCCACGCGCAATGGAACAACGGCGCCAACGACGGCTTCGTGAAGGAGCACGCCGGGCCGTCGCAGGAGCAGGTGATGGGCTACCACCTGCGGTCGCAGCTGCCGACGATCCACGAGCTCGCCGACCGGTTCACCGTCTGCGACCGGTGGTTCTGCTCGGTCCTCGGGCCGACCTGGCCCAACCGCTTCTACCTGCACGGCGCCACGTCCGGCGGGATCAAGAACAACTCCGGTTACGAGGGGATGGTCAGCGTCTTCGACCTTCTCGACGACGCCGGCATCCCCTCCCGCACCTACTTCCACGACCTCCCGTTCCAGGTCGCGTACGGGCGGTTCGGCGGAACGGCGCCGATCGAGCAGTTCTTCCAGGACGCGGCCGACGGGACGTTGCCGGCCTTTTCGATCATCGACCCCCAGTACGACGGGGCGGGCGCCAACGACGACCATCCCGACCACGACATCCGACTCGGCCAGGCGTTGATGGCGACGATCTACGCCGCGCTCGCCTCGAGTCCGCAATGGGAGCGCTGCCTGTTCGTCCTCACCTACGACGAGAACGGCGGCTTCTACGATCACGTGCCGCCGCCGACCACCGTCGACGCCTTCGCGGGGTTTGAGCAGCTCGGATTCCGTGTTCCGGGGCTGGTGATGGGCCCCTACGTGCGTGCCGGGTCGGTGGCACGCGCCACGTTCGAGCACGTGTCGGTGATCGCCACCTTGACCCATCGCTTCGGGCTCACCGCCTTGAACGAACGGGTGACCGCGACCCACGACCTCTCCCGCTGCATCGATCCGGCGAGGCTCCGGAATCCGCTCCGGGCCCCGCGGATCGCGCCGGTGACGCTGTCGGTTTCGAACCTGCGCGCCCGCTTCGCGCGATCGGTCCCGCGTCACCATCCGGAGCTCCTGGACCTCGCCGACCGCGGCGGGATCCCGCGAAACCTCGACCGGCGCGCGGAAGGGGCCGACGTCACCCGCCGCGTGCTCGAGGCGGGGCGGAAGCTCGGCGCGATCCGACTGGTCGACTGACCCTCTCGCCGGCGGGGTGCGTCAGGCTGGCGCCGGCGGGGCGGCGCGGAGCGTCAGGGCGAAGGTGGAGCCGCGGCCGGGAGCGCTGTCGACCGACACGCGTCCGCCCATCGCCTCGGCGGCGTGTTTGACGATCGACAACCCCAGGCCCGTGCCGCCGAGCTCGCGCGATCGCGCCGGGTCGACCCGGTAGAAGCGCTCGAAGATGCGGGGGAGCGCCGCCGCGGGGATGCCGATGCCGGTGTCGGCAATCTCGAACCGCACCGCACCCTCCGCGTCGACGGCGCGGACGGCGATCCGCCCCCCCTCGGGGGTGTACTGGACGGCGTTCTGCACCAGGTTGGCGAGCGCGCGATCGAGCAGCGTCGGATCGGCAAGGACCGAGATCCCCTCCGCGACGGCGGCGACCTCGATCGAGAGCCGCTTGGCGCTCGCGGCCTCGCGGTACGGCTCGACCGAGCGCGCCAGGGCGGCCGCGACCGGCAACGGCTTCAGCTCCTCCGCCGCGTCGCGCGCCTCGATGCGCGACAGGTCGAGCAGGTCCTGCACCAGCGCCGCCAGGCGCGAGGCGTGACGCGCGATCACGTCGAGGAACGACCGCCGTGCCGCCGCGTCGTCGGCGGCCCCCATCGCCAGGGTGTCGCTCGCGCCGACGATCGCGGCAATCGGCGTCTTGAGCTCGTGCGACGCGTTGGCGACGAAGTCCCGCCGCACCTGCTCCAGCCGCTTGAGCTCGGTCACGTCGTGGAAGACGGCGACCAGCCCGGCGATCGAACCGGCATCGTGGGGGGGCGCCGACTCCCGGAGGAGCGAGAACCGGACTTCGAGCGTCCGCGCCGGCGTTCCGCTCGCGGTGATCGAAGTCGGCGCCGGCCGGTCGCCGCGGAGCGCCCCTGCCACCGCGTCGTGGAGGTCGGCCGAACGGATCGCCTCCAGCACGGTGTGACCCGTCAGATCGGCGGTCGCCCCGAGGATCTCCCGCAGCGAGGGGTTCGCCAGCACGATCCGCCCGGTCCGGTCGACCACCAGGACCCCTTCGACCATCCCCGCGAGCACCGCCGCCAGGCGATTCCGTTCGGCGGAGACCTCGCGCATCGCGCGCTCGAAGTTGGCGGCGATGTCGTTCAACGCCCGCGCCACCTCGCCGCGCTCGTCGATCGATCGCGCATCGCTGCGGCGCGCCAGCTCCCCCTGCGCCATCGCCCGCGCCGTCTGCGCCAGCTCGACCAACGGCTGCGCGAGGGCGGCGGAGACGGCGAACGACAGGATCGCCGAGGCCACCAGCGCAACCAGGGCCGCGGAGAGACGGTCGGCGCCGAAGGCGTGCGCGATCTCCACGGACGCCACCGCCCCCCCCGCCAGGACCAGGTGGGAGAGGAGGAGGCGACCCCGGGCATTGACCGACGTCACGCGCGGAATCTACCACCCGGGAGGGGCGAATGCCGGATGTCACACGGTCGTAACGATCTCCGTCTTTCGCCTCCGGCATCCTGGTCCTAACCGAAGGGACGGAGGTTCGACGAGATGAAGAGAACGACCTGGATGCTCACTGCCGCCCTGCTGGCCGCCGCCGGCGGTTGCAAGCGATCCTCGGAGAAGACCTCCCTGACCGTGGCCGGTTCGACCTCGGTACAGCCGTTCGCCGAGCGGTGGGCGGAGGAGTACATGGCGACCCATCCCGACACCGAGATCCACGTGCAGGGGGGGGGATCGACCGCCGGCGTCCAGGCGACGATCGCGGGGACCACCGACATCGGAACCTGCTCGCGCGACCTGAAGCCCGAAGAGGCGGCGCAGGTGAAGCGGATCGTGGTGGCTCGCGACGGCCTGACCGCGATCGCGCACCCCTCGAACGCGGTGACCGACCTCACTGCCGATCAGCTGCGCGGGATCTTCGCCGGTGACATCAAGGACTGGAGCGAGGTCGGCGGACCGGCCGGCAGGATCACCGTCGTCACCCGCGAGATCGGATCCGGCGCGCGCGGCGCGTTCGAGGAGTTGGCGATGAAGGGGAAAGGGATCGCCGCGTCGGCGCTGGTGCAGGATTCGCAGGGAGCGGTGCGGCAGATGGTCTCCTCCGACCCGGCGGCGATCGGCTACATCGCCCACGGGATGATCGACGCGTCGGTGAAGGCGTTGAAGGTCGACGGCGTCGAGGCGAGCCCGGAGACGGTCGCCGCCGGCAGGTATTCGCTCGTTCGCCCCTTCCTCTTCCTGACCAAGGGGGAGCCGGGAGGCAGCGCGAAGGCCTTCATCGACTGGGTGCTGGGCCCGGAGGGGCAGGAGGTCGCCAAGAAGGAGGGCCTGTTCCCGGTGTCATGAAGCAGCTTCCCGACAAGGTGGTCGAGCGCGCGCTGCTGCTGATCGCGCTCTCCAGCGTCTCGATCCTGGCGCTGATCACGCTCTTCATCTTCCGCGAAGGGGGGCCGCTGATCGTGCAGGCGGGGTTGGGGAACTTCCTCTCCTCGCGCTGGAGCCCGGGGGAGGGCTTCTACGGCATCTCACTGATGATCGTCGGCTCGATGGTGGTGACAGCGGGGGCGCTGGTTCTCGGCGTCCCGTTCGGGCTGGCCTGTGCCATCGTGCTCGCCGAGCTGGCGCCGGCGCGCGTGCGCGGGGCGCTCAAGCCGGCGATCGAGATCCTCGCCGGGATCCCGTCGGTCGTCTTCGGCTTCATGGGAATCGTGGTGCTCCTCCCGTGGATCCGCAACCACCTGGGCGGCGCGGGCGCGTCGGCGCTCGCCGGGTCGATCATCCTCGGGATCATGATCCTGCCGACGATGATCGGCATCTCGGTCGACGCGTTGCAGGCGGTGCCGCGCTCCTATCGCGAGGGATCGCTCGCCCTGGGGGCGACCCAGTGGCAGACGGTCCGGAGGGTGGTGCTTCCGGCGGCGCGCTCCGGGATCGTCGCCGCGGCGATCCTGGGGATGGGTCGCGCGGTGGGCGAGACGATGGCGGTGATCATGGTCGCCGGGAATTCGGTGCAGATGCCCGGTTCGCCGCTCGACTCCGTCCGGACGCTGACCGCGAACATCGCGCTGGAGATGGGGTACGCCACCGGCGACCACCGCAAGGCGCTGTTCGCCACCGGGATCGTCCTGTTCGTGATCATCATGATCTTGAACTCCGCCGCCGACTTCGCGCGGGTGCGCCAGCGGCGGCGGCCGGCGCGCATCCAGAGCGCCGTCTTCACCGCCGCCGACCTGGCCGCCGCCCGCTCCGGCGCGCGTCCGAGCCCGGAGAACGGCGCGTGACCTCGCTCGCGCGCAGGATCCTCCCGCCGCGCCGGGCGCAGACGGTCGCGGAGGCGGCGCTGTGGACGGTGATGGCGCTGACGCTGGCCGTCCTCCTCTACATCCTCTTCTTCGTCCTCAGCCGGGGGTTGGGGCACGTCACCTGGACGTTCCTCACCGCGCCCCCGGCCGCGAGCGGCAAGGCGGGCGGCGTCTTCCCGATGATCGTCGGGACGCTGGCGGTGACGGCCCTGGCGACGCTCCTGGCGACCCCGCTCGGTCTCGGGACGGCGATCTACCTCACCGAGTACACCCGCGGCGGCCGGCTCACCCGGGTGATCCGCTTCGGCGCGGAGTGCCTCGCCGGGGTTCCCTCGATCATCTTCGGGCTGTTCGGCTTCGTCTTCTTCGTCATCACGCTCGGGATGGGCTGGTCGATCCTCGCCGGCGGACTGACGCTGGCGTTCATGATCCTCCCCACCGTGATCCGCACCTCGGAGGAGTCGATCAAGGCGGTCCCCCCGGCGTTCCGCGAGGTCTCGCTCTCGCTCGGCGCCAGCAAGTGGCAGTCGATCGTCAAGGTGGTGTTGCCGAGCGCCATGCCGGGGATCGTCACCGGCGTGATCCTGGGCGTGGGGCGCTCGATCAGCGAGACGGCGGCGGTCATCTTCACCTCCGGATCGAGCCTCTCGCGCGCCATCCCGACCTCGCTGTTCGACGGCACGCGCACCCTTTCGGTGCACTTCTACCAGCTCGCGCGCGAAGGGATCTCCGCGGAGAAGGCCTACGCCACGGCGAGCGTGCTGGTGCTGGCGATCCTCGCCATCAACGTGAGCGCCTACGCGATCATGCACCGCTTCATGAGGCGCTACCGATGACCCTGGGCCCGGCGACGCCGGAAGGGAAGATTGAGATCCGGTCCCTCTCCATCGCCTACGGCGACCAGACGGTCGTGCGGAACGTCGGCCTCGACGTCCCGGCGAACTCGATCTACGCCTTCATCGGTCCGTCGGGAAGCGGGAAGACGTCGATCCTCCGAACCCTCAACCTCCTCTCGGTCGACGTCGACCGCGCGACCGTCACCGGCGAGGTGAAGATCGACGGGAAGGACCTCCTCCGCGGGCACTGGGAGCGGGCGATCCTCCGGCGGAAGATCGGGATGGTCTTCGCCACGCCGCAGCCGCTTCCGCGCTCGATCTACGAGAACCTGATCTTCGGGCCCAAGCTCGCCGGCGTGCGTGGGAAGGCCACGTTCGACGAGATCGTCGAGACCAGCCTCACCGCGGCGCAGCTCTGGAACGAGGTGAAGGATCGTCTGCACCACTCCGCCTTCGCGCTGTCCGGCGGGCAGCAGCAGCGCCTCTGCATCGCGCGGGCGATCGCCCTCGATCCGGAGGTGATCCTCCTCGACGAGCCGTGCTCCGGCCTCGACCCGATCTCGACCCTGAAGATCGAAGAGGCGATGGAATCGCTTCGCTCGCGTTTCACCTGGGTGATCGTCACCAACAACACCAAGCAGGCGGCGCGCGTCAGCGAACGGACCGCCTTCTTCCTCCTCGGGGAGCTGGTCGAGGACGGTCCAACGGAGCGCCTGTTCACCGCCCCCGAAGATCCGCGGACCGGCGACTACATCGAAGGGCGTTTCGGATGACGGAGCCGACCGCGACGCCGGCCAAGATCCGCACGGACGGGCTCGACCTGTACTACGGCGCCTTCCATGCGCTCAAAGGGGTCGGGATCTCGATCGCGCGGAACCGGATCACCGCGCTGATCGGGCCGTCCGGGTGCGGGAAGTCGACCTTGCTGCGGACCTTCAACCGCATGAACGATCTGATTGCCGGTTGCCGGGTGGAGGGGACGGTGGAGCTCGACGGCCGGCCGATCTACGGCGCCGAGGTCGACATCGACGCCCTGCGCAAGCGGATCGGGATGGTCTTCCAGCGTCCCAACCCCTTCCCGCTCTCGGTCTACGAGAACGTCGCCTACGGTCCGCGGATCCACGCGCTCGCGTCCGGCGACGATCTCTTCGCGCGCGTCGAGAAGAGTCTCGCCGCCGTCGGTCTATGGGACGGACTCAAGGACCGTCTCGACGAGAACGCGCTGGCGTTGTCGGGCGAACAGCAGCAGCGCCTCTGCATCGCGCGCGTACTGGCGGTCGAGCCGGAGGTCCTCCTGATGGACGAGCCCTGCTCCGCGCTCGACCCGATCGCCACCATGCGCATCGAAGAGCTGATGCAGGAGCTCTACGCACGGTACACGATCGTGATCGTGACCCACAACATGCAGCAGGCGGCCCGCGTCTCGCA
>CAYJRR010000157.1:9067-9846 GCA_964372275.1 uncultured bacterium
GCCGAGGCCGCCGGCCTCCGAGACCGCCACCGCCAGATCAGCCCGCGCGACGAACGCACCGAGGACTACGTCTCCGGACGCTACGGATAGGAACGACCATGTCGGAACAACACGATCACATCTACAAGCCGTTCGACGCCGAGCTGCGGTCGCTCAAGGACCAGCTCCTCGGGATGGGGGCCCTGGTCGAAGCGCACATCGCCGACGCGATGAAGGCGCTCACCGACCGCGACGTGGCGCGGGCCAAGATCGTGATCGAGGAGGACCGGCGGGTGAACCAGATGGAGCTCGCCATCGACGACCTCTGCGTCAAGATGCTCGCCCTCCGCCAGCCGGCCGCCTCCGACCTCCGGTTCATCGCGGCCGCGCTCAAGATCGTCACCGACCTGGAGCGGATCGGAGACCTCACCGTGAACATGGCCGAGCGGGCCGAGGCGCTGGCCGGCGAGCCCCCCCTCAAGGCGGCGGTCGACCTGCCGCGGATGGCGGGGGCGGCGCAGAAGATGCTCCGGGACGCGATGGACGCCTTCGTGAAGCACGACATCGCCAAGGCCGAATCGGTGCTCGCCGCCGACGGTCAGATCGACGCCTGGCTGGTGGAGGTGTTCGACAAACTGCGCGACGAGATGCGGAGCGATCCCTCGGCGATCCACCGCGGAATCGCCACCATCTTCTTCGCCAAGCACATCGAGCGCCTGGCCGACCACACCACCAACATCGCCGAGATGGTCGTCTACCTGGTGAAGGGGAAGGACATCCGTCACGGGAGGACGCGCTAG
>CAYJRR010000158.1:0-9056 GCA_964372275.1 uncultured bacterium
GGACGAACGCGGGCGAGGCCGAGGGAGCGGACGGTGAGGCCCGGCCGGACGCGGGTTCGGAGATCGCGTCGGGCGCGGAAACCGGGTCGGAGTCCGTCTCGGGATCGGCAGCCGATCCGGCCGGATCCGAACCGGCACCGGGATCGGGCGCGGGTTCGGAGTCGGTTTCCGGTGCGAGGGGCGGCGCGGTCGCGGACGCCGCCTCCGCCGTCGTCACACCTGCCGGGGGCGCCGCCGTCGGCGCCGGCGCGGCCTGTCGGAGCGTGACGTCGAGCAGGGCCTCGATCCGATCCCGGTCGGCGGGCGCCACCTCGACGAACTGCACGCCGACCCCCGACGGCGCGCGAAAGGCGACGCGGCCGTGAATCCGTACTTCGTGCGGTCCCTCCGCCACCGCATAGACGACGTCGACCGACGCACCGACCTCCGGCGGGTGGCGCGTCGGAACGGTCATGCCGCCGCGCGCGAGATTCGACTCGCATTCGCGCCGGAAGTCGGCGAGCGAAACGAGCTGGAGCCGAAACTCGGTCGGCGTGTCGGCGGAATCGGGGGCCGTGGTCGTGGCGGGGGCCGTATCCGCGGCTGCGGCTGCGGCGGGGGCCGAATCCGTGGCCGTGGCCGTGGCCGTGGCCGTGGCCGTGGCCGTGGCCGTGGCCGTTGCCGCGTCCGCGGCCGAACCCGAACCCGAACCCGTTGCCGTGGCGGTCTCCGGATCCGGCGCCGGACCCGCCCCCGATCCCGGCGAATCTCCTTCTGCCTCCGGGTCGGCGCCGCCTTCTTCCGGCAACTCGTCGAGAAGCGCCGCGGCCCTCGCCTCGAGGTCCTGCGCCGCGTCGTCCGGCGAAGCCCCCGTGGGGTCGTCGCCGAACATGCCGGACATCATCTGGGCGATCTCCCCCGTCGACAGCTCCGGCGCCGCGTCGGCGGCAGGGCCCAACGCCGCTTCGATCAGGGCGCGACCCGCCATCCCCATCGGACCGAACGCCACTTCGACGCCGCGAGAGTCGTGCCGCGCGACGGTGGCGCGGAGTCGTTGGAACCCCTGCGTCCCCGGAAGGACGAGCTTCACCTCGACCTCCGCCCCCACCGGCGGCCGCTCCGCGACCGGAACCGTCGCGGGCGTGAGCCCGGTCTCCGGGCGATAGAGTGCGCGAAGGGCGTCGAGCGATTCGACGTAGAGCTCCAGGGTCGGAACGGCGTCGTCGACCTCCTCTTCCGAGTCGGCGTCGGTGGCGGAGGCCGGGTCAGAGGCGATCCGGTCGAGCCCGGTCGGAGCGGATCGGACCGGATCGGGTACCGGTTCCGTTGCCGATACGGACTCCGTGCCCGGCGGTTCCTCTTCCTCTTCCTCGTCCGCCCCCCCCTCCTCCGGCACCTCCTCGATCAACGCTGCCGCCCGGCGCTCCAGCTCCTTCGCCGCCTCCTCCGCCGACGACGGCTTCGCCTCGGCCTCCTCGCCGGCGGCGCCGAACATGCCGGACACGACGTCGGCGATCTGGTGGGCGGTCAACGGCGTCGACTCCTTCTCCGGTTTCGTCGCCAGGCAGGCTTCGATCAACGCCTGCCCCGCCAATCGGATCGGGTCGAAGCGGATCCACACCCCCCGCTTGCTCCGCGACGCGACGGTGCCCTGGAGAACGAGGAAGTCGAGGCTGCCCGGAAGCATCAGTTTCAGCGAGAGGCGCGCCCCGATCGCCGGGCGCCTTTCCAGCCTCACGTGCCGCGGACCGAGACCCGTCCCGGGTTGATAACAGGCTCGCAGGTCGTCGTGCGACGTGAAGAGCAACGGCACCGGATCGACCGGCGGAGGAGCCACCTCGCCTCCGTCGTCCGTTCCGTCCGGTGGGGGATCCTCGTCGAGCTCCTCCTCATCGCCGGCGTCGGGCGGCCGCGCCGGCATCAGCGCCGACGCGCGCTCCTCGAGCAGCTTCGCGGCCGACTCGGTCGAAAGGACACCGGGTCTCTCCTCGTCGCTCTCCATCACCGCCGAGACGACGCTGTCGATCTCCTTGGTGGTGAGCGCAACCGACGGGCCGGGCACGGTGATGAAGGTCGCCTCCACGAGCGCCTGGCCCGTGGCGCCGATCGCCTCGAACTGGACGCCGATCCCCTCCGGCGTGCGATCGGCGACCGTTCCGTGGAGAAGCAGGAATCCGAGGCTTCCGGGCAGCACCAGACGGACATCGATCTTGGCGCCGACGGCGGGACGCCGATCGAGCTTCAGGAAGGCGTTCGGGATTCCGAACCCCGGCTTGTAGTGCGCCTTCAGGTGGTCGATCGACTCGAACTGAAGGTCCGGCGGATCGCCCAGTGGCAGAGGATCGCCCCCGCCGGCGCCCGCGGGCGGCGTCTTCTCGGGGTCGTCGGACGCAAACGCCTCGTCGAGAACGATTGTGGCGAGCGGCCGGTCGGGACCTTTCGCCGGCGACGCGGGCGGCGCCGCGGTCGCCGTTGGCGCGACCGCGGGCGCGGGCGCCGTCGCGAGGTCGACCTCGACCGGTAACGAGAGGCCCTCGAACGGGTCGAAGTCGAGCGCCGGCATCGGAAGGACTTTCGGGAGCGACCGCACCGTCTTCGTCTCGGCGGCGACGCTCCGCGGTCGTGCGCGCTCCGGCGCCTTCGCCTCCAGCAGCTCGTCCGGTTCGTCGGCGAGGACCGAACGCACCTGCGCGGGAACCTCCTCGAGGCGCACGGAGACGCCGCCCGGCGCACGGCACTGGACCCGTCCCCGGATTCCATCCAGGACGCGCCGATCGGGGAGCACCAGCGTCACTTCGCACGGCTGGTTCACCCGGGGTTTCGCGTCGGTCGGGACCCACAAGGTGCCGGCGTCGAGATTCTCGACCTCCGACCGCACCTCCTTCGCGTCGGCGAATCGACGCGTCAAGGCAAGGACGGGGAGTCCTCCTTCACCCGTCGAGACCGACATCGTGCCTACGATCGTATCACTTCAACGCGTGCTTCTTGACCAACTCTTCGAGGTATTTCCGATGGATCCCCGCCTCTCGCGCCGCGGCGGAGACGTTGCCACCGTGTTTGTCGAGGATGCGCCGGCAGTAGCGCACTTCGAACTCGTCGACGAGTTGTCCCTTCGCCTCCTTGAACGGGATGTCGTAGCGCGCGTCGGCCGCCGGCCGTCCAGGGGTCGCCGCGCTTCCGGCCGGATCGAGCAGCTGCGCCGCCCCCGCGAGGTCGCTGGGCGCGAAGACGCGGAAGCGGTCGACGAAGTTCTTCAGCTCGCGCACGTTTCCCGGCCAGGTGTGATTGGCGAGCATCGCCAGGACCGACGGCGGAATCGGCTCGGGTGCCGCGCCGCCTCGCGCGGCGGCCGCGCGCAGGAAGTGGTCGGCCAGGGCGGCGACGTCCTCGCGGCGGCGTCGGAGCGGCGGCACCTTCAGCCGCACCACGTTGAGGCGGAAGTAGAGGTCCTCCCGGAACTGCCCCTTGCGCACCTCGTCGGCGAGATCGCGGTTGGTGGCGGCGATCAGCCGGACGTCGCACTGGATCGACTTGTTGCCGCCGACCGGCCGCACCTCCCGCGACTCGATCGCGCGCAGGAGCTTCGGCTGGAGCTCCTTCTGCAGTTCGCCGATCTCGTCCAGGAACAGAGTTCCGCCGTCGGCCATGCGGAACGCCCCGGCGCGGTCGGAGACGGCGCCGGTGAACGCCCCTTTGACGTGCCCGAACAGCTCGCTCTCGACCAGGTTCTCCGGCACGGCGCCGCAATCGAAGACGACGAACGGCTCGGTGCTCCGCGGCGAGTGGGCGTGGAGCTCCTGCGCCACCACCTCCTTGCCGGTGCCGCTCTCCCCTTCGATCAGCACCGTCACGTCCTGCGGTGCCGCCCGCTCCATCATCGCGAACAGCGCGCGCATCTCCAGCGACGGTCCGACCAGCCGGCCGAACCGATCGCGGGCCGAGAGCGGGATCTCGGCGTTCTCGTCGTCGGGCGAGAACTGGATGCGCGTGTCGCCGAGGACGATCTCGCTCGACGGGCGCAGGTAGGCGGCGCCGACGCGCAGACCGTCGACGACCGAGCCGTTTTTCGAGTCGAGGTCCCGCAGCAGGTAGCCGCGTTCGTCGACCACGATCTCGCAGTGGATCCGCGAGACCGACTTGTCGGACACCGCCAGCTCGTTCCCCTCCGAGCTGCCGATCGTGGCCCGGCGCCGGTCGATGACGACCTTCTTCCCCTTGTCCGGACCGGCGACCACCTTCAGCCGAAACTTGCGGAAGACGATCGAGCCCGGCCGCCCGCCGATCATCATCGTCTTGGTCGGGGCGTCGAACGGATTGGGCACGAACCCTCCTCGTTTCCCTTTCGCTAGAAGCGCAGGCCGCCCGCCACGACCGACTGCCAAGTCCACGGGCTCAACGCGCGGCCCGAGAGATCATACTCCGCCGCCGCTTCGACCTTCACGAAGGCACCCGCCGCCAGATCGCGCGAGAGACCGGCCGTCGCCACCGCCGCGAGCCAGGTGAACGACACGCCGGTCGACGTGTTGTTGGAGGAGAGCGCCGCGACCGCCTGCTCGGCGCGGAGACCGAGGCCCCCCGACGCTTCGTAGCCCCCGCGCTCGCGCCGGGCGAGCAACCGGACGCCGCCTCCCCCGACGAAGAGGAACCGCCCTTCGGCGCTCGACGGACGCTCCCATCCACCGTCGGGGATCCTGGCCGGAAGCAGCAGCGTCAGGTCGACCGCCGCCGAGAAGCGGGGGCCGCGGCGAGGCTCCAGACTCGCCTGGATCCCGTGGCCGCGCAGCGTACCGCGCCAACGATAGGCCTCGCCGACGTCCTCGACGCCGTGGTCGAGGCGCGCGCCGGACGAAAGCCCGGCGACGAGCCCCACCGTCGCCGAGGAGCGCGCCGCCGAACGATCGCGGGGAGGCCACGGGCGGTCGAGGATCTGGGCGACGATCTTCGGCGCCGCCCGGTCGACGGCCGCGAAAAGCGCGTCGCGATCGCCGCCGTCGGCGACGAGCCGCTCCTCGACGCGCGAACCGCGCCGGAGGTCGAGCACCAACAGCTCCATCGGCCGCCTCCCGCCCTCGGCCCAGACGACGCCCGTGACCACCACATCGGCGCCGACGGTCGCCGCCAGCATCTCCAGGCGCTTCCGCGCCGGCGCCACGTCGAGACGGCCGAGCGCCGCCCGCGCTTCGCCGTAGCGCGTCACCAGGTCCGGCGCGTAGCGCAGCCGATCGGGGGAGAAGCCGGGATCGATCGCCACCGCCGCCCCGAACGCCTCCATCGCCTCGCGCGCCTGCCCCTGCTCCAGACGCGCCTGTCCCAACGTGATCCAGGTCTCGTGAAGCCGCCGCCGGCCGGAGCGCCCCGTGAACTCCCGCGCCGCGGCGAGCTGGAGCTCCGCCGCCTGGCCCAGCTTCTCGACGGCGGCGGCGTGTCGCAGCTCCTCCAGATCGCGCTTGGCCTCGAACAGAAGCGCGTCGGCCTCGAGCCAGCGAGGGTCCCCCTTCTCCTCCAGCGCGGCGGCGGCGTCGATCGTCCGGACCATCGGATCGCTCGCCAGCGCGGCGGCGAGACGTCGGGTGGCGGCCTCCATCTCCTCGGTGGGAAGAACCGGGCTGCGCAGCTCGACGACGGCGACCTTCACCCCTTGGAGCGGTGCCGGTACGGCGCGAACCGGGAGCGCGGCGAGGAGGCTCGCCGCCGCGACGAACGTGACCGAAGGCGCGATCCCTCGACCGACTCGTCTCACGGGGGAAAGAACGGAATGTGACCGAGTTTCGATCCGCCGTCGTCGGCCGGGTCGGTCTGACTCCAGCCCTGCACCACGGCCGAAAGCAGACCCGACGTCCCGATCGAGAGTGTCAGCGTCGACTCCTCGATCCCGCCGAAGTCCTGGTACCAGTACTCGGCGGCGTAGAGCACCGCGGCGAAGGGATCGTCGGGCGCCTCGCCCGCATCGGACACCTCGAGACGCCCCGACCGGAGGCGGTACGAATGGAATCCTCCCGAGTCGACGTCGTAGTAGTCGGCATAGCCGTCGACGATCGGAGGCGTGGCTTCCGGATCGAAGCCGTTGTCGATGTCGTGGCTGCCGGGGGCGTTCGCCGCCGGCGAGAGGTAGAGCAGCACCGAGACGGTATCCCCCGTCGGAAGGTCGTCGTAGTAGTAGACCTCCAGTCCACCGCTCCCGTCGTCGAGGACCTGCGTGTAGTCGGGATCGGTCGACGTGAGCGCAATCGGCTCCGGTGGAGGCATCGGGGTCGCCATCGGCCCGGGATCGAGGTTCTGCGAGTCGACGACGATCCCGGACATCGCCGGAGAGGTGGTCTGGAGCGTCAGCGTATGGCCCGGGTCGACCATCCCCGACGCCGGGTCGACCCAGGCGAAGACGGCGTCGTGGAACTTCGCCTTGAAGCTGCCACCGTCGGCCGGTTCGAAGGTGATCACCTCGAGATCGCCGACGGTCAGCAGGTAGAAGGAGGCCTCCCCCCCGCCCAGGTAGAGGAGCGTGGCCGAGAAATCGGGCTGGCCGCCCTGACCGTTCTGGCTCGCGTCGAGCGAGCTCTCGCCGGCGCCGTAGTAGGGGCTGGTCGACGGGATCCACAGACCGACGTAGATCGCCTGCGAGTCGCTTCCGGCGTCGACCCAGACCTCTTCGGTGACGCCGTCGGCGTAGCGGTTGACGTCGGTTCGCTCGGGGGCGAACGCCTCGACGGTGAACGAGTCCGGGGGCACCACCGCGCCGGCCCCGGGCGGACAGGGGACCAGCGCCTCCGATCCCGGAACGTCGTACGAGGGATCGGCGCAGACCTCGAGGCGAAGCTGGCCGACGTCGACGACACGTCCGTCTTCGATCGTGACCGTCGAATAGGCGGCCGTTCCGCGGTAGTCGGTCGCCGTGAGCTGGTAGGTCCCCTCCGGTGCGTGGATGCGGAATCGCCCCCGGGCGTTGGTCAGCGACACGCTTTTCTGGCGCGCCATCGCCGTCTCTTCATCGACGAGGTAGACGGTGGCGAGGTCGGCGGGGGCCAGCGACGGCTCGAGGATCGTCCCGCTGACACTGCCCCCCTTCACCTTCGTCTCGGGCACGCAGGCCGCCAGGGCCGGCAGGCAAAGCAGCGCGATCCACGGCCGGCCGGACGTCATCGGATCCATCGATCGTACTCCTTCGCGCACAACGCCGACAAGGCGGGAGCCCCTCCCGTAGGAGAAGGACCCCGCCTCGTCGACGACCTCGCGTTTCAGCGACGCCGGAGAGCTACTGCACGACCACCTCTCCGCCGCCGTTCGTCGTTCCATCCTCGAACCACTCCAGGCTGTCGACCACCGCCGTCAGGTCGGCCGCGCCGACGAAGAGCTGCAGGTCGGACGCGGGCGGGGCGGTCGGGTCCTCCTGCGCACCGCCCTCGGCGTCATCGCACACCTCGATCGACCCGTAGGCGGAGGCGTAGTCGAATACGCCATCGCTCAACTTGAGCTCGAACGTCTCCCCCGCGACCAGCTCGTCGGAAAGGACCGAGAGCGTCGCGTGATCGAGCTCGTAGTACCAGTAGGCGTCGCCGTAGACCGTCGCCGATCCGTAGACGCCGTTCGAGAAGTCGTCCTGCGCCTCGATCACCGCCGAGCCGGGAATGGCGAGCGCGGTCACCGGCAGCCACAAGCTCAGGTCGGCGTCGTCGGTGACGTCGTAGGCATAGACGCTCACGGTGTCCTCGCCGTCGAGACCGCAACCGGGGCAAAGCGAAATCCAGGTGTAGTCGGCGACGAAGGTCTCGATGGTGATGTCACCGGACGGAGGCTCGGGCGGAACGTACCGGTAGGCGCTCCCGTCGCCGTCGGCCTCCACCACGGTGGCGGTGTATCCCGCGTCGAGCCCCTCCCACGCGTAGTAGACGAACTGGAGGTTCTCCCCATGAAGCGAGAAGGCCGAGGTCGACGGGTCGCCATCGCCGTCGTCGCCCACCTCGATCGTGAGCTCGCCGCCGGTCATCAGGTAGTAGTAGCCGTAGCTGTCGTAGGTGTAGAGCCCGCCGTAGCCGATCGCGTCGACGGTTCCGGCATCGAAGGTGATCACGCTCCCTTCGGCGAAGTCGCCCGGGACGTAGACGTCGAGGCTGGCCTGGTTGCCTGCGTCGTCGAGGTAGCCGTAGAAACCGCTGGGATCGATCCACCCCGAGCCCCAGTCGGCGTCGAACGAGTCGATCGTCACCGCTTCGGGCGGCGGCGGCGGCGGCTCCCAGCCGCAGGGAATGATCATGTCGTCGACGTCGTAGTCGCCGGGATCGGAGGTCGAGGTCGGGTCGGGCTCGCCCGAGCCGTTCCCATCGGGTGTCGGCGACGGCGTCGGTTCGAGGAGAACCCCGTTCGCCAGGTCCTCGCAGTCGATCACCACCACATCGCCGACGTCCTCCGTCGAGCCGTCGTCGACCTCGACGTTCGACGCTCCGGCCTGGTTGCCGGCGACGGCGAAGGCGAGCACGACGTGCGAACCGTCGCGCACGCCGCCCAGCCGAAACTCGCCGCGGGCGTTGGTGACCGTTGATCGCCCGCCGAAGCGATCGAGCGCGATTCGCGCCGCCGAAACCGGCTGTCCGTTCGCGTCGACGACCCGCCCGCGGACGGTGCCGGTGCTGCTGGAATCGCCGACACATCCGCCGAGGAGAAGTCCCACCGCACCCAGCCACCATCCATTCCGCGCGTTCATCGTCGTCGAGCTCCTCGTCTTGTTGCGGGTGTTTCCCGTCGCCCGCCAACGAGAAGACAGCAGCCGACGTGCCATCCGAATTTCGACAGGATCTCCGCATGTTGCCCGCGCCCGCCGGTCGGGAGCCGGGAGGGTCCAGGCTCCACGGCCGCCGCGCATGGAGGGGAAAGACTCCAAACGGCGCTCGGCCGGCGGGTGCGACCGGTCAGGGCGTCGGGCAGGCCGGGCTTCGGTCGAGAGGGGCCTGGACCAGGCGCACCGAACCGTCAACCGGCACCTCGAACGGGCAGGTCATGTCGACGCCGAGCACGTCGTTCCGGATCCGCAGTCGATGGAGGCCGGCCGGCAGCGCGCGATCGACCAGCGGCGCCTGGGTCTCGGC
>CAYJRR010000159.1:0-5744 GCA_964372275.1 uncultured bacterium
GCCAACTACCAGGCAGGGGGGGAGAACTACTCCGCGCCGCACACCTTCGTCCGAATCGTCCGCGAGGGCTCCGGCGTCAAGGTGCAGTTTGCCCGGATCGAGGGTCGCGGATGCGCGCATTCCGAGACGACCTCGGACGAGGTTTTCGGCGGCTGGCGGAGCGTCTGCAAGAGCTCCTACACCGCGTTCGTCGAGACCGCGAACTGGTATTTCCAGTCCTGCCAATGACCCCGCCCGCGATCCCCGCAGGAGTGCCCGCACGGCCTTCATGACGGACGCTCGAAAATCGTCTACACGGTGGGGACGATGCTTGGAGCGGCGCGGTCGTTCCTGAGGGACGTGCCGGACATCGATCCGGCGCACCGCCGCTGGTACGCGTTGGCCGCCTACGCCATCGCGCTCGGCGTCGTCATCCACTTCGGACTGGCGGCGATGTTCGCGGCGCTCGGCGTGACGTCGCTCGCGGTGATGGACGGGGCCTGCGTGCTGGTCTTTCTCGGCATCGCACGAATCCACCGGCAGGGCCGCCTCCGACTCGCGTTCGTCCTGTCGTTCCTCGACGTCATCGCGAGCTCGGGCGTGAGCGCGGTGGTCCTCGGATGGGGGGCCGGGTTCCAGAACTACGTGATCCTCCCGGTCGTCTTCAACGGGGTCTCGACGTTGACGAAGCCGGCGAAAGCGGCGGTCGCGCTCGTCGGGATCGCGGTGTATGCCGGGCTGTACCTCTGGACCCGGAACCATGCGCCGCTCGAACCGCTGCCCCAGGGGGCGGAACAGCTGCTGTACGTGGCGAACGCCGCGAGCACCTTCGCCAGCCTGCTGTTGATCACCTACGTCCTCGACTCCGCCGCCCACCGGTTGGAATCGGCGCTCGACGGCGAGCGCCGGCGCGCCGACGCGCTCCTCGAGAACATCCTCCCCGCACCGATCGTGGAGCGCCTCAAGAGCGACGGCGGCACGATCGCGGAGTCGTTCGGCGAGGCGTCGGTCATGTTCTGCGACATCGTCGGGTTCACGAGCTACTCCGAGAAGGTGGCGCCGCAGGCCCTCGTCACCGTCCTGAACGAGCTGTTCTCGCGCTTCGACGACCTCGCCGAAAAGCACGGCGTCGAGAAGATCAAGACGATCGGCGACGCCTACATGGTCGCGGCGGGGATCCCGGTTGGCCGCGGGGACCACGCGCATGCCCTGGCCGCGATGGCCCTGGAGATGCCCGCCATCGTGCGGGTGGTCGGCGCCCGGCACGGCGCCGACCTGCGGATGCGCATCGGCATCCACTCCGGCCCGGTCGTCGCGGGGGTCATTGGGAAGAAGAAGTTCATCTACGACCTGTGGGGCGACACGGTGAACACCGCCTCCCGGATGGAATCGCACGGCCTCGCCGAGGAGATCCAGGTCACCGAGGCGACCTGCCGGTTCCTGCGGGACCGCTACGACCTGGTCGAGCGGGGGACGATCGACGTGAAGGGGAAGGGCCCGATGCAGACGTTTCTGTTGAAGGGCCCGCGCGCCGCCTAGGGCAGCTCGGCGGTGCAGCCGCCGGACCAGCTGGCGGTGCAGTCGAAGACGGCGTCGCTCGGGGTCACCACGGCGGAGGGCCAGTCGATCGTCGCCACCGTCCAGACGTGCTGCGGCGGAAGGTTCTCCTTCGGCAACGTCATCACCTGTCCGTCGACTTCGAGGGTGATCGTTCCGTCGGAGTCGGGGCTTCCCGTACCCCAGTGCTCGACGAGCACGGTGTAGGTCCCGGTCTCCGGACCCGCGAGCCAGATCCGCTCGGGGCCGAATTGGTCGACGTCGTCGAAGTCCTTGTGCGGATCGTCGGCGGCGTCGCCCGCCACCCCCCAATCGGGAGAGGTCCAGATGCACGTGGTCCAGGTGCAGTCGGTGAGGCTGTCGTTGATCCGACCGCCCGGCTTCACCAGGTGCAGTTCCCAGTCATCGCCGAGGTCGTCCCAGGTCATGACGATCTCGATGTCGCCCGGAACGGGTGGGAGCGTGGGGGTCGGCGTCGGATCGGTCGGCGGGGTCGAGGTGGGGGTCGCTTCCGGCTCGGCCTCGGGACGGCCGACGATCGCGCCGTCGTTGCAGGCGGCGATGAGCAGCGTGACGCCGAGCGTCAGGAACGAACGATTCCGTTTCATCCCGTTCTCCTCGCGAACCCGAAGAGCAGCATTCGAGCCAATCACCACCCACCGCCTGCGCAAAGGGATTTTTCCGCCCCGGGGAGATCGATGGTGGCGGCCGCGTCGCAGGATCGCCCCGGCCGCGCGCACCCTGCGTGCCCCACGACGCAGGGCGGCAGCCGTGAAAGACCGCCTGCCGTTACACTTCCGACATGCGGTGGCGGCTCCTCCTGCTCATGACCGGCCTCCTCCCCGCGTGCCGGGATGGCGGCGGGGGCGGGGGCGACGACGCCGACCCGCTCACGCGGATCGAGCCGGGACCGAAGTCGACGCTCAGCGTCGGAAACGAGTCGGGCCAGGACGAGGATCCGAGCCTGCTGGTGGCCGCCGACGGCTCGCTGCACGCCGCGTGGTATTCGAATCGGAACGGTACGCTCCCCTCGGGGCAGGAGGACAAGGAGGTCTTCCTCGTCTCCTCCTACGACGGTAGGACCTGGACGGAACCGGCGCAGGTCACCTCGGGCGCGGGGTTCGCCTTCTATCCGAGCCTGGCGCAGAGCGACGACGGCGACTTCCACGTGGCGTGGTTCGAACGGACGCTGCTCCCCTACGGATGCAATCCGTCGGTCGACTGTTTCGGGCACGAGAACCGCATCCTCTACAAGCGCACCGCCGATCCGGCGTCGTGGCTCACCTCCGCGGCGGAGACGGTCACCCTCGGTCCGGGCGACTGGCTCCCGTCGCTGGTCCACGACCGGGCCGGCGATCGGATGCTCGCCTACTTCGCGGCGATCGCGCGCGACGACGACGGGGACCCGACCCTGAGCGAGACGCGCACCCGCCTGTTCGTGTCGGTGAAAACGCGCGGTGGGTCGTGGGGCGCGCCGACGTTGCTCGCCGGAGTGAACGACGCCGATCACCACAACACCTATCCGTTCGTCCTCCAGGACGGCAGCGGCGCCTTCTGGCTGGTCTGGACGCGATACCCGGCGACGTCCGGAAACGACATCCTGCAGGTGATCGTCGAGCCCGCAACCGACACGCTCTTCGCGACCTCGACCGACGGAATCTCCTGGACGGCCCCGGTGATGACCAGCGACAGCGGCGCCGGTCCGGCGACCGACGTCTTCCCGACGATCTTCGTCGACCGCGAGGAGGGATCGAAGCATGTCGCCTGGCTCACCACCGACTTCGTCGACTCCGGGAGCACCGTGGAAATCTTCGCCGGGGGTACCTATCCCGACGCCGCCGTCGCTCGACCGGAGATCGAGGGCTACACCGGAAAGATCGTGGAGACCGCGACGCCGGGCGTCTTCTGGGGGGCGTGGGTCGGCGGCGACGACCCGACCCAGAAGATCGAACATCGCTTCTTCACTCGCTGACGGCGTGGCGCGTAGGATCGGGCGATGAAAACGGGACAGGTCGCGATCGTCGGGGTGGTCGTCGTCGCCGGCGGGCTGTGGGGGCGGGTCGCGCTGCGCGAGCAGTCGTTCCGGAGCGACGTGCAGGCGGCGATCAAGGTCGGCAACGACGTCGACGCCGCGGGCGCGGGGAAGCGGATCGAGGCGAGCGCGTCGTCGCGCCGCTACCAGGTGAAGGCGCTCGAGGTCCGGTTCGAGGACTTCATGAACGGCTGCCGCAACTCGGCGAAGGTCGACTACAGCCGGCCGCGGGCCTTCGGCGGACGGAAGACGGTCCACTACGAGCACTCGCTCTTCCAGCTCGCCGACTCGGTCACGACGCTGAACTGCCGCACGTCGACGTACGCGCGCTGATCCTCGGGAGCGCCATGGGCTCGATCGCGATCCGGATCGTCGGCCACGCGCGCACGCCGTGGATCCGGCGCGAGCAGGCGCCGCACCAGCCGGAGGCGGCGCCGGACGCGGAAGCGGTGCTGGAGATCGATCCCGAGTACCGGAAGGCGCTGCACGACCTCGACACCTTCGACCGCGTGTGGGTGATCTTCCTCTTCGACCGGAGCGAAGGATGGACCGCCCGCGTGAAGCCGCCCCGCGGCGGCCCCAAGCGCGGACTGTTCGCCACGCGCGCCCCGCACCGCCCGTCCCCGATCGGGCTCACCTGCGCGGCGCTCGACTCGGTCGACGTCGACGGGGGCCGGGTGCGCGTTCGCGGCGTCGACCTCCTCGACGGCACGCCGATCCTCGACCTGAAACCGTACCTCCCGCGCGTCGACGCCTGGCCCGACGCCGGACACGGCTGGCTCGAGCCCTACCTCCGCGCCGGCGTCGATCCCCGCCTCCGCCGGCCGCGACGCTGACCGTCGAGCGACGCTGCGCCCGCCGTCAGACGCGCATTCGGAGGCGGCGCTCGAGGTCCGCGACAGGCAGCGCGGCCTCGCCTCGCTCCGCCGCCTTGAGCAGGCGCCAGATCTGCTGGCCGAGGACGTCGATCGAGGTGTTGGCGTACTGCTCCCCGCAGAAGCGCCGCACGTTGTCGGTCTGGTGGGCGAGGATCGCGGCGTCCTGGTGGAAGATGCGCATCGCGAACGGCGTGAACAGGCGCAGCAGCGCCGACGGCACCGGCAGGCGAAGGCAGAGGACCGCGTAGAACCGCGTCTCGGCCTCGGTCACCGGGGTCATCACCGTGGTGACCAGGAAGTGGCTGGGGCCGAGGCGGTACTCCACCTGGGCGATCGACGGGAGGAGGAACCGATCGACGTGCTGGACGATCCCACCCTGCGGCGCGAGGAGCCGCGCGACCAACCCGGGGGGCCGCGGTTCGCCGACGTACTCCGCCTCGATCCCGCAGGCGGCGCGCCTCACGATCACCTCGATCTCGGTCTCCTTGCGGCGCGTGCGGAACAGTCCGCCGTGCAGGAAGGCGGTGTGGGGCACGTCGAGCGCGTTCTCCAGCGCGGCGTGCAGGCTCGCGCGGACGGTGAGCTCCCGGCGGATCACGACGTACGACCGATCGTCGACGCGCGGGATCCGGTACGGCTCGGTCGACGGATCGACGTCCGGCGTGGAGTGAACCCAGACGTAGCCGTCCCGCTCCCGCGCCGCCCAGCGCGAGGCGCGTTGGGCCTTGCGGTCGAGAGGCTCGCAGGATCCGGGAACCGCGACGCAGGCCCCCGATCCGTCGAAGCGCCAACCGTGGTAGGCGCACTCCAGCTCGCGATCGCGAACCCGACCGAGCGAGAGCGGCACATTTCGGTGTGGACACCGGTCGACCAGCGCCGCCGGGCCGGAGGCCGACCGGAACAGCGCCAGCGGCGTCCCCAGGACCGTCCGCGCGATCGGCCGATCCTTCACCTCGTCGGAGCGGCAGGCGATGAACCAGTGGTCGGGAATCCGGACCACCGAGTAGTGCCCCTCGGACGGCGTCGTCATCGCCGAGCCGCTACCAGACCGACGGGAAGACCGGATCCTTCCCGCGGCGGGCGCTGGCCACGTCGAGCGCGCGCCAGTCGTCGGCGGAAAGCTCCTGCACGCGCTTGAAGCCGTGCTGGGTCAAGGTCCCGGCGAGAAGCCGCGCGCGGGCCGGGTCGCGACGGCTGTAGGTCACGAGCAACGCTTCGCGCGGAAGCCCGCGCAGGAACGGCGGAACCTCCTCCGGCGCGACGCGGCGCGATCCGTCCTTCTCCCGGACCCAGACGTC
>CAYJRR010000159.1:5754-8929 GCA_964372275.1 uncultured bacterium
AAGATGACCTGCCGACCCTCCTTGATCCACCCACGGACGGACTCCAATGCGACGGGCACGACTCACCTCGTGAACAATTCTCTGGCTGACCGCGCGGCGGCACGGCACTGTAGGTTTTCTCGCGGCCGCCACCGGCGCGGCCGCCGGGAGTATACGCCATGATCCACCGTGGAGATCGATTCGCGCCCGTGTTCGTCGCCGCGGCCGTGTTCCTGTCCGGCGCAACGGCGCGGGCGGAGGGGTTCGGCGCCGCGTCGACGACGCGACTCGGCGCACCGGTCCGGAGCTACGCGAACTTCCGGCTCGGCGCATCGAGCACCACCGGGAGCGGCCGTCCGTCGATGTGCTTGGAGCTCGGGCCCCTCGCCTGGTTGAGCGTCGACGCGTGCGGGACGGGCAGCGGATTCCTGCACCACGAGGACTCGCCGGAGGTCGCTCACTTCCTCGCCAAGGTCCGCGTCGCCAAGCTCCGCGCCCGCGGCGCGATCCTCGAGCCCCACCTCAACGTCGGCTTCGCAGAATTGCAGGTCGGCGAGGACTCGCCGGGGTTCGACTTCCGCGGGACCGGCCCGGACGAGGTCGAAACCGCCGGCGCCGAGTTCGGGACCTCCCTGCGGCTGCTCTCGCCGCTCGGCCGCCGGTTGGAGATGGTCGGTGAGCTGTCCGTAAGCCTCGCCTACCTGCCCCACGCCCCCGAGCTCGCGCGGCCGCAAGACGCCTGGCAACCGATGGCCGCGGTCAGCGCCGGCGTCGGCTTCTGACGCCTACATCTGGTGGCCGCCGTTGATGCGGAGGACCTCGCCGGTGGTGAAGCTCGACGCGACGGGCGAGAGGAGGAAGGCGATCCCCCAGGCGATCTCGTCGGGCCGGCCGAATCGCCCGGACGGGATCTCGGCGACGATCCGCTCGCGCACCCGGTCGGGGACGTCGCGCAGCATGTCGGTTTCGACGAATCCGGGGGAGACGACGTTGACGCGCACGCCGGCGCGCGCCGTTTCGCGGGCGAGCGCCTTCCCCAAACCGACGAGCGCCCCCTTGCTCGCGGCGTAGTTCGCCTGCCCGACGTTTCCGCGCTCGCCGACGATCGACGCGACCAGCACGATCGCCCCCTCGCCTCGCCCCTGCATACGCGGGAGGGTCGGACGAAGCGTGTGGTAGACGCCGTGGAGGTTGGTCTCGATCACCTCGCGCCAGCTCTCCGGCGGCATCTTCCCGAAGAGACGGTCGCGCGTGATCCCGGCATTGGCGACCACGCCGAAGATCGGACCGACCTCCCGCTCGATCCGGTCGACGGCACGGTCCATGCCCTCGGCGTCGGTGACGTCGGCGGCAATGGCCCGGATCCCCTCCGCCTCCCGACCGGAGGGGGGCCGGCGGCACACCGCGGCGACGCGCGCCCCCAGGGCCGCGAGGCGCGCCGCCGTCGCCGCGCCGATTCCGCGATTGCCGCCGGTGACCAGGACGACCCGGCCTTCGAGTCCCAGCATTGCCCACCTCCCGCGTGAGGACGGTGCTCCGCCCCGCGCCGACGGCACCGGCGCACCTTCCGCACGGGTGCCGATCGCCGTACCCTTCCGCGAATGCGAGCCCGGACCCTCGTCGCCGTGGCGGCCCTTTTCGCGCGTCCCGCCTTCGCACAGGAGGGGAACGAGCGGGCGGCGCGACTGGCGGCGGCGAACGGCGATGCCAAGGCGGCGCTCGCGTACGTGCAGCGGCAGGCCGCGACGATCCGCGACCCCGCGCTCCGGCGGGCGGTGCAGGAGATCCTCGCCGATCCGGTCCCGACGTTCCTCGCCACCTATCCGGACGTCCCCTCGCGCGAGGCCGCCCGGCAAGCGTTGGTGTCGACGGGCCTTCTCCCGCCGGAAACGACCGTCGACGCGCTCTTCCCGCCGGTCGCCGACAAGGGCCCGGCGCGGCCGACCTTCCTCGCGGCGCCGGGCGGCACGCCGGATCTGCATCACGCCTACCCGGGCGGACTTCCGGTCCACACCGCCTTCAACCTTCGGGCGGCGCTCGCGCTGGAGGAGAACTACAGGCACAGCTACAAGATCGCACTTCGTCGCGATTTCGTCCTCGCCGCCCCGATCCTTCACGACGCCTTCAAGGCGTGGGTGCTCCAGTGGAAGGCCGACGGCTCGCTCACGCACCAGGCGAAGGTGGCGGGAACGGCGTCGCATCATCCGATGATCGCCGCCGAGGCGCTGCACCGCGGACTTCCGCCGGAATTCGTCATCGCGCTCGCGTCGGCGCACGATCCGCCCGGGGGCGCGTCGGAACCGATCGTCGTCGGTTACCTGCGCGCCGCGGCGATCGTGGCGAAGGTCGACCCGGTGGAGATCGGCCTGCTCGTGCGGAAGGGGAACGGTTTCGCGCTCCCGTCGATGCCCGGATTCGAGGCGACGATCAATCACCTCTCCGACCACGACTACGTCCTGACCGACCCGGCGAGCCGGCTCGTCGCCGACGCGCTCGTCCGCATCGGCCGCGCGACCCCGGGAGGGGAGTCGTTCGATGACGCGCGGCTACGCTGGATGCGGCTCCGCATCCAGTCCCGCATCCCGGGGATGCGCCTCTACCATTGGCTGCGCGAAGGCGGCGACGAGGGCCTCCGGAAGGAGCTCGCCCGCGCGAAGGTCCCGCTCGTCGACCCCTCCGACGCCTCTCCCTGAAGCGGGCTACTCCTCGCCGTCGAGGTAGTCGACCTGGTCCTTGGCGCGGAAGATGTAGCGCTTGCGGTCGGGGCCGAGGCCGATCGACGAGATCACCTTCTTCGAGTGGGGATACTCGACGACGTCGGCGCCGGCGGTGTTGACCGAGAAGGCCAGGTAGACGAACGACTCCGGGCCGTCGTTGACCAGCTGGTGCGCCGGTCCGCTCACCGGGAAGGCGACGTAGTCCCCCGGACCGATCGCCGTCTCTCCGTCCGGCGTGCGCACCTTCGCCCGGCCGGAGAGGACGTAGAGCGCCTCCTCGGTGACGTGGTGGACGTGCATCGGGAACGACGTCTTGCCCGGCGGGAGCTCCCACATCCCGGCCTGCAGCTTGGTCTCGGCGGGCGACAGCCCCTTCCGGCGGTTCGAGAACTTCCCGCGGTCGAGCGCCTTGTCCAGGCGGCCTCCTTTTCCTAGCACTATACATACTCTCTGTTTCCCTACTCGACGATCTTCAGATG
>CAYJRR010000160.1:0-8680 GCA_964372275.1 uncultured bacterium
TGAACTCGTCGGTCGTCCCGCCGGCGTACGACGTCGTCACGGCCTCGTCCCCGGAGCGCGCGGGGACCCCCTCGCCGTGGACCATCGCGTCCCACGCCCGCTTCACCCGGTCCCACCGCTTGTCGCGGTCCATGGCGAAGTAGCGTCCGCAGACCGTCGCCACACCGGCGCGGAATCCCGCCGGACCGCCGCCGCTCGCCGCCGCGGCGGTCGACCCGCCGGACCCGCTCGGCGCCGCAGCCGCCACCGCCGCCAGCCGCTCCTGGAGCGACCGCAGGAAGCCTTGGCCGCTCTTGGGCGGCGTGTCGCGTCCATCGGTGAAGGCGTGGACCCAGACCTCGGCCACCCCCTCCCGTTTCGCCAGCGCCACCATCGCCAGAAGATGCTCGAAACTGGCATGGACGCCGCCGGTCGAGACCAGCCCCATCAGGTGAAGGCGGCCGGAACCGGCCTTCGCGCGCGCGCACAGTTCGAGGAGAACGGGATTGGTGAAAAACGATCCGTCCTTCACCGCGAGATCGATGCGCGTCAGGTCCTGGTAGACGATCCGGCCGGCGCCGATGTTCTGGTGGCCGACCTCGGAGTTCCCCATCTGTTCGTCGGGAAGGCCGACCGCCAGTCCGCTCGTCTTCAGCGGCGCACGCGGGTAGTCGCGCAACAGCCGGTCGAGCACCGGCATCCTCGCCATCGCCACCGCGTTGCCGTGCCGCTCCTCGCGCAGCGCGAAGCCGTCGAGGATCACCAGGACGACGGGACGAACCCCCACGAACGGCTGTGTATCACGCGAACTGGGCGTAGCCCACGTCGCGCTTGCGGTCGTACCCCGGGATCTCGAGGTGCGGCGCCTCCGGCCACAGCCCCTCGATGTCGTAGTTGGCCCGGATCGGGTCGTAGAAGACGTGCAGCACCACGTCGCCGAAATCGAGCAGCACCCACCGGCCGCTCTCCATCCCTTCGATCCCCCGGCACTTCACCCCGACCTGCGCCATCGCCTTTTCGATCCCATGGGCCAGCGCCGTCACCTGACGGTCCGACGATCCGCTGCAGACGACGACGAAATCCGCGTACGAGGCCAGGTTTCGAACGTCCAGGATCGCCAGGTCGATTGCCTTCTTGTCCAACGCCGCCGCCGCGATCTGAAGGGCCGTCTGTTTTGCGTCGATGGTGGGTGTCCTCCGGGTGGTTTGAAGAGGGCTACGATTCTTCAACAATTCTATTACCCGTACCGGGGGGCGGCAATCGGCCCGGCGCGCCCGGCCGACGATTCCAAAAGGCCCGACCGGGGGCTCGTTTAGGGGCATCGGAGGCCCCGAAAGACCGCGACACCTTCTAGAGATCGCCCCGGAGGTGGCCGTCGGCGAGGACGACGAACTTCCGTCCGGTCAGCTCCCGCGCCCCCATCGGTCCGAAGGCGTGCAGCTTGGTGGTGCTGATCCCGAGCTCGGCCCCGAGCCCCAGCACCCCCCCGTCGTTCAGCCGGGTCGATCCGTTGACGATCACCGCCGAGGCGTCGACCTCGCGCTGGAAGCGGCGCGCCGCGCCGAGATCGCGGGTGACGATCGCTTCGGTGTGGCGGCTGCCGTGACGGGCGATGTGCTCCAACGCCTCGTCGAAACCGTCGACCACCCGCGCCGCCATCACCGGCGCCAGGAACTCGCGCCCGAAGTCGTCGGGCCGGGCCGGAACCACCCGGCGGTCGGCGGCGGCGAACGCGGCGTCGCCGCGGATCTCCACCCCGCGCGCGGAGAGCGCGTCGATCACCGGCGGGAGGAAGCGATCGCGCACGGAGGCGTGCACCAGCAGCGCCTCGGCCGCGTTGCAGACGGCCGGGTTCTGCGCCTTGGCGTCGACCACGATCCGCGCCGCGAGTTCGAGATCGGCCGCCGCGTCGACGTAGACGTGGCAGACCCCGCGCGCATGACGCAACACCGGCATCCGCGCGTGCCGCGCGACGAAGTCGATCAACGACTCCCCACCCCGCGGAACCACCAGGTCGATCCGGTCGTCCATTTCCAACAGGGCGAGCACGTCTTCGCGGTCGGGACGCGGCACGACGTGAAGCCAGCCGGCCGGCACGCCGGCCCGTTCGGCGGCTTCGCAGAGCGCCGTTCCGATCGCCACGTTGCTGCGCAACGCCTCGCGCCCTCCGCGCAGGATCGCCGCGTTCCCGCTCTTGAGGCACAGGCCCGCCGCGTCGGAGGTGGCGTTCGGCCGCGCCTCGTAGATCATGGCGATCACCCCGAGCGGGACGCGCATCCGGCCCACCTCCAGTCCGTTCGGACGGCGCACCACCTCCTCCACCGCGCCGATCGGGTCGGGCTGCGCGGCGATCTCCTCCAGCGCCGCCGCCATCCCCTCCACCTTGGCCGCGTCGAGCGACAGCCGCTTCCGCATCGGGGGCGAGATCGCCTCTTCTCCGGTCGCGCGGTCGGCGTCGGCCAGGTCGCGCGCGTTGGCCTCGAGGATCTCCGGGGCCTTCTCCCGGACCGCCGCCGCCATGGCGAGGAGCGCCGCGTCTTTCACCCGGCCGGGCAGCGTCGCGAGACGGCGAGACGCCTCCTTCGCACGGTCCGCCGCCTGTCGCATCGGTGTGCTCACGCCCGCCCCCTCTCCTTCGCCTTGGACCCGGCCTCGGTCAGCACGAGCTCGTCCTTGTGCACCAGCGCGTCGCCGAAGGTGAACCCCAGGATCGTCTCGATCTCGGCGGAGCGCTTCCCCGCGATCCGTCGCGCGTCGGCGGCGTCGTAGGCGACGAGTCCGCGCGCCAGCTCCCGGCCGTCGGGCCCGACGCAGCGCACCGCCGCGCCGCGGCGGAAACTCCCCTCGACCCGCGTCACTCCCGACGGGAGCAGGCTCTTCTTTCCGCCGGCGATCGCCGTCGCGGCCCCCCCGTCCAGGACGAGCGTCCCTTCGACCTTCAGCGTGTAGGCGATCCAGTGCTTCCGCGCCGCCAGGCGCCCGCCCGCCTCGAAGCGCGTCCCGACCGATTCGCCGGCGACGAGGCGAGGAAGTTGTCCCGCCGGCCGGCCGTCGCAGACGACGACCGGGATCCCCACCCGCGTCGCCTTCCGCGCCGCCTCGACCTTGGTCACCATGCCGCCCGTTCCGGGTCCCGCCGCCGCGCCGCCGGCGAACGGCGCCGCCTCGCGGTCGATGTCGACGACGTGCGGGATCACCGTCGCCCGCGGATCGACCCGGGGATCGGCGGTGTAGAGACCCTCGATGTCGGTCAACAGCACGAGCAGGTCGGCGTCGACGAGCGCCGCCACGTCGGCGGAGAGGTTGTCGTTGTCGCCGTACCGGATCTCGGCGACGGCGACGGTGTCGTTCTCGTTCACCACCGGGACGGCCCCCAGCTCGAGCAGCGCGACGATCGCGCCGCGGGCGTTCAGGTAGCGCCGGCGGTGGGCGACGTCGGCGTGGACGAGCAGCACCTGCGCGGCAGTCAGTCCGTGCCGTCCGAGCGCGTCCTCCCACCCGCGCATCAGCAGGCTCTGCCCGGCGGCGGCCGAGGCCTGCAGCTCCGGCAGGCTGCGCGGGCGCGCCGGTAGACCCAGCCTCGGCCATCCGCACGCGATCGCCCCCGAGGAGACGACCACCACCTCGACCCCGCTTTCGCGCACGCGCGCGACGTCGGCGGCCAGGGCCGCGAGGCGCGCGCCTGAAAGCCCGCCGCCCTCCTCGGACAGCAGCCGGCTGCCGACCTTCACCACCACGCGCCGGACGCTCACCGCGCCACCGTCGGTGGGGGGATCGGCGCGATTCCGCCGAGCACGGTCACGGAACAGGCGATCGACTCCACGTCGTAGGCGACGCGCCCGACCGCGGGGGTCGGCGCGTTGGCCGAAAAGGCCCCGCGGAAGCGGAACGACACCGGAAAGCCGGTGCGGGCGTCGACCTCGACCGTCCCCTCGCCGCGTTCCAGGACGGCCCCTCCGTCCCCTCCGCCGCCGGGATCGCCGATGACGCGATAGACCTCGATCTCGCGCTCCCCGAGCTCCTTCGAACCGGTGCGGGTGAACGCCAGGCGGGAGCGCACCGGCGCCAGCACCAGCCGCCAGCCGGCGGCGGCGGCGTCCCGCAGGAGATCGGCGCGCGCCCCCGACTCGACCCGCGCGAATCCGCCCCCTTTCGGCCGCTGCCAGGAGATCGATCCGACCCGCACCGTCTCCCAGCCGTCGCCGCGTCGGACGCGATAGTTCCCGGCGTCGTCGACCTCGACCGCGGAGGACAGCTCGTCCCGCAATCGCCCCTGCTCGCCGCGCGCCGAGACGGCGATCTCGCACGTCGCGCGATGCCCCCCCGCGTCGGCGATGAACGACTGGTAGGGGACCTCGAAGATCTGCGCGCGGAGGTCGTCCGCCGGACCGACGGAGGGCCCGCATCCGGCGGCGAGACCAGACAGTAGAAGCACCGCCCGCGCGCTGGCGCAGGCCCCGACCGGCCGCGCCAAAGCCCGGACTCGCACCTGCGACGGCCGCGTCGGAAAATGGAACCGTTGACCGGTTTTCCATTTTCCATTTTCCATTTTCCATTTCTTCACGGGGCCTCCACCACGCGCCCCGCCCGCCGCTCGCGCACCCTCTCCTCGACCGCGCGCAGCAGCGCCTCGATCCCTTCCCCCGTGACGCCGGAGATCGGAAGGACCGGAATGCCGCGCCGCGCGAGCTTCTTCGCGAGCAGCTTCGCGCCCGACCGTCCCTGCGCCAGGTCGATCTTGTTCGCCGCGACGATCACCGGCACCTTCCCGAGCTCCGGATCGTAACGCAGGATCTCCCGCTCGACCGTCTTGAAGCGGCCCGCCGGCCCGCCACCGGACTCGTCGGCGGCGTCGACGACGTGGAGGAAGACCGACGTCCGTTCGACGTGACGCAGGAACCGGAAACCGAGCCCGGCCCCTTCGCTCGCTCCTTCGATCAAACCGGGGATGTCGGCGATGACGAAGGTCCGCTCCTCGCCGCGCCGCCCCCGCGTCACCACGCCGAGCTGCGGGGCGAGGGTGGTGAAGGGGTAGTCGGCGATCTTGGGACGCGCCGCGGAGACGCGCGAGAGGAGCGTGCTCTTCCCGGCGTTGGGGAATCCGACCAGGCCGACGTCGGCGAGGAGCTTCAGCTCCAGGCGGAACGTCCGTTCCCGTCCCGGCCGGCCGGACTCGGCCTTTCGCGGCGCCTGCCGGGTCGGGGTCGCGAACCGCGCGTTCCCGCGGCCGCCGCGTCCCCCTTCGAGCGCGATCCATCGCTCGCCATCGCGCGCGAGGTCGTGGAGCGTCTCCCCGGTCTCGTCGTCGTGGACGACGGTGCCGACCGGAACGCGGATGACCCGGTCCTCGCCGTCCTTCCCCGACTGTTTCTTACCGCGCCCCGGGCCGCCGGGCTCCGCGACCTGGATCGGGGTGAACTTGAAGTCGAGGAGGGTGGCCAGGTTCCGGTCGGCGACGAAGACGACGTCCCCGCCCTTCCCGCCGTCGCCACCGTCGGGCCCGCCGTGCGGCCGGTACTTCTCGCGCAGGAACGAGACCGCGCCGTTCCCGCCGGCGCCGCTTCGCGCGAGGATCTTCGCTTCGTCGACGAACTTCACCGGGAGTCCTTCTCCCCCGTCGGGCGCGTCATCTCGAACAGCTGCCGGGCCTGCGGGCCGAGGAAGCCGTCGAATCCGGCGCGGCGCTCGGCGATCTCGAAGTAGGCGTAGGGACGCTCGACCGTTCCGCCGTCGCGCAGCGCGACCGGCAACGGAACGGCGGCGGTCGCCGACTGCCGGAGCGCCGACCCGGGGGCCCCTTCGATCTCCGCCTTCATCGGAACGCCGGCGGCGCGGAGCCTCGTGACCCAGGCCTCGATGTCGTCGACGCGGCCCGTGAAGTGGTTCACCTTCCGTCCGAACGCGAGCAGCCACGCGCCGTACTGCGAGACGGCATCGACCGTCTCCAGCTCCCGTCGCGTCGGGGGAACCGGCGGCGGCGCAAACCAGGCGACGAGCCCCTCGAGACCCTCCGGCGGCGGCGGATCGGGCGGCATCCGGAGGAGGATCTCCGCCGCGTCGCGCGGCAGCCGTCCGGGGATCAACTCCGAGAGGAAGATCCGCGGAAGCGCGTTCGGATGGGAGAGGTGGATCGCCCGAAGGTGGGCGTCGGGGAACTCGTACGCCCCCGCCGCCCGCCAGCCGAGCCGCTCGAACAGAGGCGCCATCGACGCGATCCCGCCGCCCGGCCGGGCGAGCGACCGGAACGCGACGTGGTCGTTGCGAAAGGAACCTGCGGCGAGATCCAGGAACCGTCGCGCGTGCGGAACCTCGCGCGCGTAGACCTGCCAAAGCGCGTCGAGGAACGATTCCGGATTCACGTCGCCACCCGTCCCATCGTGTGCGTCGCGCTCGGGGCGGCGCCGCGCCTGCGCGCGTACACGCGCGCGCTACGCCGGCTCGACCGGGAAGACGCTCACCTTGCGGCGATCCTTGCCCAGGCGCTCGTACTTCACCTTGCCGGTGATCTTGGCGAAGAGCGTGTAGTCCGATCCGACGCCGACGTTCAGGCCGGGATGGATGACCGTTCCGCACTGTCGGACGAGGATCGACCCGGCCGACGCGAGCTGCCCGTCGTAGAGCTTCACGCCGCGCCGCTGGCCGGCGGAGTCACGGCCGTTGCGAGAGGAGCCTTGTCCCTTCTTGTGTGCCATGACGCATTACCCCTGGGTGATCCCGGTGATCTGCACGCCGGTGTACGGCTGGCGATGCCCCTTCGACTTGGAGGAGGCCTTGCGGCGGCGGAAGGTGACGTCGAGGATCTTCTTCGCCTTGTCCTGGGCCACGATCGTTCCGGTGACGACGGCGCCGGGGACGAGCGGTCGCCCGATCTGCACCTTGTCGCCGTCGGCGATCAGCAGCACGTCCTGAAGCGTCACCGAATCCCCGACGTGTCCGTCGAGCTTCTCGATTCGAACCGTCTCGCCGGCGGCGACGCGGTACTGCTTTCCGCCCGAATGGATGATGGCGTACATGTCTTCCCAAGCCTTTCGCGGCCCGCGTCGATCGTGGGCCGACTCTTCTTTACATTCGCGAAGTCGAAAACCGGGGCATTCTAGAGTCCGAACCCCGGGAGTCAAGGGCGTTTCAAGAGCGTTCCTGAGATCTTAGGCATCAGGGGGCGCGCCTGTCCCGGCTGGTTTCGGCGCTGCCCCCGATCGTCCGCCCCACGATTTCAGACACTTGCGACCGCCAGATCGCTCCTTTGACGACGAAATGTCAGCCGCGGATGGCAGTCCCGGCGGACACGCCGCCGGGTGGAATTTGCGCCCTTCTCCGCAAGCCGCCGCGCCCGAACGGTTTCCGCCGGCACGATTCGAGCGTTGCTCCGTGGCACCTCGGTTGCTACGTAAGACCGCTTGATGGATCACGGCGCCCACAAGCTGCACGTCGCGACGACGGTGGGGATCAGTCTCCTCGTTGCCGCGACGGTAATCACCGCCCCGGAGATCCGGGAGGCCGAGGCGTTCGACGAGGCGCCCGTCGATCCGTTCAGCGTCACCGCCGAATTCGACGAGGGCTCGCGCGCAAAGACCGTCTCGCTGTGCGACGCGACCGACGGCGTGATCGCGTTCGACCGTCCGATCGAGCAGAAGGTCTACGACGTCCTCACCGCGTACAAGACGGGGATGGACGAGACGCTGGAGCGCCTGACGGCGAAGGTGATCGTCGCCGAGGCCGAGCGCCACGCGCTCGATCCGTGGCTGGTGATCGGGCTGATCCGCGTCGAGAGCCGCTTCTTCAACTTCGCCGAGTCGAACAAGGGTGCGCGCGGCCTGATGCAGATCCTCCCGTTCGTCGGCGAGGAGCTGGCCGCGCAGCTCGGGATCGTCTGGAGCGGCCCCGACACCCTCTACAACCCGATGAAGAACGTCCGCATGGGGGTCGCCTACCTGGCCCACCTCCATCGCCGGTTCGACGGAAATCTCGAGCGGGTGCTGCAGGCCTACAACATGGGCCCCAACCGGGTCGCCCGGTGGCTCGACGTGGGACGCGAGCTGCCGACCGGCTACTCCTCGCTGGTGGTCGAATATCGGGGCCTGCTGCGCAAGGCGGGGGCCGCGCTCCACGGCGGCGCCGATCTTCGTCGACCGATCACCTCCATCGAACGGAGCATGGCCCAGCGCAAGGCGCAGGTCGTCCTCCCCGCCGTCGCCGACCTGATCCCGGTCGACGCCGGTCAGGCGACGGAGGCGACCCCGGGACTCCTGGCCGCCGCGGTCGAACCGGCGATCGAGCCGCTCGACGACGAGTCGCCGATCGTCACCGCCGGCGCCTTCGCCCCCTGGAGCGGCGTCGCGGAGCCGGCGTTTTCGGCCGCCGCCACCGAGTAGCCGGCGGGTTCCACTCGCCTCTTCCGGCGACCGGTCGCATCATCCGGATCGCGTCCCGGAACGTACCCAAGGCATGAACGGTTCGCGTCGATCGGTCGTCGTCGGTTTCGCCGCCATCGGGTGCCAGCTCGCGGCGCGCGCGCTCGCGGCCGATCCGGCGACGCGGGGCGGAGTTCCGGGTCGCGGAACGGAGAGGGGGACCGTGGAAAAGAGTGCGACGGAGGCGGAGAAGGTCGTCCGGACGGAGGCGGAGTGGCGCGAACGGCTCTCGCCCGAGCAGTTCCGGGTCCTGCGGCAGAAGGGGACGGAGCGAGCCTTCAGCAGTCCGC
>CAYJRR010000161.1:0-2648 GCA_964372275.1 uncultured bacterium
GGTGTGGTGCCGTGCGGTGAAGCCGACGTTCTCAAGATCGTTGTGCTTGCCGCCGGCGCGCACGCACTTCTGGGAGGAGCAGGCGCGCGAGTAGGGGCGGGTCTCTTCGCCGAGGAACAGACGCTTGAACTGGTTCATCCCCGCGTTGGCGAACAAGAGCGTCGGGTCCCCCTCCGGGACGAGGCTGGAAGAAGGGACGCGTACGTGCCCCCGCGCCTCGAAGAAGCTCAAGAACCGTTCGCGGATCTCGTCGGCGGGCAGCATCGCGAAGACCTCACTCGGACGTTGGAGGCCGGACGGTAGCCGCCGCACCCGGGCGGGTCAAACCCGTGGCGTCGTCGACTCGCGCCCCTCGCGCCGCGCCCGCGTGCCGGAGGCTAGAACCGCTCGATCTGCATGTCGTCGTCGCCGGGGTTCGGATCGCCGCCGCCGGAGCCGGATTTCGGGGGGGTCGGGCGCGGGGGTGCAGCCGGCCGCGCCGCCGCGCCACGGGGCGGAACGGGGGTGACCGGCCGCGTCGCGCTCGCCCCGCCGATCGGCACGGCGCCCCCGGCCGGCGGTACCGCCGTCTTGTCGAAGTTTTCCCAGGTCGAATCGGAGGTGGAGCTGATCCCCTGGAACCGCAGCGCGAAGTCGTCGGGGTTGGTGCAGTTGCGGAGCGCGATCTCGTAGGTGATCAGGTTGGAGCGCACCAGCGCCATGAGCGACTGGTCGAACGTCTGCATCCCGTAGGTGGTGAACCCGTTGGCGATGGCGTCCGGCAGCTCCTTGGTCCGGTCCGGGTTTTCGATCATCTCGCGCGTGGTCGACGTCGAGACCAGCACCTCCACCGCGGGGACGCGGCCGCGGCCGTCCGCCATCGGAACGAGCCGCTGGCTGATGATCCCTTTGAGGATTCCGCCGAGCTGCAGGCGCACCTGTTTCTGCTGATACGGAGGGAAGGCGGCGACGATGCGGGTGATCGTCTCGGCGGCGTCGAGCGTATGCAGGGTGCTGACGACCAGGTGCCCGGTCTCGGCGGCGGTCAGCGCCGTCTCGATCGTCTCCAGGTCGCGCATCTCGCCCACCAGGATCACGTCCGGATCCTGCCGCAGCGCCGATCGCAGCGCCTGGGCGAACGACATCGTGTCGACCCCCACCTCGCGCTGGTTGATGATCGAGCGCTTGTCGCGCATCAGAAACTCGATCGGGTCCTCGATCGTCACGATGTGCGAGGTCCGGGTGGCGTTGATGTGGTCGATGATCGCGGCGAGCGTGGTCGACTTTCCGGAACCGGTCGTCCCGGTGACCAGGATCAGGCCGCGCTCGTTCCCGGCGATCCGCTCGATCACCTTCGGCAGGTGGAGCTGCTCGATCGACGAGATCTTGAACGGGATGACCCGCAGGACCATCCCCGTCGTGCCGCGCTGCTGGAAGACGTTGACGCGGAATCGGCCCAAGCCCGGTACGCCGTAGGCCATGTCGAGCTCGTTGTACTGGGCGAACTTCTCCCGCTGGAAGGCGTTCATGATCCCCATCGCCGTCTTGGTGACATGCTCCGGGGGCAGCCGCTGGGAGTCCTTGAGCGGGACGAGCGCGCCGTCGATGCGGAACATCGGCGGCAGCCCAGCCTTCAGATGGATGTCCGAGGCCCCGCCCTGCAACGCGATCTTCAGGATCTCGTTCAGCTCCATCGGATCGATTCTACGCCCCTTCGGGGAGTTGGCTACCGGCAGAGCGTGCTGCCGGGGATCCGGCAGGCGATCTCCGTGACCGCGGCGCGCGCGCCGATGAGCAGGAGGTAGGCCCCCGCCACCACGATCACCACCCGAAGGGCGAGCTGTGCCGGACTCCACGCCGTGTGCGGTCGATCTTCCGGCGGTGGCGGCAAGGTGGGGACCGGCCGAACCGATCGCCCGCCGAGACCGATGTCGGGCTTGGTCGGCCCGGAGGGCGGCGCCTGGCCCGCCAGCGTCGGTTCGGCGCCGAACCCGTCGGGCGCCGCGCCACACCAGGGACAGACCTGACCGGCGGAGGAGAGCTGACCCGAGCAGGACGGACAGACGGCGGACATGTCGGCATCGTACTCCGTCCGGCCGGCGGCGAAAAAAAGACGCGATCGGAGACCATCGGTCTCCGACCGCGCCCGTGGTCCCGGAGAAGACCCCCCAGTGGGCCGATCCCCGAGTCGTTGGCCGGACGATCTACTCGTACGCCCGGCGCCGACAAGAGAATTCAAGAACCGCCGCCGAGGGGCGCGTGCAGAATCGAATTATGCCATGGCAGACTTGGACTTACGCTTCGGCTCCTCGTCGTGGCTCCGCCCGTTGGCGGCGGCCTTTTCGGCCGGGCGGGGGGCCGATTCGGGGAGAACGGTCAGGCCGGACTGCGCACGGAGTGCGTTCTCCAGGGCCCGGCCGATCTCGGGGTGCTCGACCAAGTACTGCTTGGCCGCTTCGCGTCCCTGTCCGATCCGCTCGCCGTTGTACGAATACCAGGCGCCGCTCTTCTCGATCAGGTTCGCCGTCACGCCGAGGTCGATCAGGTCCCCTTCGCGCGAGATCCCCTTGCCGTAGAGGATGTCGAACTCCACCTCCCGGAACGGCGGGGCGAGCTTGTTCTTCACCACCTTCACCCGCGTGCGGTTGCCGACCACCGTCTCCCCCTCC
>CAYJRR010000161.1:2658-8679 GCA_964372275.1 uncultured bacterium
GAGGAGTAGAACTTGAGCGCGTTCCCCCCCGTCGTCGTCTCGGGGTTCCCGAACATCACGCCGATCTTCATCCGGATCTGGTTGATGAAGATGACGGTCGTCTTGCTCTTGGAGATGGTGGCGGTCAGCTTCCGCAGCGCCTGGCTCATCAGCCGCGCCTGCACCCCCATGTGCGCGTCCCCCATCTCCCCTTCGATCTCGGCGCGCGGGACGAGCGCCGCCACCGAGTCGATCACGATCACGTCGACCGCCCCGGAACGCACCAGCACCTCGCAGATCTCCAGCGCCTGCTCTCCGGTGTCCGGTTGGCTGATGAGGAGGTCCTCCACCCGCACTCCGAGTTTGCGGGCGTAGCTGACGTCGAGGGCGTGCTCGGCGTCGATGAACGCCGCCGTCCCACCGTTCTTCTGCGCCTCGGCCGCGACCTGCAAAGTGAGGGTCGTCTTCCCTGACGACTCCGGCCCGAAGATCTCCACGATCCGGCCCCGAGGGATGCCGCCGACCCCGAGCGCCGCGTCGAGGGACGGCGATCCGGTGGAGATCGTCTCGATCGCGACCTGCTTGTCGGCATCGGAGCCCAGCCGCATGATCGCCCCTTTGCCGAACTGCTTCTCGATGCTGCTGATCGCTAGGTCGATGGCCTTTTCGCGCTCGGACATGTGCGGGACCCCTTTCGGTATTCTGTTCGTATCTGGTTATCCTCGATTTCGCCGGCGCCTGCAACCGGAAAATCGGCGATCGGCGGCAACACCGGCGTCGCGTCGAGCCGTGGCGTCGATTCGCGCCAGGCGAGCCCCCCCCGTGGCGCGAACCGCGCCACGCCGTCGATCCACGGTCGCACGACACTCATCCGCGCCCGCCGATTTCGTTCACGAACGCACCCCCAACAGGAGGCGCCGCGCCAGGTCGATCGCCGCGTAGGCCGAGCCGACCCGGATCCGTTCCCGATCGCCGCCGAGTCGCAGCCCGCGCGTCTCGACCCCCTCGTCGGACGCGCAGGCGATCCAGACCGTGCCGACCGGTTTGGTCGGCGTCCCCCCCGACGGACCGGCGATTCCGGTGATCGACAGCGCCAACCCGGCCCCCGACCGGTCCAACGCCCCGGCCGCCATCTCCCGCGCGCACGCCTCGGAGACGGCGCCGTGTTCGGCGAGCGTCCGCGCGTCGACCCCCAACATCTCCCGCTTCGAGTCGTCGGAGTAGGTGATCCATCCGCGATCGAACCAGCGGCTCGCCCCCGGCGAGTCGGTGAGCAGCCGCCCGAGCAGTCCGCCGGTGCACGACTCGGCGACCGCCAGGCGGATCCCCTTCGCCTCGAGCAGCCCCCCGAGCACCGACGGCAGCGTCTCGTCGTCGAGCCCGAACACCCGTACCCCCAACCGCTGCCGGATCGCCGACTCGGCCGCGTCGAGCGCCGGCCCCAACCGCGACGACTCCCCGGCGGCGTAGAGGCGCACATGCACCTCGGGGATGCTGGCGCGAAACCCGACCGTGATCTCCGCCGGCCAGACGATGCCGGCGAGCTCGGTCTCGACCTTCGACTCCCCCAGACCGCAGGTGCGGACCGCTCGCGTGGCAAAGGCGGTCGTCGCCCCCGCGGCGGCGCGGGCGCGGTCGATCCTCGGCAGCACCTGCTCGTCGAGCATCGTCGTGAACTCGTGCGGCACGCCGGGGAGGAAATATCCGGTCGCGCGGCCGAGCCGCACGGCGAAGCCGGGGGCGGTGCCGACCGGGTTCGGCAGCACCTCGCACCCCTGCGGGAGATCGGCCTGCTTCCCGTTGTTGGGCGTCATCTCCCGCCCGAGCTTGTGGAAGATTGTCTCGATGGCGGCGAGCGCCTGCGCATCGCGCACGAGCGGCACCCCCGCGACCGCCGCCGCCGCCGCCGCGCTGCGATCGTCTTCGGTCGGTCCGAGCCCTCCGCTGACGACCACCACGTCGGCGCGCGCCGCCGCCTCCCGGAGCGCCGCTTCGATCTCCGCCTGTGCGTCGCCGACGGAGGTCGCGCGCCGGAGGAGAACGCCGCGCTCCCGCAGCCGCCGGGCCGCGTGCCCGGTGTTGGTGTCGAGGATCGCGCCGGTCATCAGCTCGTCCCCCGTCGCCACGACCTCGGCTTCGAACCGCATCGCCCCTCCGTCACCGCTCGCGCCGCCGATCGCACGGCGGTCCGCCGCTGCAGCGACCGTGCCCGACCAGCCCGCGCGCGCGGAGGCGAAGCTTACGCGGCGAGGCCGGACGCGGTCACGCGCGGTTGCGGCGAAACGCGCCGGCGTCGCCCCGCGGCGCCCGCCACGACGGATACGCCCCGCGTCCGGAACTCCGGACCCCGCCCGGACACCCGGCACGAGTCGCCGGCGCACCGTCTATTCGCCAGTACTACGGGCGAGCGGCTCCGAGATCCTCCCGTGAGTCGCGCAGTTCGCTCTTGAAGTGTGCCCGTTCTTCGACCATGTCGAAGGATTCGCCCTTCTTCCAGTTGTTGAGCGGGACTCCGTCGGGCGGAAGATTGAGAGGCGAGAATTGTTACGTCTTGCGCGAAGATGCCGGTCCTTTTCGGCCAGAGCGCCGAGCGACGCCGGTCGGGACCGTCCTCCGGGTCCCTTTTCGCGGCTCGCGAATCAGGGCGTCGGCCGGGACGCCGGCCCGGGCGAGATTGCGGATCATCGCGAGCGAGACCGGTCGCTTTCGATTGAGTACCTCGGCCACGCGGTTGCGACTTCCAATGTAGGGCTCGAGATCCTTGCGGGTCCATCCCATCTGATCTGCTCGGAACAGGACGGCGTCGATCGGGTCTGGCGGTTCGATCGGATGGCGCTCCTCCTCGTACGCCTCGACGAGCGTGTAGAGGACTTCGAGCGCGTCCGCGTCGGGAGTCCCATCGACAGGTTCGAGACGCTCAAGCCGATCCACCTCCGCTAGCGCCGCCTTGTGCTCCATGTCGTTTCGAATCGGCTTGATCTTCATCTCACACCTCCGCGGTGTTGAGTCGGTTGTATTCGTCGTGTGTGCCAATGAAGCGAATATGGATCCGTCCCCTGCGGTGCTCCGTCTCCCACGTCACGCGCACGAGCAGACGGTAGTCAGTGCCCTTGACGTTGAAGACGATTCGGCGATCGTCGATCACGCTCGCGCTCCGGTGCATCGCCTTCACGTCCGCCGGTCGCGTCCACCGCGCCCGTTTCGCCTCCGCGAACCACGCCCGGAGCGGAGCCTCCGCTTTCCGGTGCCGTTCCCAGAACTCGCGGAACGTCCGACGGCTGATGACCCGCACCGGACTACGGCAGCTTGGTCCCGGATTGGGATCAATAGGTCCCATAGTGGGACCAATGGAACGACCCCTTTTGGATCGTCAGAGGCCGAGCCAGCGGGGGGCGAGCAGGGCGATCGCCTGCATCACCAGGTTGGCGTAGATCCCCGACACCACGTCATCCATCACCACCCCCAAGCCTCCGGGCCACCGCTTGTCGATCTGGCGGGCGGGGGGGATCTTCACGATGTCGAAGAAGCGGAAGAGCGCGAACCCCACCGCGAGGGTGCGGAGGTTGGCGGGGAAGAGGAACATCGTCGCGAAGAAGCCGACCAGCTCGTCGACGACGACGTTTCCCACGTCGTGGCGGCGATAATGCGCCTCGGCGGCCTCCGCGGCCCACACGGCGACGGCGGTGAAGCCGGCGAGCGAGAGCAGATAGAGCAGCGGACGGCCGGTCGACAGTGGCGCCAGCGGAACGTAGAGGAGCACGGCCGCCAACGTCCCGGCCGTGCCGGGGGCGACGGGCGCGAGCCCGGAGCCGAACCCGAGCGCGATCGCCAGCCTGACGCGATGCAACGCGCCGGGCGGTCCACGTTGATCGGGCGGAGCGGCGTCGCGGTCGTCGCGCGTCACGGCTGCAGCAGCCGCCGCTTCCAGGTATCGATCTTCACCAGGCGGCGGTACTGCTCGCGGTGGTGCAGCCGGTGCTCGCCGCGCGTCCAGAACTCCACCTCCCGCGGAACGACACGGAAACCGGTCCAGTACGCCGGGCGCGGGATCGCCTTCCCCTCGTGCGCCTCGCCCAGCCGCGCGACGCGGGCGAGCAACTCCTCGCGCGACTCGAGCGACTCGCTCTGCGCCGAGGCCAGCGCCGCGATCTGGCTCTCCCGCGGACGGCTCTTCCAATAGGCGTCGGCCGCCGCCGCCTCGACCTCCTCCACCCCGCCCGCGACGCGCAGCTGCATCCCCGACTCCGGCCAGTGGAAGACGAGCGCCGCCTGGGGGCGCGCGTGGATCTCGCGCCCCTTGCGGCTGTTGGCGTTGGTGTAGAAGACGAAGCCCCGGTCGTCGACCTCCTTCACCAGGACGTAGCGGGCGCTCGGGTTCCCCGACTCGTCGGCCGTCGCCAACACCGCCGGCGACTCTCCGTTCGGAAGCCGGCCCTTCTCGACGAGGCTGCGGCAGCGCGCGAGCAGCTCGGCGGTGGTCGGCGACTCCATTCCCGACGCATCTTGTCCGGCTTTGGGCCGGCGCTTCAAGGCCGGCGTGGCGGACGGCGATGGGACGTCCCGCGGCGGGTGGTATCGTCTCTCCACCGTGTCGAGGGCCTTGGGGATCGACTGGGGGGAGAAGCGGATCGGCGTCGCGGTCACCGATCCGATGGGGTGGACCGCGCGCGGGCTCACGACCCTGTCGCGGCGGAAAGACGCCGCCGAGCTCGAGGAGATTGCCCGGCTGGTCGAGGAGCTCGGGGTCGACCGCCTGGTCGTCGGGCTCCCGGTGCGGGACGACGGCTCGCCGTCGGCGTCGACGCCGAAGGTGCTGGCCTACATCGAGCGGCTGCGGGCGCGGTTCCCGGGCCTCCCGCTCGAAACCTGCGATGAATCGAACACCTCGGTGGAGGCGAATCGGATCCTGCGGGAGCGGGGTTACACCTGGCAGGAGTCGAAGAAGGAGATCGACCGCGTGGCGGCCTCGGTGATGCTTCAGGCGTGGCTCGACGAGCGGGGCGGAGGGCGCGGCCGATGAAGCGCGTGGGCCTCGCCGCCGCGCTGGTCGTGCTGCTCGCCGGGGGGGCGGCGGTCGGGCTCGCGCTCGGCTTCCTCTCGGTGCCGGCCTCGGCGAGCGCGGACGAAGTGGTGGTGGAGATCCCCAAAGGGTCCGGCCTCCGGCGCATCGCCGAGCAGCTGGCCCGCGAGCGGTTGGTGACGAGCGCCCTCGGTTTCCGCCTCTACGCCCGCGCCAAGGGGGCGCAGGGGAGCCTGCGTGCCGGGGAGTTCCGGCTGCGGCGGAACATGACGCCGCCGGAGCTGCTCGAGTGGCTGCTTCACGGCGAGCGGGTGCTCCACAAGATCACCGTCCCGGAGGGGTTCTCGGCCCGGGAGATCGCCGACGCCGTCGAGGCGTCGGGCTTGGCGCGGGGGGCCGACTTCCGGCGGTTGGCGGAGGACGCGGCGTTCGCCCGCTCGCTCGGGATCCCGGCCGACCGGCTGGAGGGCTATCTCCTTCCCGACACCTACCACTTCGAGAAGGGGATCGACGCCGGGGGGATCGCCACCGCGATGGTCCGCCGGTTCCAGACGCTCTTCACCGCCGAGCTGCAAGCCAAGGCGACGGCCCGTGGGCTGACGCCGCACCAGGCGGTGACACTGGCGTCGATCGTGGAGAAGGAGACGGCGACGCCGGCGGAACGTCCGGTCGTGGCCGGGGTCTTCTACAACCGCCTCGGCAGGCGCATGCGCCTGGAGAGCGACCCGACGATCATCTACGGGATGCGCGACTACGCCGGGGACATCCGCAAGAAGGACATCCACGACCCGACCAACGTCTACAACACCTACGTGATCGACGGACTTCCACCGGGACCGATCGCCAATCCCGGGATCGAGGCGCTGCGCGCGGTGGCGGAGCCGGCAACGCACGAGTGGCTCTTCTTCGTGGCGCACGGCTCGGAGGAGGGTCACGTCTTCGCCAAGACCTACGCCGAGCACCGGCGGAACGTGGCGCGCTACCTGGAACGGCGGCGGGCGCTGCGCGGCGGGCGGCGGTGA
>CAYJRR010000162.1:0-8619 GCA_964372275.1 uncultured bacterium
CGGTGGATGCGGGAGTACGGGATCGACGGCGTCTTCCTGCAGCGCTTCGTCCTGGAGCTATCGCCCGGATCGGATTCGTTCGCGCTGCGCAACCAGGTGGCGCGCAACGTCCGCGATGGCGCCGAGGCGGAGGGTCGCGTCTTCGCGATGGAGTACGACATCTCCGGCGCCGATCCCGACACCTGGGTGGACGATCTCAAGGCCGACTGGATCCACCTGGTCGACACCGTTGGGCTCACGCAGAGCGAGCGATACCTGCACCACGAGGGCCGCCCGGTGCTGGCCGTCTGGGGGTTCGGCTTCCCCGACCGCCCGGGGACGCCGGCGCAGGCCGAAGCGTTGATCGACTGGCTCCGCACCGACGCACCGGAGCCGTATCGCGTGACGCTGGTCGGCGGTGTGCCGTGGTGGTGGCGGACGCCGGAGGAGGCGGGCACCGATCCGAGTTGGGCGACGGTCTTCCGCTCGTTCGACGTCTTGACCCCGTGGACGGTCGGCGCCTACGTCGACCAGGCCGGCGTGGATGGGTACAAGACGAGCCGCCTCGTCCCGGACCTGGCGGAGACCCAGGCCTACGGCATGGAGTTCCTGCCGACCGTCTTCCCCGGCTTCTCCTGGAAGAACCTCCTCGACGGTCCCTACAACCAGATTCCGCGGAACGGCGGACGCTTCTTCTGGCGCCAGGCCTACAACGCGATGAGCGCCGGCAGCACGATGCTCTTCGTCGCGATGTTCGACGAGGTCGACGAAGGGACCGCGATGTACAAGGTCGCCGCAACGGTGGCCGCGCAGCCCGCGCAGGGGAGCTTTGTCCCCTACGACGTCGACGGCGAGGCGATCCCGAGCGACTTCTACCTGCGACTCGGCGGCGAGACGGGGAGGCGGATGCGAGATGAGGTTCCGCTTTCCCCGGCGATGCCGATCACGCCGTAACGGTCGCGGCGTATGAGCCGGACCGAGTCTGAAAATGGAAAATGGAAAATGGAACACCGGCCAATGAAAAACGGGGCCGCGCCCGTTTCCCGTTGATCGGTTTTCCATTTTCCATTTTCCATTTTCAATTCCCTGCCTCGCGCCGCGAGCGAAGGCCGTTGTGAGGCGGCCGGGGTATCGTAGGAGCCATGCTCAAGTTTGCCCGCCTCGCCCCACTCCTTCTCGCCACCGGCGCCTCCGCTCCCCTGAATCCGCTCGCCACGTCGGTGAAGGCGCCGATCCAGATCGACGCCGACGGTTTCCGCTACGGCGACGCGCCCCCGAACGTTCCCGCCGGCGCGACGATGGCGCTTCTGGAGGGGACGCCCTCCCATCCGGGGATCTTCACCGTGCGGATGAAGGTCCCGGCCGGGTACCGCCTCCCGCTGCATCGCCACGCCGCCGACGAACGGGTCACCGTCCTCTCCGGAGCGGTGCGCGTCGCGCTCGGAACCGACGCGCCGAAGGAACCGCCCAGACTCCTCGCGGCCGGCAGCTACTACGTGACCCCGGCCGGCGTCGCGCACCAGGTGACGGCGGACGAGGCTTCCACGTTGCAGATCACGGCGATCGGGCCGTGGACGTTCGAGGCGGTCACGCCGTCGAGATAGGCGCGAGGACGAAGTCGGACCCTTTCGCCCGGTCGTGGAGCCGGCGCCGGCGGGTCGATTTCTTCCAGACCGATTCGCGCCGCAGGTCGGAGCGTCGCGCGTCGAGCTCGCGCAGGAGGATGCGCACCGCTCCGTCGAGCGCCCCGACGGCGTCGACCCTCGACTCCTCGGCGTGGATCCGCGCCCGCGGCATGTGGAGCGTGATGCCGGCGGTGGTGATCCCCTTGCGCGGATGGCGCTCCAGGCGGAGCTGCACGTGCAAGGAGTCGGGGGCGTAGGTCCGGAGCCGGCGCTCGAGCGTCGCCAGCTTGCGGTCGATGCGTCGCCGGAGCGGCGGATCGGGCGGCAGCGCCTTGTGCACGACGCTCAACGACAGCGGCACGTACGGAAGTTCCACCGCCGCGACGCGGTCGCAAGCGGGCGAGGGGTCGCCGCCCGGAGATGAGCCGACGTTCATTTTTATTGACGCGGCGCGTTGCCCTCGGGCATCGTGCCGACGCTTTCGAGGAGACCGCCATGGAACGATCGCGCGTCGCGACGCTCGGCCTTGTGCTCATCGCGCTCGGTTGCAACGACCAGGGGCTCGTCGAGGACGACGATCCGCCGTGCCGGTCGCTGACGGTGATGGAGATCCAGGCGTCGATCCCCCCCACGCCGACCGCCGACCTGATCGAGCAGAACGGCGTCGATCCGGAGTTCGACCTCTACTACGAGCCGAACTACCGGGCCGCCGTCCGGTTCACGAGCGAGAAGCTGGCGTGCGTATGGATCGAGCCCGGGACGACCTTCGTCGGACTTTCGGGCTCGGCCGATACGTCGGCCCCGTGGGGGGTCGACAACGCCGTGGTGCTGCAGTTCCTCGACCTCGGGGGGAACCACGTCGCCTTCGTCGCCGGCGGCGACGGCGATCTCGAGGCGGTGCGACACCTGCCGACCGGCGAATGGATCACGCGGTTGGCGACGGCGAGCGTCCCGGGGGCCGAGGTCGGGGTCCCGGACAATCCCGGCGGACTCTACGGCTTCCCCTCGCGCGGCGAAGGGTCGTTCGACGTGCGCCCCTACTTCACGCCGGGGGTCCCGCTCGTGGTGCGCGTGAACACGCTCGACGAAGGGTTCGTCGGCAGCGCCACCGACCTGTTCCTGTTCGCCGATCGGGATGAATAGAAGTTCATTGCCACGGCGCGGCGCGGTGCCGTAGACTCCCGGGCCCTACCGCCCTCGGGAGGACTCGTGACCGCCTCTCGCCGAATGCTTCGTGGGATGCTTCGCTTCACCCTCCGGAGTGGAGCCGCCGTCGTGGGTCTTCTCGCGATCGGCTGCAACGACCAGGGCCTGGTCAAGGACGGTCCGCCGCGGATGCGGGTCGAACCGTCGCAGATCGACTTCGGGACGGTGGTGATCGGCGAGGAACCGGTCCGGTCGATCACGATCACCAACGTCGCCGGTCCCGGCAGCGCATCGCTGACGATCGTGGACGTGCGTCCCGAGGACGACCCGCGCATCGTGCTCGACGAGCCGCTCGATCTCCCGCTCACCGTCCCGCCGCAAGGGAGCGTGACCGTCTCGATCCGGTTCGTTCCCGACACCCACCTCCTCGAGACCGCCGCGCGGGTGGTGGTCGAGCCGGAAGAGGTCGAATCGGCCGAGGTCGACGTGGCGGGGGCGGGTCTGCTCTGCGAAGCGCTCGACGTCTTGAAGGTGCAGGACTGGATCTCGCCGACGGCGACGGTCGACCTGATCGAGCAGAACGGCGTCGACCCCGAGTTCGATCTCTACTACGCGCCCACCTACAAGGGCGCCGTGCGCTTCTCCGACCAGAAGATCGGTTGCGTGTGGGTCGAGCCCGGGACGACCTGGGTCGGGTTCTCCGGAACCGCCGACACGCAGGGACCGTGGGGGGTCGACAACGCGATCGTCGTCGAGTTCTACGACCTCGAGGAGAACCATCTCGGCTGGACCTCCGGCGGCGACGGCGACCTGGAGGCGGTGCGTCACCTCCCGACCGGCGAGCTGCTCCCGTCGATGGCGACGGCGAGCGTGCAAGGCCAGTACGTCAACGTCCCCGACAACCCCTACGGCCTCTACGGCTTCCCATCGCGCGGCTCCGGCGCCTTCAACCTGCTCCCCTTCTTCGCGCCCAACGAGCCGGTGATCTTCCGCTTCAACACCCTCGACGAAGGGGCGGTGGCGTCGGTCACCGATCTCTACCTCTTCGCCGATCCGTAGGGACGCGAGGAACGCCGACCGGCGCGCGGCGGGAACGCCACACACGGCCGGGGAGTCGATGGGACGACCGGCGCGGCCGTTCCCCCCTAACCCGTTGATCCGCCGCATTCCGGTCGCGGTATGGGGATTGCTTCGCTCGCCCGCCCCATGCGACCGACCTTCGCGTTTCTCTCCGTCTTCGCCACGCTCCTCCTCGCCCACGCGCAGGCGGCGCCGGTCGCCGGCGAGTGTTCCCCGAGCGCGCCGGCCGCGCTCACCGGCGTCGGCGCGTCGGTCCGCGCGGCCCAGGCGCGGACCGAGCCGCCCGTCGGAACGATTCGCTTCGACGTCCGGGACGGACGCTGGGAGGAGACCCGGGAGACCAACGGCAGTCGCTCCGGCCGTCTGTTCCAGGGGGCGCCGATCGAGCTGATCTCGGCGCCGACCCGCTTCCCGCGATGCGGCAACGAGCGCGTCACCGCCTACGTCCGGACCGACGACGGCGTCGTCCACGCGCTGCCGATGGGGGGCTACGACGCGGCGAGCAACCGCTACTCCGCCTGGTTCCTTCCGCCCACGGGCGCGCGTTCGATCGACGTCTGGTTCAAGTCGGAGAAGACCCGGTCGAACCGCTGGGGATCCGCGCTCGAGACCTGCACTGAGTGGGACTCCGACTTCGGCGGCAACTACCACTTCGACCTCACGCCGTACGAGCCGTCGGTGGCGATCTTCCCCGCGGACGCCGCCGCCGGGCCGGTCCTCGACAAGCCGCTCGCCGCCGGCGGCGCGCTTGCCCTCGACTACGATCCGGCGCGACTCACCGGCTGCCGGTCGTCGCACCGCGGCTACCCGACCTGGCAGATCACCGCACATGCCCGCTTCGACGACGGTACGGAGAAGAGGGCCGTCGTCGTCGAGAACGGCCGACCGTCGACGCGGTTTCCGGTGATCGCGATCCCGGAGGGGGCCACGAGCGCCGAGGTCTGGTTCGAAAACCTCGGCCTCTACCCCGGCGACCGGCCGGTCTCGTGCCGGGCGTTCGATTCGAAGTACGGCGCCAACTACCGCTTCGAGATCCGCTGATCCGACGGTACGAGAAGGAAAGGGCCCGGGTCGTTTTCGACTCCGGGCCCTTCGGGTAGCGGGGGTAGGATTTGAACCTACGACCTTCGGGTTATGAGCCCGACGAGCTACCTGACTGCTCCACCCCGCATCAAGTGGCGGGCACTTAAGCAGGCGGACTTCCGCCTGTCAACGTCCCAAATCGATGGTTGAGATCCGGCCGCGGAGAAAGGGATTCGCAGCGGTCCTGGCGGCCGCCCTCGCGGGCGTCGGGCTCGCCGTCGCGGCGCCGACGCTCGCGCACCGGGCGCTCTTTCCGGGGGACGCCACCCCCTTCCCGCCGGAGCCGACGCTCGGGAACCTGGCCCCCGGCGCGCGCGTGCTGGCCCCCCCCCGAGCGCGCGTGGCCGCGCGAAGCGCCGGTCCGACGTGGCGGGCGGTCGTCGTGCCGGCGCGCGGAACGCGCCGGGCGCGCGTCGTCTACCTCCATGCCACCAACCAGTCGGCCGCCGACGGACTTCTGTTCGCCGCCGACCTTTCCGCGCGGGGACTCGACGTGCTGCTTCCCGAGCACCGGGGCTACGGCGGTCTCCCGGGCCGGCCCTCGGTGCCGGCGCTGATCGAGGACGCCGAGGCGGCGATCGACGCGGCCGGCTGGCCCCCGGGCGAAACGGTTCTGGTCGGTCGCTCCCTCGGCGCCGCGACCGCGACCGCGCTCGCCGCCCGCGGGCGCGGCCGCGCGCTCGTGCTGCTGTCGCCGTTCGCCCGACTCGACGATCTGGCCGGTCCCGCCCGCATCGCCTTCGCGCGCGAGGACCGCGTCGACCTCGAGCGGCGGCTGGTGCAGGTCGAGGTGCCGGTCACGGTCCTCCACGGCACGCGCGACCGGCTGATCCCGTTCCACATGGGGCGATCGCTCGCGGAGCGGTCGGGGGCGGCGTTCGTTCCGCTGCCCGGCGCCGGCCACAACGACCTGTTCCTCCCCCCCGCCCGCGCCGCCGTCCTCGACGCGATCGTGTCGGCCGCTAGTGGCCGCGGGTGAGGCTCAAGACGATCTCGAAGACGATCAACAGGACGATCGCCAGTTCCAGCACCACCAGCCGCCGGTCGCGCGCGACGTCGAGCACGAGCTCCAGCGCCTCCTGGACGCTGCGGAGCTTCGACTCGAGCGCCTGGTAGCGGTCGACCAGGTCGAACTCGGCGCGCAGGTCGGTGTAGATGTGGTCCATCGCCGGGTCGTCCCAGGTCGCGTCGGGCTTGTCGAGCAGGTGCAGCACCTGCAATACCTCGCTGCGGATGCCGATCGCCTCGCCGATGAAACGGTGAAGCGGGCGTACCCGCACCGGAACGGTCCCCCGGCGCTCCAGCCTGTCGACCAGCTGCTCGGTTCGATCGAAGAGGCGGTCGACGATCCGCTCGTAGTACTCCATTGCGGCGCTCTGCGCGAGCGGCAGCGCCACGATCGCGGCCCGCGCCGGGGTGAGCCGGTCGACCGTCAACACCCCGTCGGCGATTCCGGCCGGCGCCGCGGGATCCTCGCGGACCTGGAACTCCTCGCGAACCACCTGCGTCGTCAGACCGGGCCGCGCGCGGTGGATGCGTGCGAGCTCCTCGTCGCGGCGCGCCGCGGGGAGGTCGTGGAAGGCGACCGCGCCGAACGGGTAGACGAACACGTCCCCCCCGCACGCCGCACCCTCTGCGGCGAACGAGAGGTGGATCTCGTGCGCGGTCGCTTTCGCCCCGGGCAGATGGGGGGCGAGGTCCCGCATCGACAGGTTCTCCTCGAAGGCGACCGCGTTGAAGTAGTGGACCCGCGGCTCCATCGGAGGATCGTACATGGATTCCGATCGCGGCGCCGGGTAGGATCCGGCGCCGTCATGCCCTCGATCGACGAGCTGGAGACGTTGACCCGGCAGTTTCCGGACAAGGCCTTTCCGCGATACGGCCTGGCGATGGAGTACAAGAAGGCCGGGCGCATCGACGAGGCGGTGCGCGAATTTCGCGAGGCGATGCGCCTCGACGCCGACTACGTGGCGGCGTGGTTCCAGTGCGGGTTGGCGCTCGAATCGGCGGGCCGGATCGAGGAGGCGAGGGCGGTGCTGACCGAGGGCCTCGCCGTCGCCCAGCGCGTCGGCAACGCGCACGCCGCGAGCGAGATCGCCGGCACCCTGTCCCAGCTCCGAACCTAGGGAGAGGACCGCAGATCCCGCAGGGCGGCGTCGGCGGCGGTCGAATCGGGGCAGCGCTTGCGGAACGTCTCGAGGCCGGCGACGGCGCTGGTGCGCAGGCCGTGCGCGTGGAGGAGTCTTGCGATCTCCACCGCCCCTTCGCCGCCGCACGTGCGGCGCCCCTCGGCTTCTCGCGCCGCGGCCAGCGCCCCTTGCAGGTCCCCCCGACGGTCGCGGAATCGCGCCAGCTCGACGAGCGGTCTCGGTTCGAGCGGCGCCAGGTCGGCTGCGCGGCGCCAGGCCGTTTCGGCGCGGGCCGGATCGCCGTCGCGCGCCTCGGCCTCCGCGAGCCGCCGCCAGCGCTCCGGGTCCGAGGCGGCGTGCGACGCGGCGCAACGCAGGTCGGCCAAGCCGGCCTGTCCGGATCGAAGACCGGCGCGAAGGGTCAGCAGCTCGAGGACGGCAGGATCGACGGGCGAGCCACCGGGGGCATCGCAGGAAAACCCCCACGCGGCGAGCCCCCGATCGATCCACGTCAACGCCGCGCCGGCCTCGCCGCGGGTGACGGCCGACTTCGCCACGGCGGCGGCGGTCCCCTTCGGGTCGAGCGCGGCGGCGTCGATTCGAGCCGCCTCCGCCGACTCTCCGAAGCCCCTCGCGTCGGCCTCGGCCGCGAACGTCATCAACGCCGGCGCCGTCTCGGGCACCGCCCGGCGCGCGTCGGCGGCGTCGATCCCCGCTTCGTCGAGGGCGAGCGCAAGCGTCGTCGGGAGGATCGCCGGGTCGGTTACGGCGGCGGCCCGCAGCTCGTCGAGCCCCTCCTCGATCCGCCGGGCCCCGAACAGCGCCTCGGCGCGGGCGCGCCGCCACGCGGGGTTCGCCGGATCGAGTTCCACGGCGCGGGCCAGCTCCTCGAAGCCGGCTTCGTCGCGGCCGAAGAGCAGCTCCAGCCGTCCACGCTCGACGCGCATCGCCGGATCGCGCGGCTTCGTCTCGAGGGCGCGGCGGAGATGGAAGAGCGCCGCGGCGAACGCGTCGGGATCGCCGTTCCTCCCGCGCGCGAGGCTATGCTCGGCGCGTCCCCGCCAGGCGGTCGCCGACCAGGGGGCGATGCGCGTCGCCCGTTCGCGCTCGGCGGCCGATCCGGTGGCCCAATGGCCGGCGAGCTGGTCGGCCGAGACGAAGGCCGTGCCGGCGACGAGCGCCAATGCGGCGACCGCCCCGGCCAGACGCTCGGCGCGGGGGGCCGGCGGATCGCCGGGGTCGGGTCCGTGGAGGCGCCGGCCGGTGCGGACGACGGCCGACGCGCCGACCGCAATCCCCGCCAGCCAGGCCGTCTCGACGACCAGCAGCGGGATTCGAAGCGGAAAGTCGACCCATCCGTGGAGGAGGACGAGCCCCACTCCCACGCCGGCTGCCGCCGCGATCGACCCCATCGGCCGGTCCTCGCGCCGCGCGGCGAGGACCGGCCGGGCGATCGCGGTCAGGGCGAGGGCCGCCGCCGCCGCGCCGATCAGTCCGACCTCGACCAGGAGCTCGAGCGGTTCGCAGTGGGCGTGGTCGACGCGGTACGGGACCGACGGTGATCGATGCGCCGGAAA
>CAYJRR010000163.1:0-8586 GCA_964372275.1 uncultured bacterium
GAAGGAGCCGATCTCGCTGGAGACGCCGATCGGCGAGGAGGAGGATTCGCACCTCGGCGACTTCATCGAGGACAAGAACATCCTCTCCCCGAGCGAGGCGGTGATCGGGATGAACCTCTCGGAGCAGACCCGAAAGGTCCTGTCGACCCTGACGCCGCGCGAGGAGAAGGTGCTGCGGATGCGGTTCGGGATCGGCGAGAAGTCGGACCACACCCTCGAAGAGGTCGGTCAGGACTTCGAAGTGACCCGCGAGCGGATCCGCCAGATCGAGGCCAAAGCCCTCCGCAAGCTACGGCACCCGTCCCGCTCCAAGCGCCTCAAGGCCTTCATAGAAACCTAGCCGTCGTACACGGGCCCGTAGCTCAGTTGGTCAGAGCTGACGGCTCATAACCGTTTGGTCCCTGGTTCGAGTCCAGGCGGGCCCACCAGTGTTCCTTCGACGCGATAAAGGAGTGCCTTCGAGGCGCTGGTGGATTTGGCCGAGGCGAGGTGTCGCTCGCCCCGGGGCCCGGGGGGAGCCTAGCACCGGGGGGCGGGACTTTCCTCATTGACGGGGCCGACGTCGACCGTTACCTTGCGCGCTTCATTCGGGCCATTCGGAGGAAGGTCGGTTGAGCGCGAAGGTCTCGGAGCAGATAAGGCTTCTCAAAGAGCTGCAGCAAATCGACCTCCAGATCCGGGAAATCGAGCGCGCCAAGTCCGACATTCCACAGAAGCGGACCGAACTTCGCAGCGCGCGCGAGCGGGAACGGGCCGACATCCAGGCGTCGAAAGCGCAAACTTCGCGCAACGACGAAGAGGCCGCCCGGCTGGAGAAGGAGATCGCCTGGGACCAGGAGGCGCTGCAGGCGTTCGAGGCGCGCACCGCCGACTTCACCAGCCCAGAGGCCTACCAGGCCGCGCTCCGGGAGCTCGACACCCGGCGCCGCAGCATCCGCGAGAAGGAGGAGACGGTCGTCCGGCGGATGGAAGAGCGCGAGGTCCTGCTCAAGAAGGTAGCCCAGCTCGAAGCCGACTTCGCCAACGTGGAGAAGGAGTACGAGCGCAAGGAGCAGGAGCTGGAGCTGACGATCGCCGACGTCGACAAGCAGACCGAAGGATTGCGGTCGCAGCGCGCCCAGATGGCGGCGGGGATCGACCGATCGCTCCTCGCGCGATACGACCAGGTCTTCAAGCGGCGCGATGGAATGGCGGTGGTGGCGGTCCGCGGCGAGGTCTGCCAGGGCTGCGACATGGGGGTGCCGCCGCAGATCGCCAACTTCGCGCGATCGGGTGAGCAGGGGGTCCAGTCCTGCCCGCACTGCTCGAGGATCCTGGTCTGGGAACCGATCGATCCCCCCGAAGGCGAAAAACCGCGACGTGCGCGCGGCCGGCCGAAGAAGGCCACCCGGGAAGAGGAAGTCCCCCTCGACGACTAGAGCTGGTAGCGGAGGGTCACCATCGGGACGACGAACGTCTTCGTCGACGGGTCGTCGCCGCGGGACAGCTTCACGTTGTAGGCCTGGCCGGCGGCGAATCCGAGGTCGGCGGAGAGGTTGCGGCCGTAGAGGCGGACGCCGGGCATCACCGCCACCGCGTACGGCTGGTCGTCGTCGTCGGCCGACAGCTCGTCGGGGGCCTGGGCGTAGTTCGCCACCATGAAGACGAACTTCGCGCGCGGGGCGATCTCCAGCTCCACGCCGGCGGTGCCGATCCCCCCCTGCACCGAGCGCACGTCGGGGAACGGATCGCCCCAGAGCTGGACGTACTGGTAGCCGAGGTGGACGCGGAACTCGTCGCGCCCCGCGGACAGGACGGCGCCGCCGTACCGCGCGCCGAACGGGTTGTTGGTTCCGGCCGGCAGGTAGGCGCCCCCGACGAGCGTCAGGTCGATGCGCCGCCCGCGGACCAGCCCCAACCGCGCCGACGGCGTGAAGCCGACGAGCGAGTAACCGGCCCCGATCTGCAGCCAGTCCGAGAGGCCGTACTGGATGTCCGGGATCCCGCCGGGGCCCGGGAATCCGAGCGACAGCTCACCTCGGTGGAGCGTGCGGCCGGTCGGGAGAAGAAAGATCGAATCGCGGCTCGGGTCCTCCCGCTCCCAGGGCTCCTCGTCCTCGCGTTCGTCGCGATCGTCGCGCGCGCCGCCGGTTCGGCCCCTCTTCGATGGGGTGGAGGTCCGCGACGGGACGGTGCCCGGCACGAACCAGCCTTCGCGCCGCGGCTCGGGACTGCCGGGCTGACCGGACGTCGCGCCGTCGGGCGCCGGGGGCGGGGTCGGCGTCGGGGTCGGGTCGGCCTGGGCCGACGCCGAAAGCGGCGCGAGCAACAGCGATGCGGCGGCCAGGGAACCGAGCAGGCGGCGGTTCTCGTTCATGGGGTCCTCTTTCGCTTTCGTTCGACGCAGGCGCGTCGATCCCTATTTGACGGCCCCTAACCCGCGGCGGCGAAGCACTTTTCATGTCCGGCGCGTGGTACACTTTCGGGGGATGTTCGCACCCTCGCGGTCGGTCCGCCTGTCGGGGCTCCTTGCGGTGGCGATCCTTTCGTCGGCCGCGACGGGGGCACCGCAGGCGTACTCCGACGACGAGATGAAGGCGGCGGCGCCGGGTCCCGGTTGGGTCCTGCAGCCGGACGTTCCCGACGCGCCCGCGCTTCGAGGCGCCTACATTCGGGCGCGGCCGAACGATCGGGACAGCCTGATCACCTTCGCCATCGACGCGACCCCCATGCCGACGGATCCGGGTGCGTACGTGCAGAAGGGGTTCGACGAGATCCTCCTCAAACCGCCGCTCTCGTTCCGGATCGCCGGCAAGAAGGAGTTCGACTGGGGGGGTAGCCGGGCGATCCGCGTCGAGTACGCCGACCGCGACGGGCGCCGGCAGTTCGTGCAGATCGCGAGGGCGACGCCGAGGGCGGGGATCCTGGTCGTGACGCTTCAGTCGCCCGACGCCGAGGCGTTCCGTGAAGACCAGGCGGCGTTGCAGTCGTTCGCCACCTCCATCCGACTCGCCCCCGCGGCCGTCCCGGCGCGCGGCACGGCACCGCCGGCGACGCGACGCTAGACCGACGATGATTCCATCCCCCTCCGCGCGCGACTCCCCCCTTCCGCGGCCGGCCCTCGCGTTGGCGGTGGTGATCGTCCTGGCGGCGACCGGCGTCTCGGCTGCGCCCGCCGAAAAGGTCCGTCCTTCGGGCTCTGCCGGGTCCTCCCCGAACCCCTGCGCCGCCGCCTTCAAGGCGCGCGAGTTCGAGAAGGCGCTCGCCTGCTACCGCGGGGCGGCCGCGCGGAACGCCAAGGACATCGATGCCCGCAACGGAGCCGCGGCGGCGCTGTTGTCGCTCGAACGATACGGCGAGGCGCTCGACGAGTTCGAAGCGGTGCTGAAGGCCGCGCCCGGCAATCCGGTGGCGATGAACGGCCGGGCCGTCTCGTTCCTCGGGATGTCGCGCGTCCCCGAGGGGATGAAAGCGCTGGAGGAGGCGATCCGCTCCGATCCGGAGAACGTGCAGGCCCTCAACAACCTGGCGCTGCTCGCGCTGCAGGCGGGGGAGATCCGCATCGCCGAGCGCGTCTACGGCCAGGCGCTGGCGGTGAAGTCCGACGACGAGGACGCGCACGCGGGGCTGGGCGAGATCCGCCTGCGCCAGGGGATGCTCGACGAAGCGCTCCGTCATCTCGAGGCCGCGCTGAAGAAGAACCGCGACAACGCGCGCGCGTTGTGGCTTGCCGGAAAGGCACTGGCGCAGACCGACGCCGTGGCGGCCCTCCCCTACCTGGAGCGCGCCGCCGGGATCAGCCCCGGCGTCGCGGCGGTCGTCTACGACCTCGGGCTCGTCCGCTACGCCACCGGCGACGTGCGCGCGGCCGGATCGGCCTTCACCGAGTTTCTCCGCCTCGCGCCGAACGATCCGGCCGCCTACTTCTACATCGGCAAGTGCTACCTCGATCAGTTCCGCTACGCCGATGCGCAGGTGTTCCTGGCGCAGGCCCTCCGCAAGCGTCCGCCGAAGGCGCTCGAGGCGTCGATCGAGTTCCATCGCGCGGTCGCCTTCGAGCGGCAGGACCGGTGGAAGGAGGCGGAGGAGAACTATCGGCGGGTGCTGGAGATCGATCCGACGTTCGCCTCCGCGCGCTGCAACCTGGGTTCCTACTACTTCGCGCACGCGCGATACGAAGACGCCCTGTCGGAGTACGATGCGGCGCTCGAGATCGATCCGCAACTCCACGAGGCGCGATTCGGGCGGGTGGTGAGCCGGCTGCAGGCGAAGCGTCCCGACGAGATCGAGGAGGACGTCGCCGCGCTCCGCGGGCTGCCGTCCAGCCACCCGGTCCGGGTGCGCCTGGATCGGATCCTCGCCAACAAGGGGATGGGGGGACTTAAACCCATCGATGCGACACGACTTCCCGAAAAGCCCTCGCTGGAGGTCCCAAAGGAGGGGCCGTAGTCGCCTAGGTCACGGATACGTCCGCGGATTTCGGTCGGGTGCGGGATGGAGAGGCGCCGGTCCGGGGTATGCAACGTTTCGACACGGTCGTGGGGGGAGGGGGCGCCATGAGGGGTCTACGGGCTTCGCTCGTCGTCGGTCTTTTGGGGGTCCTGTCGGCGTCGCCCGCGTGGGGGCAAGACGTCACCGACGTCAGCGGTTTCGGACTCGACTTCCGGGATGCCGATCAAAACGGCGTCGCACTGCTCAACGTGGCCCTCAAGGACTATGGGCCGTTCCGCGCCGACATGGACGGACTCAAGGGCGGATGGGAGTACGAGCTGTCGGGCGTACGCGCGCGGATCGGCGCCGCCGAGGGGGAGAGGGGCTGTTCCGCCGAGGCGCGCGGTCTCGCGTTCGATTCCAGCCTCAAAATGGAGATCGGTCCACGCGCAGAGACCGAATCGGGCGGCGGCGTCGCCCGTGGCGGCAACGAATCCCGCTCCCGAGGTGGTTCCGGCCGGCGGCGGCAGGCGGCGGGGAGGGTGGCGAAGTCGTTCGCCGATTGCGGCGTCGCCGTCGAAGGGACGCTCGCCCGAGTCACCGGAAACTGCAACACCGTCGTTGGATCGTTCGAGCTGACCGGAAAGGGGCCGGGCGCGAACTTCGAGTGCGGGTGCGGCGGATGCGAGGTTGGCGCGGCCTGGTGGTGGATCGCAGGGGAGTACGGAACACCTGACCTGATGATCTGCGGCGTGGGCGGCTCGGTTTCGGTCTCGGCCGAAGGGGGCGCGGGCGCGAAGGTCGGCGTCAAGCGATACAGGACGCTCGGCGGAAAGCTGAAGGCCGGGCCGGTGGGCGTCGGCGCCGGGGTCGATCCCAAGTTCAACCGGGCCGATTTCGACGATTGCATCGACGCGGTGCTCGACGTCGGGAGGGACCTGGTCAACGGCGTGCGCAACACCTTCTCGCGGGTTGTCGGCTTCTTCGGCGGCGGCTCCGACGTTAGGCCGAGCCAGACCGGCACCGGCAACGGCTCCGAATACCTCCGGCGCTAGGGGGTATGGGGGAGGCCCCCCAAACGAGCGCGAACGCGCGGACAAAAAAAACCCGGGTGGAGCTGTAAGCCGGGTTCTGTCGTCGGGCGGCTCTCGCGAGACGCCCGGAGACGGTCATTCCTCTGCGACGCGCGTTGCCGCGCGCCTCCTGCGGTCTACCCGGGGACATGAGGACGGGCCGCCCTCCACCGGGTCTCCCCGGATCGTCCCCCTATTCGACCTTGCCACGCGTGGGGTTTGCCGTGCCGTCCCCGTCGCCGGGGACGCGGTGGGCTCTTACCCCACCGTTTCACCCTTGCCCGCCGCCGAAGCCGGTTTCCCGGTCGGCGACGTCGGCGGTCTGTTCTCTGTGGCACTTTCCTTCGAGTCACCTCGACCGGCCGTTAGCCGGCACGCCGCCCTTCGTAGCCCGGACTTTCCTCGAACGGAGTCTCCCCCGCCCGCGACCGTCCGCTCCACCCAGGAACCAAAGACCCTAACACGTCCTGGATTGGATGGAAGTGGCAGCCCGAACGATGCGGGGGCCGCCGGGAGGGCGATGCGGCCGACTCGGCTTGTGGCATGCTTGCCGACATGAACGTGCGCGCGCTCGGGCTCGGTCTCGGACTTCTCCTCCTTCCGCCGGCGGCGGTGGCCAGCGATTTCGGCTCCCCCGCGGCCGGATTCGACGGCAGCGGCTTCGACATCCGGCTGGCGCTGCACGGGACGCTCTCCCAGTACCTGATGCACGAGGGGAATCCGCTGGTCGACGCGCACGACCTGGCGTTCACCGCGGGCGGGGTCGAGGCGTCGTTCGCCTTCCAGGACCGGGTGCGGCTGCTGGTCGACCTCGGGACCGGCGGCTTCAAGGCCCGTGACGAGAGCGGCGAGACGGCGAAGGCGACGTTCAACGTCTACGGCGCCGGGGCGCGGATCACCGTCTTCCGTTCCAAGCTGGCGCCGATCGAGCTGGGGGCGGGGGCGAACGTCGAGCTGTGGGAGTCGGACAACGTCTTCTCGTCCGGCGAATGGACGGCGCTGGTCGGCGGCGCGGCGCGGCTCTTCCCGGGCAACGTGCTGTATGCCGGCGCGCAGTACTACACGGTCGGCGGTTCGAAGCGGGTGCCGATCGAGATCGACGACGCCGTCCTGGAGCTGACCGGTCGCGCCGCCGCGCTCTACGTCGGCTACGAGCTGAAGCTCGCGATCGTCTCCACGCGGCTCGAGCTGCGTACCGAGGCGCCGACCTTCGACCGAAGCGCCGTCGGCCTTTCGCTCGGCATCGAGCTTTAGCCGAGGAGGTCGAGGGCGCGGGCGAGGCGCTTCAGGTTCCGGGCGGCGAAGGCGGTGAGCTTCGGGGAGTAGGGGTAGTTCCAGGGATCGCGCTTCGGAGAGGGGAGGCGCTCCCGGTTGATTCCGCGCGCCTGGCACATCGCCCACAACCCTTCGGCGCCGTGGATGCGGCCGAGTCCCGACTCCTTCACTCCGCCGAACGGCAGCTCGGCGAAACTGAAGCAGCTCAACGTGTCGTTGATGGCGATCGTGCCGGCCTGGATCCGCTCGGCCAGGCGGCGCGCCCGGCGCCGGTCGCGGGAGAAGACGTAGGCGTTCAGGCCCAGGTGGGAGTCGTTGGCGATGCGGATCGCCTCTTCATCACCGGAAACGGAAATGATCGGGACGACGGGGCCGAAGATCTCCTGCCGCGCGACGTCCATCTGCGGCGTCACGCCGCCGAGCACCGTCGGCGCGTAGAACCGGCCCGGACCCGGCAGTCGCTGGCCGCCGGTCAGCACCTTCGCCCCCTTCGCCTTCGCGTCCTCCACCAACCGCTCGACGACGTCGATCTGCTTGGGGAAGGTGACCGCCCCGATGTCGACCGCCTCCTGCGACGGATCGCCCTGCTTCAGCGCGGAGACGATCTTCACGATCCGCTCGGTGAGGGGCGCCGCGACCGTCTCGTGGACCAGGACCCGCTCGACCGAGGTGCAGGTCTGGCCGCAGTTGGCAAAGCCGCCCCAGGCGATGGTGTTGGCGGCGCGGTCGAGGTCGGCGTCGTCGCAGACGATCGCCGGCGCCTTGCCGCCGAGCTCCAGGGTGAACGGGATCAGGCGCTCGCCGCAGGCGGCGCCGATCCTTTTACCGACGGCGACCGAACCGGTGAAGTCGACCTTGTCGACGCCGGCCTCGATCAGCGCCTGCCCGGTCGGTCCGAAACCGGTCACCACCTGGAACAGGTCGCGCGGCAGGCCGGAGCGATCGTAGATCTCCTTGATCTTGAGCCCGATGAGCGGTGTCCATTCGGACGGCTTGAGCACGACGCCGTTCCCGGCCAGCAGCGCCGGGATCATCGGGCCGAGCGGCAGCGAAAACGGATAGTTCCAGGGGCTGATCACCGCCACCACCCCGAGCGGCGCGTGGTGGAGATAGCTGGGCCGGGTGAGCGACGGTCCCCAGGACGGGAGCCGCTGCGGGCGGAGGAGCTTCGGCGCCTTGGCCAGGTACCAGGCGGCGATCGTCGCCACCGGCATCAGCTCCAACCAGACGACCTCCTCCTTTGTCTTTCCGTTCTCGGCGGAGACCAGGTCGACGATCTCCTGCTGCCGCTCGAGGAGGAGATCGCGAAAGGCGCGCACGCGGCGGACCCGCTCTTTCACGGGTAGCTCGGCCCACGGGCCTTGCGCGGCGCGGGCCTTCGCCACCGCGGCGCGCACCTGCGCCGCGTCCATCACCGGAACGCGCCCCAGCTCCCGCCCGCTGCCGGGGGAGGTGACGACGATCTCGGTGGGAAGGGCGGTGGGAACGGCGCTCATGAGTGGCTCCAGCGGGGAAGGAAAGCGCGGAAGATAACACGAGCCGTTCGTGCCGACATGGCTTGCTGGGACGAACGCGACGGACAGCCGCGACCGCGGTCGGTGTCGCGGCCGAGGCCGAATCCGAGGGATGACCCCACGGAAGGGGAATTCGGGAGACTGGGGCGGCGGCTTCGGCATCGGCCATGCCAGCATGAAGCCGCTGGCATGGCCGACGCACGGGCGCCGCCTTACGCCCGATGAGTGCATCGCGAGGTCGTTGCTCTGTCATCCGGCCGCCTCGGGCCAGCTTCCCCGGTGAGTGAAAGCTGGCCCGAGGCGGTCGGAAGGAG
>CAYJRR010000164.1:0-8501 GCA_964372275.1 uncultured bacterium
GAGCGCTTCTATCGGGCGCGCGGCTTTTACCGGGCGCGCGTCGAGGGTTGGCGGCTCGCCCGCGAGGGTCGTGGGCGGGCGCGGCTGGCGTTCGTTCTCGACGAAGGGCGGCCGGCGCGGATCCTTTCGCTCGCCGTCGACGGTCTCGACGCGCTGCCGCGGCCGGTGAGACAGGACGTGCGCCGCGATCTTCCGCTCCGACGCGGGGAGCCGCTCGACGAGGAGCGCTACGACGCGTCCAAGGCGCTCCTCCTCCAACGGCTGCGCGCGCGCGGCTACGCCTTCGCGGAGGTGGATGGACGGGCGGTCGTCGCCGCGGACGGCCGTTCGGCCGAGGTCCGGTTCGAGGCGACGCCCGGGGCTCCGTTCCGCTTCGGACCGATCGACGTGGAGGGTCACCGCACCACCACCGGACGGCCGGTGCGGCTCGCGGCGCGCCTGACGCCCGGAGGCCCCTTCGACGCCGACGCCCTCGACCGCGCGCAGGCGTCGGTCTACGACCTCGGCATCTACCGCGCGGTCGCCGTCGAGCCCGGACCGCCCCTCCCCGGGAACCGGCTGCCGATCCGGATCGAGGTGCGCGAGCGCCCGCTCGAGTCCTACGAGGTCGGCGTCGGCCTCGGCGCGGACGGCACGCGCCAGAAGGCGCGGCTCCGCGCGACCTACCGCCACGCGAATCTCTTCGGCGGGCTCGACCGCCTCGAGGCGACCCTGATCGGCGGATACGCCGTCCTTCCGTCGATCTTCGCCCTGGCGCGCGGCGGCCCCCTGTGGGGGGCGGAGGCGCGATTCCGGCGGCCGCACCTCTTCCGGCGCCGGCTGACGCTCGCCGCGTCGCTGAACCTGGAGCGCGCGATCGAACCTTCGTTCACCGAGGACGCCGCGCGCGCCACCGTCGGCATCGACCGCGAGGTGAGGAGGCTCCGCGTCGGCGCCGGCTACGGTCTGATCGTCTACCGGTTGACCGGCGTGGTGGCCGCCGACGAACCGACCGGCACCCCGACCCGCCGCCTCGACCGCTGCCCGACCCCGTGCACGCTCTCCTACGTCGAGCCGCGCGTCACGTGGGACCGGCGCGACGACCCGGTCGAGCCGCGTCACGGGTGGCTGGCGGCGCTGCAGGTGGAGTCCGGCGGCGGACCGTTGGGCGGCACGCACGACTACCTGCGCCTCGCGCCCGAGGTTCGCGGCTACGTCGGTCTTCCGGTCGGCGCACACGAGAAGACGATCGCCCTGCGCGCCAAGGCCGGGTGGCTGCGCCCGCGGACGGGGACGAGCCCGGTGGTGCGCCGCTTCTTCGGCGGCGGACCCGACGGCCACCGCGGCTACGCGCTGAACCGCTTCGCGCCGATGGTTCGCCGCCGGGGCGGCGGCACCACGCCGATCGGCGCCGACCGGCTCCTCGAGCTGTCGGCGGAGTACCGGCAGGAGCTGGGGGCCGGCTTTCTCGGAACGGCGTTCGTCGACGCCGGCGCCGCCGGCGACGGGATCGCGGCGCTGCGGCCGTCCGGATGGAGTTGGGCCGTCGGACCGGGGATCCGGCGGCGCACGCGCATCGGCACGGTGCGGCTCGACGTCGGATGGCTCGTGTCCGGACCGGCGCGCCGGACGGTCGATCCGCCGCATTTCCCGGTGCGCGACCCACGCTGGGTCGTCCACGTCGGGCTGGGGGAGAGCTTTTGACCCCTGCCCGAGCGGCCGCCGTCTTCCGCCGCATCGCCCCGTGGACCGGGGCGCTCGCGGTCGTCGCTGCGTGCGAGACCGTGCGCGGACCGGTCGGCGAGCGCGCGCTCGAGCACCGGCTCCGCGCCGCGGTGGAGACGGCGACCGGTCTTTCGCTCGAGGTCGGTTCGATCGAGCTGGCACACGGTCCGTCGGTCACCGCGAAGCGGGTGGTGTTCCGGGAACGGGACGGAACGGCCGCCGCGTCGATCGACCGGGTCGTCGTCGCGCTCGATCCGGAGGCGCTGCTCCGCGGGCGGCTGCGCCTGCGCTCGGTCGTCGACGGGGCGCGCGGGGACGCGATCCGGCTCGCCGCACCGCTCCGGCACCGGTCCGCGCACGCCCCCCGGCGATCGCCCCCCGTCCCCGGTCCCCTGGAGATCGACCTCCGGATGCGCGGGGCCGACCTGCGCGCCGGCGCCGCGCCGCCGGTCGAAGGGGTCGACCTCGCCCTCACGCTGCGCCTTCGACCCGGGCATGCGTCGGTCACGACCGTCGCGCGCGGACGCGTCGACGACCCGGTCACGGTGATCGCCCGCGTCGAGCGGGAGGGCGACGGACGCTGGTCGATCGCCGGGCGCGTCGACCTCGCGCCCCGCGGCCGGATCGCCGTCGACGGCGTGTGGCCGCCGTCCCACGCCCGACCGCTCGTCGGCACCGCGCGCGGTCTCGCGTGGGCCTTGCCGCCGGGACGTGGGTCCGCCATCCCCGCCCCTTTGCGGCGAGGGCGCGCCGACGCCGACCTCCGCGTCGAGGATCGGTCGCGCGCGCGGCTGCGCGGCGTGCTGCGCTTCCCGAACCGCGTCCGGCTCGCCTTTGCCGGCGGTCGGCGAGGCGATCGGGTCTACGGGACGATCGACGCCTCGGGGGCGGCCGGAGCGATCGCCTCCGCCGCGGCCACGGCCGAGCTCTCGCCCGGCCGCCTGCGTCCGCGCACCGCCGTCGTCGTCGGCGATCTCGACCCGGGCCAGGCGGCCCGGGCGGGCCTGCTCTCGCCCTCCCTCGCGGCCCGGTTCCGGGGAGGCGAGCGGGTGTCGGCCGTCGTCCGCGCGGACGGCGATCGCGTGCTCGCGCGCGCGACGCTCGCCGGTGCGCGCCTGCCGCTGGTCGAAGCGCCGCCGCTGCGGCTGGAGATCGGCTCGGCGACGGCGGTCGTCTCTCTCCATGGGCGAGACCTCCGCGGATCGATCCGGTCCGACGCGCGCCACACCCTCCTCGTCTCCGCTCGGGGGGCCGCGTGGCGCGCGAACGGGACGATCGTTCCCGCCCTCGCCCCCGCCCTCGAGGCGCTCGAGTCCGCCGCCGGCGTCGAGGTCGCGCCGGCGGCCTCCTTCGCGGTCGACGGCACCGCCCCGCGACCGTCGGCGTGGACCTTCGCCCACGGGGCTGGCGCGACGCTCGCCGCCTCGGCGCAGGTCGGTCCGTCGAACGTGACGTCCCGCGGACGCTGGCGGACCGCGCCGCTCTCGGCCGCGATCGCCGTCGACGGAGTCGATATCGCGGGGCTCGTCCCGGCGGCCGGAGACCTGCGGGAGATCCACGGCACGCTCGACGCGCGCGGGTTGGTGGAGGGCTCGATCGACGAGCCCGTCCCGTCGATCCGCGTCACGCTCCGTGACGGGGGGGTCGTGAGCCGGGCCGTCGGCCGGATCGACGGCCTCCACGTGGAAGGCTCGGTCGGTCGGGCGGCGGTTCGCGTCACCCGGGTTCGGGCGCGCGGCGGCCGCGGCGACCTGTTCCTGACGGGCGATGCCCGCGCGACGGGGGACGGGTGGAGCCTCCTCGGCCGGCTTCGCGCACGGCGATTCGCGTTGGCGGGCGAGCGGTTCTCCGGCGAGATCGACGCCGCGGCCTCGTTCCGCGGGCGGATGCGGGGACGCCGGGTCGAGGCCACGTTCGACCTGGAGGAGGGACGCCTTCGACTGCCGTCGCGGCGACGCAAGGCGGTGCAGCCGCTGGCGCCCCATCCGGAGATCGTGGTCCTCGTGGCGGACGAGGAACGGGCAAAGGTGCGGGGGGCCGATGCGCCATCGCGGCCGGTCGACGTCCATCTCCGCGTCCGCGCCCCCGGGAACGTGCGCCTCGAGGCCCGCGACCTCGATCTCGAGGCGAAAGGCAGCCTCGCCATCGACGTCGGCCCCGGTCCGGTGCGGCTGACCGGGACCGTCGAATCGATCGCCGGAACCGCCACGCCGATGGGCCGACGGTTCCGGCTCGAGGAGGCGACGCTCACCTTCGCCGACGACCGTCCCCGCGAAGGGGAGATCTTCGCGCGCGCGGTGCACGAGATCGAAGGAACGCCGCGGACGACGATCGAAGCCCGCGTGCGCGGACCGATTCGCCAGCCCGAGCTCGACCTCCGCTCCGATCCTCCCCTGCCCGAGACCGCCATCGCCTCGCTGCTGCTCCTCGGGGAGACGGGGACCGAGCCCGGATTCGAAGCCGACGGGCCGACCGGTGCCGGCCGGGCGGCGACGGTGCTCGGAAGCGCCCTCACCGGCGAGTTGCGCCGCCGGCTGCAGAGGACGATCCCCGTCGACGTGCTGGCGCTGGAGCCCGGCGACGCCACGGCCGAGGGCCGCTTGCGGGTCGGAAAGAGGCTTTGGAACGGTCTGGTCCTGACGTACGCGCACGCCTTCGGCGCGGTGGAGGAGGACGGCGTGAACGTCTTGCGCCTCGAATACCGGTTTCACCGCGTCTGGCAGCTCGTGACCGAGCTGACCGACGGAAACCGGGGGACGGTCGACGTGGTCTGGACACGAGAACATTGATGACCTTGGTTCTGGCATGGCCGACCCCACCCGCGATCCCCTCACCGGAAACGGATCGGCGGGCTCGTCCCCCGCGGAGGAGCCGCACGCCGAAGAGCCGCTCGAAGCGGCCGGCGATCTCCTCCGCCGGGCGCGCGAATGGATCGTCGAACACCCCGGCTGGTCGGTGATCGGGGCGGTCGCCGCGGGGTACCTCTTCTCCAAGCTCGTCGCCCGGCGAGGCCGCTGATGGAGCGACCGGACGGCGCGGCCGAAGAGCTTCTGCGGCGCGCCCGCACGATTCGGGCCGAGATCGCCGGGATCGGCTCGGTCCTCGGCGCGATCGCCCGCTCGACGCGGGAGCGCGTCGACGTGTCGAGGCGGGTGCGCGAGCGTCCGGCACGGACGCTCCTCACCGCCGCGGCCGCCGGATACGTCGCCGGCGGCGGGTTCTTCACCCCCACCACCGGAACGCTCGTGCGCGTGGGCTTCCGCCTCTGGTTGATCCCCCTTCTCCGACGCCAACTGTTGCACTCACGGGAGTACGAAGAATGACTTTTGCCGACATCATCGAGGGACTCACCGACCTGACCCAGTCGACCGGAGCCGCCGTCCGCCGCGGCGCGCGCAAGGTTTCGCGGCTCGACCGCGAGGACCTGCTCGCCGCGCTCGGGTTGGAGCCGAAGCGCACCGTCGCGGAGAAGGCGATCCCGGCCGCCGGCTACGTCGCGCTCGGGCTGCTCGCCGGCATCGGACTCGGTCTGCTGTTCGCCCCGAGACCGGGTTACGAGCTGCGCGAGACGCTCAACGAACAGCTCAAGACGGCGATGAAGAAGGGCGAAGGCGTCGTCGAAGAGGCGGTCGGCCGGTCGTAGGCCCTCCGCGCCCGCGGGACGCGCGGCGGTTCGCCGCAGTTCGGGTAGCATCCGGGCGGCGATGCCGCTCTCCCGAAAGAACCCACGCGTCCAGGCCGCCCGCCGGCTGGCGCGAAGCGCCTCGGCGCGCGCCGAGGCGGGCGCCTTCCTGCTCGAAGGTCCGAAGCCGATCTCGGAGGCGGTCGCGCACGGAGCGCGGCTCCGTGAAGCGTTCGTCTCGCCGGCCCTCGACACCCGCCCGACCGGCCGGTCGGTCCGGGCCCAGCTCGCGCGCGCCGGCGTCCCGCTCTTCGAGGTCGACGACCGCACGCTGGCCGATCTGGCGGAGGTCGAGTCGGCCAACGGGATCGTCGCCGTGGCCGAGATCCCGCCGGGGGCGGCCGAGAGCCTCCTCGACGCGGACGGAGACCTGCTCCTCGCCTCCGGTGTGCAGGATCCGGGGAACGCCGGTGCGCTGGCGCGCATCGCGGCGGCGGCCGGCTTCTCGGGGCTGGTCGCCGACCGCGCGACCGCCGACCTCTTCTCGCCGAAGGCGGTGCGTGGCAGCGCCGGCTGCGTGCTTCGGCTCCCGGTCGACCGCGTCGCCGACCTTCCCGCCTACGCGCGCCGGCTGGCGTCGGGGGGCGTGCCGGTGCTCGCGGCGACGCCGCGCGGCGGCGGCGATCCGTTCGCCCCGCGCGACCGCGCGCGCGTGGCGATCGTGGTGGGCGCCGAGGGGAGGGGCCTTCCGCCGGAGGTCGAAGCGGCGTGCACCGGCCGGCTCACGATCCCGATGGCGCCGGGCGTCGAATCGCTCAACGTCTCCGCCGCCGCCGCCGTCCTCGCCTTCGCCCTCCGCGCCGGGCGGTCCGCCCTCCGGGCTTCCTCGGGGACTCCCCGCACCCCTCGTTAGCGGGGCTTCTTCCGGGGCTTGCGCGGCGAACGCTCGATCCTGTCGATCCGGCGCGACAGCTCGGACACCCGGTCGGCCATCGACTGGAACTCCTTCCGACTCGGAAGCTGGATGGCGCGCTCCAACTTCTCCAGCGCGTCCTTCATGCTCTGAAGCAAGGCGTCGAGGGGGGCGTTGGTCATGGCGTTCCCGCGGTCAGTAGACGAAGAGGTGGCTGTTCTTGGACATGTACCAGGCGGCGGCCGCCTCGGCGAGGAGGGCCACGCCGCAGATCCCTTTGGCGAGGAGGTCCCCCGCCTCCCACGCCTCCGCCAGTCCGATGAAGGTGACGATCAGCAGGATCGGCGAGAGGACCAGGAAGAGGTTCACCGCCTCCCACTTCATCTTGAGCAGACCGAACGCCGTCCCCAGCGAATAGACGCCGACCGCGGCGCCGACGATCCGGAACAGGACCGGGACCTCCACCCGGCCGAGGAAGGCGGTGCGCGGCGCGACCGCGACCAGGAGCGCCCACGCGCCCACCGCCACCAGGAGTCCGATCACCGCCATCGCCTCTCTCGGCGGCCGCCTCCCTTCGCGGCGCTTCGCGGCGCGCTCCTTAAGCGCGCCCCACGCGGCGGCGTCGAGCCCCGCCTTCTCCGCCTCCGCCGGCCACAGACGCTTCACCCGCGCCAGCTGCCGCTCGACGAAGTAGGCCTCTTCCGACTCCAGGTTCTCGCGGTGGATCTCGAGCATCCGCCGCACCGCACCGCTCAAGTCCCCCGCGCTCAAGGCGGTCATCGCCTCCTGGAACTCCGTCGGCGCGGGGGCCGGCTGCGGTCGCGTCTTGTCCGTGGCCACGAGCGCGGAGTGTCGAACACCGCGCCGCGCCGTGTCAAAGGTCGACTCGGCGTTCGACACTCTCGTCAATACCCCGGGCTGTCGCGGAGCCAGAAATCCGGGTCGATCACCTGCACCGAGACGACCTCCCCCGGTTTGGCGCCGTTCCGGTCGGGCGGCACCAGGATCAACGAATTCCCTCGGAGCATCGAGGTGAGGATCCCCGATCCCTGGGCGCCGGTGGTGCGGACCCGGAACGACGCCCCTTCGCGCGCCAGCACGCCGCGGAGGAAGTACTGCTTGCCGGGTTTGACCTTGATCTCGTCCTCGAGGCGGGCCTCGACCACGGGCGGGTAGAGGCGGGTCCGCCCCATCATCTTGCGCAGCGCGGGGGCCGCGTACTGTTCGAAGGAGATCATCGTCGACACCGGGTTTCCCGGCAGGCCGAACGCCGGCTTCCCGGCGATCAGCCCGAAGGCGAGCGGATACCCCGGCCGCTGCGCCACCCGCCAGAACTTCATCTCGCTCCCCAGCTCCCGGAGGACCTCCTTCACGAAGTCGTGCTCGCCGACCGAGACCCCGCCGGTGGTGAGAAGCGCATCGCAGTCGCGCGCCGCCTCGAGCTTCTCCCGGAGGTCCTCACGGGTGTCCTGGGCGATCCCGAGATAGACCGGGACCGCCCCCAGCCGGACGACCGCCGCGGCCAGGGAGTAGGAGTTCGACGTGTAGATCTGCCCGGCGGCGGCAGCGGTGCCGACCTCCGCGATCTCGTCGCCGGTGGAGAGGATCGCCACCCGCGCCCGCTGCACGACGCGGACGGTCGCCACCCCAAGCGATGCGGCGACGCCGATCGCCGCCGGCGTCATCACGCCGCCCGGCTCCAGCACCGCGTCCCCGGCACGCACGTCCTCCCCCGCGCGCCGGACGTGCTCTCCCTTGGCCGGGAGACGGGCGTCGGCCACGCGGATCGCCTCGCGGCCCTCGGGGGTGGTGAGCTCCACCGGCAGCACCGTGTCGGCCCCCGCCGGGAGCGGCGCCCCGGTCATGATCCGGATCGCCGTCCCCGGCTCCACCCGCCCCGCCGCGATCCGGCCCGCCGGAACGTCCTCCGTCACGCGCAGCCGTCGCCCCGCGACCAGGTCCGAGCAAAGCACCGCGAAACCGTCCATCGCCGAGTTGTCCCACGGCGGAATCGGCCGCGCCGCGACCAGCCGCTCGGCGAGCACCCGATCGCGCGCGTCGAGCAGGAAGACCGTCTCCACCCCCAGCGGGCGGACGTGGGAGAGGACGAAGTCGCGGGCCTCGGCGACGGAGATCTCGGTGTTCATCGGCGGGAAGATACGCGATTGCGCGCGTTCCCGCCGCAGGGCGAACGCGAAACGGAAACCCAGCCGCGACCGCGGTCGGTGTCGCGGCCGAGGCCGAATCCGAGGGATGACCCCA
>CAYJRR010000165.1:0-8335 GCA_964372275.1 uncultured bacterium
CGCTCGTTGCCGCGGGGTGCATGGGGGAGGCCCCCACCCTGGCCGGGGATCGCGCTCTGCGTGGTGGACGGTACGCCGAAGCGGCGTCGCTCTATCGCAAGGCCGCGGAATCGGCGCGGTCGGCGGCGGAGTCGCAGGTGCTGCACACCAAGGCCGGCGACCTCTACCACCTCTATCTCGAGAGCCCGAACGACGCGCTGCAGGAGTATCGGGCGGCGATCAACGCCGACCCGCGCGGCGACGCGGCGTTCGAATCGCGCATCAAGCTGGCGCAGCTGTTCGAGACCGAGTTCGACGACCGCCGCCGCGCGATCGAGGAGTACCACCTGGCGCTGGCCAACCATCCCTACGCGCCGCAGGCCGACGACGTCCGCTTCCGTGTGGCGGAGGCCTACTTCGAGATGAAGGACCGCAACCAGGCGCGCGTCGAGTTCCAGAAGCTTCTGGAGGCGAGCCCGGACGGTCCGCGCGCCGCCGAGGCCGCGTTCGCCATCGCCGACTCGTGGCTGGTCGACGAGCGCTACGTCGAAGCGGAGAAGGCGTTCCGGGTGCTGCTCGTCGGCTATCCCGAGAGCGAGCTCACCGGACCGGCGTGGCTCGGGCTCGGCCGCTGCCAGGAGTCGACGGGCCGGATCCGCGATGCCATGGACAGCTATCGCAAGGCCCTCGAGACCTATCCCAACCCGGAGGTGGTCAAGCTCCGCATGGAGCGCCTCCGGGCCAAACACACCCCCTAGTGCCGGGTCGTGGGGACTGCGCCGGGGACGGTGAACCAGAAGTGGCAGCCTCCCTCCGCCGCCGGAGATTCGGCATGAACCTCGCCGCCGAGCGCTTCGACCGCCCGGCGCACGATCGCCAGGCCGAGCCCGGTCCCCGTCTGGTCGGTCCGTCCGCGCCGGAACGGCTCGAAGATGATCTGCAGCTCCTCCTCGGAGAGTCCCTCGCAGCTGTCCCGGACGTGAAGGTGCAGTGTTCCCTCGCGGAACTCGGCCGACAGCGCGACCTGCCCCCGATCGGTGTACTTCACGCTGTTCTCGAGGAGATGTTCGAGCGCCGTGCACAGCAGCCCGGGATCGACCCTCACGCGTTCGGCAGGATCGTAGTCCGCGCGAAACGCCAATCCCTTCGCCGCGGCGGCGGATCGGTTCGCGGCGACGACGTCGTCGATGGCATCGCCCAGCGTCGTCTCGACCGGGCGAGCCTCCACCTGCCCACTCTGCATGCGCTGGACGACGAGCGTCTTCTCGAGCAGCTCGTTGATCCGCGACACGCTCCGCGCGGCGCGGTCGAGCGACAGCGCGACGGCCGACAGGGGCGAGCGCATCTGGTGGGCGAGGAACCCCACGTGCTCCGCTTCCCTCCGGCGATCCTCGTAGTTTCGGGCCCGCACGTAGTGGTCGACCGACGCGGCGATGGCGGCGTCGAACAGCTCGCTCAAGTCCTCCGTCGCGGAGTTCGTCGCCGGAAGGAAGCCCTCCTCGCGCAGGGTGTGGACGACCGTCCGCCGGAGCAGCGCCAGCTCGTGCGTCAGCTGCGCCACGTCGAATCCGAGGCGCACCCGGGTGAGCGCGTGCTCCTGCGCCACGTCCGTCCAGGCCTCCCGGCCGGCCGTTTCGAGCGTCGACGCTCCGCGCAGCCCCTGCACGATGCGACCGAGGTAGAGGCCGATCCCGTCCTTGAGGTCGGTCGGCTCGATCCTCGTGGTGGCGACCTCGGCGCGCATCCGCTCCAGCCACCGGCGCTCGATCTCGGATTGGAAGCGCTCGATCGCATCGCCGAGCGCGGCGCGCTCTCCGGCTTGGGCCGTCGTCGGTTCCACGCACCTACTGATTCGGTCGCGCCTCCGGGAACGCAATCCGGCGCGCCTTGCGCGGACCCTACCGCACGTGAGCGAGATTTCGTCCCCGTGGCGAAGGAGGAAACGCGCCGCTTGTCGGGTCAGACTCCGCCGTAGATCGTCCGAAGGGACTCCACGGGCACGATCTCGACGTCGAAACCGTCGAGCCGTCGGCGGGACGGGGTCGACGCCTTGGGCGTGACGAGAAGATTTCGACCACGTGGGTAGCTGGACCGGAAGGCCGACAGACCCCGCGTTTCGAACGCGTCCGGGCTCCACTTGCACTCGATCGCGTCGGCGGCATCCCGCCCGCGCGGAACGACGAAGTCGATCTCCCGCTGCTGCTTGTCGCGCCAGTAGAAGACGTCGGGGACCGGAACCGAGAGCAGCGTGTCGAGAACCAGGTGTTCCCAAAGGGGACCGTAATCGTCGCGCCGAAGGGAGTCCCATCCTCGCGCGTGGCAGACGAAACCGGTGTCGAAGCCGTAGACCTTCGGCTGGGCGACGATCTCGCGCCTTCCTCCGCGCGCGTAGGGACGGAGCACGTGGATGGCGTGCGTGATCTGGAAGACGTCGATCCAGCTCGCCGTCGTGGGGCGGCTCACGCCGGCGTGTTTCGCGAGGGACGAGAGGTCCAACATTCCGCCGCTTTGGCGCAGCAACAGCTCGAACATGCGAAGGAACGCCGCTCTCTTCTCGAGACGGAACAACTCCTGTACATCGCGCGCGTAGTAGGAATCGATCCACTCGCCGTAGAACTCGGCGTCTCGTTCCGGCGCAAGGAGTGCGGGCGGGAGACCTCCCCGCAGCATCCGGAGCGGAAGCTCGCGCACGCCGAAGGCCTTCAGCTCCTCCACCAGCACCGGTACCAGGAGCACCGTGCGCTTCCGACCCGCGAGACTGTCCCGGAACTTCCGCGTCGCCGCCAACGTCGACGAGCCGGTCGCCAGCAGCTTCAGGGACGGAAACGCGTCGGCCGCGATCTTCAGAAGCCGGCTCGGATCGGTGAGTTGGTGGACCTCGTCGAGCACGAGCGTTCGTCGCCCGACCGCACGCAAGAACTCCTCCGGATCGTGCAGGCGCTCGACGCTGCTCGGCAGGTCACAATTGACGTACTCGGCGTCGGCGAGACTTCGCGCCAGGACCGTCTTGCCGGCGCGGCGAACGCCCGTCAGCCAGACGACCGGCGCCCGCTTCCAGGCGCGCTCGAGCCGACGCGTCCAGACCGGCCGACCGATCATGAACCGGAATTATCACATGGACGTCTATTTGTAAAGTCTACTTCTTCACCAACTTCACGCCGGCTTCGAAGTGCTGGTTGACCTTGTTGTTGAACCGGGCGAGCGGCTCGATCACCACCAGCTTCCCGCGGAAGGCGCCGTCCCGCTCCCGCAGGTCGAGCGTGCACCACATTCCCGTCTCGCCGTTGCACTTGAGCGAGATCTCGTCGCCGACGAAACGGCCCGTCGCCCCCAGCGTCCGGCCGTCGCTGTGGAGGACGCGCCCGGTCAGCTTCGTCGCCCGCTGGGCGATCTCGACCTTCGTCACGTGGGGCTCTCCGCCCAGGCGCAGCACCTCGTACGTTCCGGAGATGTCGCGCGGACGCTGGACCGACAGGTCGGCGTCCGGACACCAGCCCGACAGCCGGCCGGCCTCCACGAAGCTCCAGGCGCCGAAGCGGCGCCGCACGCGCACCTCGGCGGCGTAGGGGACCTCACCCACCCGCCGCCCGCCCGGATCGGGCAGGGCGAACAGGTCGCCACTCTCGCCGGCGGAGAAACGCGGATCGTCCGCGGAACGTGGCAGGTCGGCGACGGCGCGCGCCAAGCGGCCCATCTCGATCGCCACCTGCCGCGCCGGCTCGAGGTGACGCGGGTCGAGGAGCTCGGGACAGAACGACAGCACCCGCGACAGCCGTCCGATCGGATCGCCCCCCTGGGCGACGGCGTCGAGCTCGAACAGCGCCGCGGCGGCGCGGGGCGCGTACTTCGTGTTCGGCTGTTTGGCCAGGATCCCCTCGAGCGCCGTCTTGGCCTCCCACATGGAGTCGGTGCGGAGAGGGCGGCTCCGCGAGCGCGGGCGCCCCTCGAGGAGGCGAACCCGCTCCTCCTTCCAGCCGGGCGTCCCGTCGAGCGCCGCCATCGCCGCAGTGAACGCTTCGGACGCCGCCGCCGTCTCGCTCCGGTGCTCCTCGACCGCCTTGCGCTCGATCTCGCGGGCCAGGCACGCGCGCACGAACGCCTTCTGCCCCTGCCACCGGACCGGCAGCCACCCGTCCTTCGCGTCGCCACGGACCGGCAGCGCCGCATCCTCCGTTTCGCTTCCGAGAACCGCATCGCCCAGGGACGGACCGGCGCGCAGCTCCGCCTTCTCGTGGAGGACGGCGACGCGCGGCTCGCGACAGCCCGCGACCAGCGCCAGCGCGGCGGCGAACGTCGCCCCCCTCACGCCGGCACCGGCGTCGCCCTCGAGCGGAGCCAGCGCGCGATCCGCGGAAAGATCTCGTCCGGCGCGTGCCGCCCGAGGACCAGGTCGCCGTGGCCGTAGTCGCAACGGAATCCATTCGCGATCGAACAATGCACCAGCTCCACCTGACCGGCGGCGTTCGCGTCGACCATCGCCGCGCGGGCGCTCTCCAGCGATTCGGTCGGCGCCATCAGGTCGATCCCCCCGGCCATCAGCAGGAAAGGCACCGGCGACCGCGCGAGACCGGCGGCGTAGTCGATCGAACCGTCCCAGGAGGTGAACCGCCCGCTGTCGAGCCACTTGGCGAACTGCCGCAGCACGCCGCTGGAGACGTTCCCCAGGAGATTGGCCATCGCGCGGGCAACGACCTCGGGATCGATGTTCTCCTGCGCCGCCATGAACCGCACCCGGAAGGGGAACCGAGGTCCGACCGGCGCCAGCGTCTTCACCACCTTCTCCACGTAGAAGCCGTCGAACAGGAGCACGTGGCGCAGCGCCACCAGGACACGCCGCCGCTCCGGCGGATGATGGGTGAAGCTCATCGGACTTCCGATCGCCACCACCCCGGCGACGTCGTCGCGCGGACGCAGGCCGCAGTAGGCGTACATCACGATCCCGCCCTTGGAGTGGCCGACCCAGAAGACGCGCTCCCCTCCGGAGACCGCCTTCGCCTTGGCGATCAACGCGGGGACGTCCTCCTCCACGTAGTCGTCGAAGACGAAGGCGTATCGCGATCCGCCCCGCCTTCGGGCCAGCCCCGTGCCGCGCAGCTCCACGACGAAGGTCTCGAATCCGTTCGCCGCGAGCGAGCGCGCGAGGGAGTAGCGTTCGTCGAGATCGAGGTTGAAGCGATTGGCGCCGAGCCCGTGGCAGAGGATCACCGGCTCCTTCGCCGCCCGCTCGCCGCGCGGCAGGTAGCGGCCCAGGGGCAGCTCCCATCCGTCCCGGGTGACCGCCCAGTGCAGCTCGTCCGGGGCGAACGGCAAGGCCAGGCGCCGCTGCGCCCGCGTCGACGCGATCCAGCCGGCGCCCACCGCCGCCCCGGTCGCCAGCGCCCCGATCGCCAGTCCCAACATCGTCGCCTGGAGTATAACGCCCGCATGACGGCCGATCGCGACCCTGCTCCGCCCGCGCGCCCGCGCTCCGCCTCCCTCTTCGCGCGTGCGCGGGCGGTGATTCCGGGCGGGGTCAACAGTCCGGTGCGGGCCTTCAAGGCGGTCGGCGGCGAACCGGTCTTCCTGGCCCGCGGCGCCGGCGCACGCGTCTGGGACGCGGACGGACGGGAGTACCTCGACTACTGCGGCTCCTGGGGTCCGCTGATCCTCGGCCACGCCCATCCGGCGGTGGTCGCGGCGGTGGAGGCGGCGGTGCGCGATGGCTCGTCGTTCGGCGCGCCGACGGAGCGCGAGGTGACGTTCGCCGAGCGGTTGACGCGCGCGATCCCGTCGATCGAGCGGGTGCGTCTCACCTCCTCCGGAACCGAGGCGACAATGTCGGCGCTGCGGGTGGCGCGCGCCGCGACCGGCCGCGATGCCGTCCTCAAGTTCGAGGGATGCTTCCACGGCCACGCCGATCCGTTCCTGGTGAAGGCCGGTTCCGGCGTGGCGACGCTCGGGCTCCCGGACAGCCCGGGCGTCCCCGGTGAGGTCGCGTCGCTGACGATCACCGCGCGCTACAACGACCTGGCCTCGGCGGAGGCGGCGTTCCAGGCGGCGTCGACCCGCGGTCGTCCGATCGCGGCGGCGATCCTGGAGCCGGTCGTCGGAAACATGGGGGTGGTCGCCCCGCGCGCCGGTTTCCTCGAAGGGCTGCGCCGCCTGTGCGACGCGCACGGCGCGCTGTTGATCTTCGACGAGGTGATCACCGGCTTCCGCCTGCGCTTCGGCGCCTACCAGCAGGCGTGCGGCGTCACCGCCGATCTGACCTGCCTGGGAAAGATCCTCGGCGGCGGACTGCCGATCGGCGCCTACGGAGGGCGGGCGGCGGTGATGGAGCGGGTCGCCCCGGCCGGGCCGGTCTACCAGTCGGGGACGCTGTCCGGGAATCCGGCGGCGGTCGCGGCCGGTCTCGCGATGCTCGACGCCTGCGCGGCCCCGGGGTTCTACGACGCGCTCGAGAAGCGTTCGGCGCGCCTCGAGGCCGGTCTCCACGAAGCCGCGCGGAGGTCGGGCGTCGCGGCGCGCGTCCAGCGCGTCGGCTCGATGCTGACCGTCTTCTTCACCGACCGGGAGGTGATCGATTGGCCGACCGCCGACCGCTGCGATCGCGGGGGCTTCGGCCGCTGGCACCGCCGGCTGCTCGACGGCGGCGTCTACTGGCCGCCGGCCCAGTTCGAGGCGGCCTTCGTCTCCGCCGCCCACGGCGATGCCGAGATCGACCGCACGGTGGAGGTGGCCACGGCCGCCTTCCGGGCCGTCGCGTGACGGCCGCGGGCCTCCGCCGAGGCTGAAACCGCCCGTCAAACGAGCGTTTGACCTGCCTCGGGGTGCGTGCTATTCGGACGGGCCTTTCGGGGGGCGCCCCGGAAGGTCTGCGAGGCTGCCCGTGCCCGTCGCACCGGAAAACGAACCGGAGGAGACGAGCGCGGCGGAGGAGTGGAGGCGGTTCGCGCTGGCCGCGGGGTACCTCTCGGCCGGCGGGATCCAGGTCGCCGCGGGGGCCTGGCTCGGCAACTTCGTCGGGAAGCGTCTCGACGGATGGCTGGGCACGGGCGGCGTTTTCGCGGTCGCCCTGGCCTTCGCCGGCTTCGCGGGCGGGCTGTACCAGATGTGGCGGACGATCCAGTTGCTGCAACGGAGGCAGTCGAATTCGAACGGTTGAAACCGGAACTGGCCAGAACCGAGCGGGTGATCGCCCGGATGAACGTCGTGAACGTCGCGGTCACGGCGGCGGCGATCGCCATCGCGATCGCCGGGTGGGACCTGCTGACCGCGCGGGACGTCGGGTTCGGCGCGCTGGTCGGGACGGCGAACTTCTGGGGGACGGCCTTCGCGGTGCGGCAGGCGGTGACGCCGGAAGGGGTGACGCCGCGCCGCGCGCGGTCGCTGGTGACGCGGATCGGCGGGCTGTTCCTGGCGGTCGGATCGCTGATCTGGTGGTGGAAGCCGGAGAGCCTCCCCTTCGGGGCCGGTTTCCTCGCGGTGTTGGCGGCGGTGACGGTGAGCGGCATCGTCGACGCCGTCGGACGGATGAGAAGCGAGGACGAGGACGTGACGCGAACGGGAAGCGGAGGCGGCGGCGATGATCGGAACTGAGCTGGCGGCCCCGATGGTCCTGGCCTCCGCGGCGGAGCACGGGTTCGTCTGGTGGGGCCTGATCGGGCTCGGACATCTTCCGCACTACCTGGTGATGGGTCCGCTGATCGCCCTGTTCCTGATCGTCTGCTCGCTGATGGTGAGCTGGTCGGTGAAGAACAGCGATCCGCTGATCCCCAAGGACCCGTCGCAGATGGGGATCACCGACAGGGTGCGGGCCGTCTTCGAGGTGCTGGTCGAGCAGGGGGTGGAGCTGGTCGACGGCCTGATGCCCCACCACCACCAGGGGCGCCGGTACCTCTGGCTGCTCGGATCGATCTTCGTCTACATCCTGACCTGCAACCTCTCCGGTCTGATCCCGGGGCTGCTGCCGCCGACCGACAACGTCAACACCAATGCGGCGGTCGCGGTCTCGGTCTTCCTGCTCTACCACTCGTTCGGACTCCTCGAGGTCGGCTGGGGCTACCTCAAGCACTTCTGGGCACCGCCGGGCTTGAACATCTTCATGGCGATCCCGATCGGGATCCTGCTCGGCGGCATCGAGCTGTTCAGCCACGCCTTTCGCCCGATCACGCTGTCGATGCGCCTGTTCGGCAACATGACCGGCGATCACATCGCCTTCTCGACCTTCCTCGGCCTGTTGCCGATCGGCGTGCCGATCGCCTTCATGCTCCTGGGCCTCCTGGTGTCGGTCGTCCAGGCCTACGTCTTCACCCTGCTCTCGAGCATCTACGTCACGCTCGCCACATCCCACGATCACTAGGAGTTCCTCGGAGGA
>CAYJRR010000166.1:0-8300 GCA_964372275.1 uncultured bacterium
AGCCGATAGCGGTGCCGCCTACGTGTTCGTGCGGACCGCAGGCCTCTGGAGCCAGCAGGCCTACCTCAAGGCCTCAAACACCGAAACGGGCGATAACTTTGCGGAGAGCGCCTCCGTTTCGGGCGACACGCTCGTGGTCGGGGCCTACGTCGAGGATTCGAGCGCCACGGGAGTGAATGGCAACCAGGTAGACAATGGCGCTCTAAGCAGTGGCGCAGCCTACCTGTTCGTGCGGAGCGCGGGCGTTTGGAGCCAGCAGGCCTACCTCAAGGCCTCGAACTCCGAAACGGGCGATTTCTTTGGGGGACGAGTCTCCGTCTCGGGCGATACGATACTGGTCGTGGGGGAAGAGGAGGATTCGAGCGCTACGGGAGTCAACGGGAACCAATCCGACAATTCGGCTCTGGAGAGTGGCGCTGTCTACCTGTTCCACTGATTCAACTGCGGAGGTCGAGTAGGCCGCCGTTTCCCCCGCTTGTGGTTTATGGAGTCTGGCCTTTCCCGTTCGTACTACGTTGTCAGTATCCTGTCCGGTCGCGTCCCATTCCCCCCGTTATCGGCGCGGTTCGCCGTCTCGCCGGAACGAGGCCCGAGACGTGGACTCATCGTCAGGAGGCCAGATGTAAGGCTGCGGTAGAGGGAGAAGGAAAGGGTGGTGGGAGGGAACGGAAGAATCGAAGTCCAGGGGATTCTTGGCCGGTGCGACCAGCCTCCGGACTGCTCCCAGAGCAGCTGCGCCTGAAACTGACAATGTAGTATTAGAGCGTCAAGAACGACCGGATGCGGGACAGAGACCGATCCACCGGGTGGAAGATCCCCCGCGGTCGAGCTACTCTCCGCGGTTCCGATGCCCCGCCGCCTCTACATCGAAACGGTCGGTTGCCAGATGAACGTGCTCGACAGCGAGCTCGTCGTCGGGGGACTGAAGCGGCAGGGGTACGACCTGGCGGGGGACCCGGAGGAGGCCGACCTCCTGCTCTACAACACCTGCAGCATCCGCGAGCACGCGGAGGAGAAGGTCTACAGCAGTCTGGGTACCCTTCGCGCGCTCAAGGAGCGGCGCCCCGAGGTGGTGATCGGGGTGCTGGGATGCATGGCGCAGAAGGACCAGGAGGGGATCTTCCGCCGCGCGCCGCACGTCGACCTCTTGTGCGGGCCGGGAAGTCTCGACGAGCTTCCGGAGATGGTCGAGGAGGTGCGGCGGACGCGCATCCCACGGGCGAGTCTCTCGCTCGGGCGGCGCGACGCACCGCGACGGGAGGTGGTCCAGAGCTTCGCCAGCTTCGACCCGATGCGCGATCCGGCGATGCGACCGACCCCCTTCCAGGCGTTCGTCCGGACCCAGCTCGGCTGCGACAAGTTCTGCACCTACTGCATCGTCCCCAGCGTGCGTGGGCCGGAACAGGGGCGCGACCCACTGGCGATCGTCGAGGAGTGCCGGGTGCTCGCCGACCAGGGGGTGGTCGAGGTCACGCTGATCGGGCAGACGGTCAACAGCTACCGCTTCGACCATGGCGACGGGCGGCGCACCCGCCTGTCCGACTTGCTGGCGGCGGTGCAGGAGATCGCCGGGATCGAGCGGATCCGCTTCGTCACCAACTTCCCCAACGACGTCACCGACGACCTGCTCGAGGCGATGCGCGACCTGCCCAAGGTCTGCCGTCATCTGCACGTCCCCGCGCAGTCCGGGTGCGACGAGGTGCTGGCCCGGATGAAGCGCCACTATTCGGTCGCCGCCTACCGCGAGAGGCTCGCCCGGGCTCGGGAGACGGTTCCCGGAATCTCGATCAGCGGCGACCTGATCGTCGGCTTCTGCGGAGAGGGGGAGGCCTCGTTCGAACGGACCCGTGCCCTGGTGCGGGAGGAAAAGTTCAAGAACAACTTCATCTATCAATACAGTCCTCGGCCCGGAACCAAGGCTTTTGACCTGCCAGATGACGTCCCCGACGAGACGAAAAGACGTCGCAACAACCAGCTCCTCGCCGACCAGAACGAGGCGAGCCGCGCCGACCATCGCCGGTTCGTGGGGTCGCGGGTCGAGGTCCTGGTCGAAGGCCAAAGCCCCCTCGCGCGTCGGGGACGGCCGGAGAGCGCGAACCAGCTCACGGGACGGACGCCGACCGACCACATCGTCGTCTTCGACGGTCCGCCGTCTCTGGCCGGCCGTATCGTTCCGATCCTCGTGGAGGACGCCAGCGTGCTGACCCTGTTCGGCCGGCGCGCCGAGGCGGTCGACGCCGAATCGCCTCCCCCGGCGCGCCCGCCCCACGCGGGACGACCGCTCCCCGTGATTGCGGGGTAGCCGGGTCGATCGGACACGATCCGATCCGTCTACTCCGGATCCGGTTCCGGTTCGGGAATGACGAAGCTCTCCAGCTCCTCCGTCTGCCCCCCCATCTCCTTCACCTTCCCCACCCCCCTCGCGAACCAGTAGGTCTTCTCCGACCGCTCCTCCCCGGTCACCGACCGCGTTCGCGTCACCCGCAGGCAGTGGAACAGACCGGCCGGTACCGTCACCGGTTCGTCGACGGCCTCGACCACCCAGCGGTCGCTCTTCTCCACCGACTCGGTCGTCCCCTCGGGAAGGTCGATCCGGGTCTCGACGTACTCCTCGATCCAGGTGGCGCCGGGCAGGAGGTGGCCAGGGGACTCGTCGAGGCGCAGCCGCCGCGGTTCGTACAGGCTCTCCGATTCGGTGCGGCCGGTCTCGTCCTGCTCACGCTCGAAATGACGCACGATGCTCGATCCGAGGTCCTCCTGCCAGCTGCGCGTCGCGCCGCCGGCCCGGGTGGTGAGCACCGGGTAGGCGACGACGCCGGCCTTCGCCCCCTGCATCGCCTCCGCCGGTTCGACGACGGAGCGCTTGGTGGTGAGCACGCCGGTCGTTCCGTTCACGACGCGGTAGGTCCACGAGGCGCCGGCCACCAGCGGCAGGTAGCGCAGGTCCGGAGGCGTGGGTGTCGGCGTGGGATGGCGCTCGGTGCCGCATGCCGCGAGGAGCGCGGCGGTACCGAGGACGACGAAGACGGCTCTGCGGGCGTGTTTCGGCATCGTTCCTCCCGTTGTTCCCACGTTAGGGATCGATCAGCACCACACCGCGCACGCCGGGGATCCCGGTTCGTTCGAGGCGGCGAAGGACGGTCGCCGCGTCGAGCCCGGGCGGACCGTCGAGCTCCAGCAGAAGTCGCCCGGGGCCGGCGATGTCGTGCGGCGCGGCGAGGACGCGGACGTTGTCGAAGACGGGCCGGATCGGTTCGAGGGCCAGGCCCGGCCGCTCGAGATCGATGCCGACGCGCACGCGCTGCAGCGGTCGCGATTCCGACAGCTCCAGCAGCATCAACATCGATCCGACGAACAGCACGGCGAGGCCGGCGACCGGAAGGAGCCCGATTCCGACCGCCATGCCGATGCCGATCATCACGAACAGGACGGCGGCGTCGCGGGGGTCCTTGATCCCGGAACGGAAGCGGATGAAGGCCCCCAGTCCGACCAGCCCGAACGCGCGGGCCACGCTGTCGCCGATGATCATCACCATCAGGCTGCCGGCGACGGCGATCAGGACCTGCGCCTGGGCGGTGTCGGCGGGAACGGCCGCGACGGAGGCCCGCAGTCTCCTCCAGGGACGGAAGGCGACGGCGGCGGCGAGAAGGGCGGTGAGCGCCAGCCTCGAAGCGATCAGCGCGAGCGGCAGATGCGCAATCGGGACGGTCGAAGGGACCGCCTCGGAGAGCACGGGGCTCACGTCCGGGCCTCCGGCGCGGCCGCCGACGTCGGTCGCGAGAGCACGAGGGCGGCGACGTGGCGGAGGAGCGAGAGGTTTTGCGGATACCTCGACAGCTGTCGCGCGACGATCGCCTGGCCTTTGGATCCGCCGGCGAGGACCCCGAGGCTCTTGACGACGGTAGACGGCCACCGGTCGAGCCCCTCCATGCGGAGCGACCAGGCCTGCGAACCGTCCATGCCGGCAATGGAGTCGATCGCCTCCTTCGCCTGCGCGACGCACCGGCGGCGGAGCCTCCACGCGCGGGGATCGTCGATGCCGTCGATGCCGCGGAGCACCAGACGCGGTGCGCCGTCGGCGAATCGCTCCCGCAACGCCCAGGCGCGGTCCCCGGAGAGTCCGGCGATCGAGCGAAGGACCTCCGCCGGCGCGATGGGCAAGGCGGCTTCGCGGACGCGCCACGCGCGCGGGTCGTCGATCGCGCGTACCGATTCGCAGAGCGCCGGTGCGATCCATGGCTCCGTCACGCGCGGCGACCCGTCCTCCTCGAGGTAGCGACGACGGTGCTCCCATGCCCGCTCGCCGGTCAGGCGCGCGAGCGAGCGCAGGGCGGCGTCGGGCGCGATCCCGGCGAGCCGCTCGCGGAGCGCCCAGCTCCGTTCGTCGTCGCGGCCGGCCAAGGAGCCGAGTACCTCCTCCGGCGCCCGCTCGACCAGCGAATCGCGCAGCTGCCATGCCGGCTCGGTCGCCCCGGATTCGCCGCTCAAGGACCGCGCGACCTGCCGGGGCACGACCGGGGCGAGCGCCTCTCGGATGCGCCGGGAAAGCGGGTCGTCCAGACCGGCCGTCCCGAACGCCGACACCGCGGGGGCCCGCAGGGCGAGCGTCCGCCGGCGCGCATCGACCCCGGGTCCCGCCAATCCGGAAAGGAAGTAGGCCGCGACGTCGGGCTCGCGCTCCGAACGGCGGTCGATCCAGTCGAGGAAGGCGGCGAAGGCGTCGTCCGTTCCGACCGGCCGCACGATCCGCAGCCGGGTGGTGCGAAGTTGGGAGGCCAGGCGTAGCCCCAGTGGGACGCCGGCATGGAGGGCGTTGCGGACGACGTCGACCATGCGCGCGACGAGGAGGTCGAGGTCGGTGTCGTCGTTGTCGACGACGGCCCATCGGGCGGGATCGGCCGCCGCGAGCGCGAGGTAGCCTTCGCGGAGACGATGCTGCAGCCCGGCGCCGGCGAGTCCCTTGCGGGATCCCCCTCGGGCGGAGGGCTCCTTGATCTTCTGCGCGCGGCGGCGGGCGCGCGCCAGGTGCGGGTCGACGTCGACCAGGATCGCCAGGTCCGGTTCGAGCCCACGCGAGACCGATCGAAGCAGCGCCCGGACGCGCGATTCGGGAAGGCCCCGGCCGTGGATCGCAAGCACTTCGGGGGTGTAGAGGAACCGGTCGGCGATCACCACGTGCGCCTGGGAGAGCGCCGGCCGGGTGATCTCCTCCAACGACTGCGCTTCGCGGGCGGCGTAGAGGAGGAGCTCCGCCTCGGGGTGGAGCTCCAGGTGGAGCGGATCCCGGGCGAAGTCACGCATCGCCTGGGCCGTGCGCGAGGAGAAGCGGCCATCCTCCCGCACGTGCACCACGCGATATCCGTCGTCGCGCAGCTTCTTGGCCACGCGCGAGGAGAGTGTCGTCTTGCCGCAGCCGTCGATCCCTTCGAAGGCGATGAACATCGATCGGTCGTCCTCGCATCGCTTAAAAGTCGGCGCCGAGCTGGAGGCGCCACGCCCGTTCCGGTAGGCCCTCGCCGCCGTCCGGACCGTGCCTCCCGAAGCCGGTCCAGCGGTGTTCGACCTGCGTGCGCCAGCGGCGGCCGAGCCCGACGCCGGCGCCGACCGTCGCCTCCCGGACGACGTCGTCCGTGCGTTCGATGTCCGGATCGAGCGCCCCCGCCCGGAGGTACGGTTCGAGGTGGCGCGTCCCGCCGATGGGCAGCCGCCATCCGGCCAAGAGGCGCGCGGTGGCGAAGGTCGGGTCCCTCCGGTCGAGCGGGTCCTCGTCGAGCCACGACCGTCCGACCGCCGCGTCGGCCCAGAGCCGTGGACCGAATTCGGGTTCCCTCGAAACGTCGACCGCGGCGGCGGGGTAGGGCCGGAATCGGCTTCCGGGGATCGGCTCGGCGCGTCGCGAGAGGCCGGTGGCCCCGAACGACAGACCCGCGATCCGCGCCTCGATGCGCACGGCGGCGCTCCCGCCGAACCCTTCCGATTCGCCGGCGGCGCGACGGTCGCCGTCGGCCGCGGGCGACTGCCAGACCGCGGCCTCGATCGACGGGCGGCCGGTAGACGATCCTCGCCACGCGAGCCGCATCCCGTGCTGTCGGCCGCCGATTTCGAAGCGTCGCGACAGCAGGTCCTGGATCGGACCGCGATCGATCGCCGGAAGGTCCCACGAGGAGCGTAGCCCGAGCCGGGTGAAGGGGGTCTTGAAGCGGCCGGCGCGCAGCGAGAGTCCGCCCTTCCCGCGGCCCCATTCGATCCACGCGTCCCGGACCGGCCGGTCGTCGGTCAGCTCGGCCGTGAGCCGCGCGCGCGTTCCGTCCCGTTCGAAGGTCGCCCCGAGCCGCGCGCGGGCGGTTTCGACGCGGCCGTTCCAGGCACCGCCGTCCTCCTCGAACGTCGACCGGAGCAGCAGCCGGCCATCGACGGACAACGGGGCTCGCGCGGAGTCGTCGGCAACGGCGCCGAGCAGGAGGAGTGGAAGCCAGGCGATCACGTTCCGCTCCCGTCCGCCCAGGCACTTTGCCCGGCGGCGCGCAACGCCGCCGACATCGCCATGCGGAACTTCGAGAATCCGACCGACTCGCGATGGCACTCCAGCAGCGGTTCGAGCCAGGGTGGCGGACCGCCGGTCTGCTTGACCTCCAGCACCCGCAGCTCTTTGCGGTCGATCGGCTCGACCTCCGTCAAGGAGCTTCCGAGCGGCAGCGGCGGATAGAAGGCGAGCCGGTCGTCGACGGTGATCCGGATCCGTTCCTCGCCGTCGGCGAATGCGCGCCGCCGGTACCAGGTCGACACGCAGGGGAGCGGCCGCTCGACCCGGAGGCTCCGGATCAGGGCTGCACGCGCCTCGGCCGAGGCGGCGTCCGCGGGCTCGAGCGCGTCTTCGGCGACCTCCCGTCCCTGCAACAGGTCGAGAAGCGTCCGGCGATCGGCGCGCAGCCTCGTTTTCCGACGATGCCCCTGGGCCGTCTCCTTGAGCTCCAGGTAGGCCTGGGAGGATAGGTCGGGGCACTCGTCGCCGAGCGCGCTCGCGTATTCGCGGATTCGAAGTCGCCGGGCGAGACCCGTCGCGTCGGAGCGGAGGTAGTCGAGGGCGGGCGTGTCCAGGTAGGTGGTGCGGGTGAAGGAAACGGGGCGCCCCGGGTCGTGGACGACCGGACGCGTCCAGTGCGCGATTGCCGCGAGGAACGCGTCGGCGGCCGCCGGTTCGAGGAGGAACTTTCGCTCGCGCTCGTCCATGTCCGCCGGAACGATGGACGCCCGGCCGCCGGGATCAAGGGCGCGGCGTCACTAGTACCGCGCGTCTTGGTAGGAGACGCGCTGCCGCAACCATTGGCGGACGTACGCCACCTCCTGATCCCAGGTGGTGAAGTCGGTGCGCCACCTCCAGCCGGCGTAGGTCCGGTAGGTCTCGCCCCACCGCCGCTCGTCACGGCGCGCGGAGGGCTCGATTTCCGACGCAATCCGATCGACGTCGGCGAGGACCGTCTCGAGCGCGAACGGGCCGTCGAGCGCTTCACGCACGCGCGCGTGCAGACGATCCCGGAGCGCCGGCACGGCGAGGAGGCGCGCGAAGAGACGGTTCTTGTGGGCGAAGGTCTGTGCGTCGTCGGGGCGCTGTCGCGAGGTGTTCCAGGCCTGGCCGAAGCTGCCGTTGAAGTCCCACGGGACGAAGCGCCATTGGTCGCCCGGGGCGCGCGCGTGGAAGCTGTTCTTTCCCGCCGAATCGTGGGCGAGGAGGAAGGTCACGAACACCCACCAATCCTCGTAGTCTGCGAGCCGCGTTCGCTCTCCGATCTCCGCCGCGAAGACGGCGTCGTCCGACGTGGCGACGAACCGGACCAGCTCGTCGATCGACGCGAACGCGCCCGGCTCCCCCTCGGGTGGCACCCCTTCCTTCTTCTGCAGTCCCTGGTGCGGGCTCGTCTTCGGCTCCCCCTGATAGACGAGGTCGAAGTTCGCCTGATGATGGGTTGCCTTGAACAGCTCGAGACCCTCCGCGAGGCCGGACTGCTCCAGGTGAAAGCGGTCGACGTGGTCGCTCACGGTGTAAAGGCCCCAGTAGCGACCGTCGAGGTAGACGACCGCGTGGTAGGCGCCGATCGGTAGGTGCAGCGGGTCGAGGCGGTTCCAGAGCGTGTAGGCGAGACGGTTCCGCAGGTACGAGTTGTCGTCGAAGGTGGTGGTGAGCGCGACCTTCCTCCGACCGACGAATCCGAGATCGGGGTCCCCGAACTCGTCCTCCTTTGGGAACTTCAGCGTGTAGCTGTTCTTCGGGTAGTAGAGCGACGAGGCGCCGCGGTACTTGA
>CAYJRR010000167.1:0-8272 GCA_964372275.1 uncultured bacterium
TCGCGCGGGTCGATGACGTCGTCGACCAGACCCCAGCCGGCGACCTTGTAGATGTCGATCAGCGGCTTGATCTGCTCGGTCATCGCCTTCTTGATCTGCTCGTGCTGCGCCGGGTCGGTCCCCTGCTCGAGGAGCTTCTTGGTGGCGATGCCGACCATCCCGTCGGCCCCCATGACGCTGATCTCGCCGGTCGGCCAGGCGACGATCAGGTCGGGGTCGTAGGCGCGGCCGCACATCACGTAGTAGCCGGCGCCGTACGACTTGCGCACCACCACCGTCAGCTTCGGCACCGTCGCCTCGGAGACGGCGAACAGCATCTTGGCGCCGTGCCGGATGATCCCCGCCTGCTCCATCTTCGAGCCGATCAGGAACCCCGGGGTGTCGGCGAGGAAGACGAGCGGAACGTTGAACGCGTCACACAGCCACACGAAGCGCGCCGCCTTGTCGGCGGAGTTCACGTCGAGGGCGCCGCCGAGGAACATCGGGTTGTTGGCCACCACGCCGACGGCGTAGCCGCCGATCCGCGCGAAGCCGGTCACGACGTTGCGCGCCCACTTCGGCTTCATCTCGAACAGCCGCCCGTCGTCGACCAGCGCCTTCACCAGCTTGCGCACGTCGTATCCCTGGCGCGGCTGGTCGGGGACGATCGAGAGGAACTTCTCGTCGAGGATCGCGGTCGCGTCGCCGTCGAACGGGGCGCGCGCCGGGCGGTCGGCGGAGGAGGAGGGGAAGAACGACAGGTACTCCTTCACCGCCTCGAGGCAGGCGACGTCGTCGTCGACCTCGAGGTCGGCGACGCCGCTGATCTCGTTGTGGACCTTGGAGCCTCCGAGGTCCTCCTCCGAGATCTCCTCGCCGACGACCGCCTTCACCAGAGGCGGCCCGCCGAGGGCCATCGAGCTCGTCCCCTTCACCATCGGGACGAAGTCGGCGAGACCCGGGATGTAGGCGGTTCCGGCGGCGCCTGGACCGACCATCGCCGCCACCTGCGGCACCACCCCGCTCATGATCACCTGTTCCTTGAACAGGTAGCCGGAGCCGGCGAAGAGCGAGACCTGATCGCCGTGCACGTGGTCGGCGGGGGAGATGCGCGCGCCGGCGGAGTCGATCAGCCAGACGACCGGCATCCGCTCCTTGAGGGCGATCTCGCGGATGCGCGTCGCCTTGCGCTCGCCGGTCTCCCCGATCGAGCCGCCGAGCACGGTGAAGTCGTAGGCGATCACCGCGGCGTTCCGCCCGCGGATCTTGCCGTAGCCGGTGATGCAGGCGTCGGCGGGGGTCGGCCGCGCCCCCATCATCTGTGTCCCGTGGATGCCGATCTCCAGGAAGGTCCCCGGGTCGAACAGGAGCTCGATGCGCTCCCGCGCCGTCTTCTTCCCGCGCGCGTGCTGCTTCTCGACCCGCTCGGTGCCGCCCATCTCGCGGATCTTGGCCCGCTTGGCGTGAAGCTGGTCGGCGAGGTCCTTCATGCTCATGAGGCGCTCTCCTTCGCGCGCAGGCGTTTTAGGAAGTCGTCAAGGTATCCAGTCGGCGTGTCGCCGGCGCGGAAGAGGTCATCCTGCAGGATCTTTTCGAACAGCGGCAGGTTCGTCTTCACCCCCGCCACCTTCATCGCGCGGACGGCGGCGAGCGCGCGGTCGATCGCGGCGTCGCGCGTCTCCCCCCAGATCACGACCTTCGCCAGCAGCGGGTCGTAGAAGATCGGCACCGCCGAGCCGGCCTCGACGCCGGCGTCGATCCGCACGTGCTCCATCTCCGGCACCGTCCATTCGGAGATCGTCCCGGGAGAGGGGAAGAACTTGTACGGGTCCTCGGCGCAGACGCGCAGCTCGAGGGCGTGGCCCTTGGCGCGTACGTCGGATTGGGCGATCGGCAGCCGGCCGGTCGCGGCGACCTCGATCTGCATCCTTACCAGGTCGAGCCCGGTCAGCATCTCGGTCACCGGGTGCTCCACCTGGATGCGGCGGTTCATCTCCAGGAAGTACCACGGGGCCTCCGTCGGTGCGGCCCCGCCGCCGGCGACTCCGCTCCCGTCGACCAGGCACTCGATCGTGCCGGCGTTGACGTAGCCGAGGCGTTTGGCCGCCTCGGCCGCCGTCGTCGCCATCCGATCGCGCGGTACGCCTTTGAACGGCGCGCGCGCCTCCTCGAGGATCTTCTGGAAGCGGCGCTGGATCGAGCACTCCCGTTCGAAGAGGTGGATCGCCTCCTTGCCGTCGCCGAAGACCTGCACCTCGACGTGGTGCGGCGAGTCGACCCACTTCTCGAGGTAGATGCGGGGATCGCCGAACGCCTTCTCCGCGCGGGTGCGCGCCGTCTCCAGCGCCGACCGAAGGGCGTCCGCGGTGGCGACGCGGCTCATCCCGATCCCGCCCCCGCCCCCCGCCGCCTTGACCATGATCGGATAGCCGATCCGTTCCGCGGCGGCGACCGAACCGTCGATCCCGTCGACGCAGTCGGTTCCGGGGATCCGCGGCAGCCCGACGCGGCCGAACGCCTCGCGCGCCTGCACCTTGTCGGCGAGCGATTCGATCGAGGCGGCGGTCGGTCCGATGAAGGCGATCCCCGCATCGCGACAGCGGCGGACGAAGCCGGCGTTTTCCGAAAGGAAGCCGTAGCCCGGATGGATCGCCTCGCAACCGGTCTCGCGCGCCGCGGCCAACACCCGATCGACGTGGAGGTAGCTCTCCGCCGGCGGCGCCGGTCCGATCGACACCGCGCGATCGGCGCGCCGCACGTGAAGGGCCCCTGCGTCCGCCTCGGAGTGGACGGCGATCGTTTCGATCCCGAGGTCGTGCGCCGCGCGGATCACCCGGCAGGCGATCTCCCCCCGATTGGCGACCAGGATGCGGCGGAACAAGGACAGCCTCCTCCCCGCCGACGCGCCCTCCGGGCGGTCCGGCGGAAGCGGGGATCCGAGCAAAGTTTGACGAGACAGTCAACGCCGGTGGCCCCCGCGCCCTTCCGGGTCGTCGACCTCGGCTCTAGACTTCGGGGGTGCGACTCTACGTCGGGAACCTGTCCAAGGACGTCACCGAGCAGGAGCTGGTGGAGTTGTTCGCCGCTGCCGGCTCGGTGGTGACCGCGGCGGTGATCAGCGACCGGCAGTCGGGGCTGTCGCGCGGCTTCGCCTTCGTCGAGATGGCGACCGACGCCGACGGCGATCGCGCCTTCCAGCGCTTCAACGGCTACACGCTGAAAGGCCGGCCACTCGTCGTAAACGAGGCGCGCCCGATGCCCGTCACCGCACCGCGCGGCACCGGCGGCGCCGGATCGTGAACGCTCACGGGAGCGGCACGTAGGTGACGGTCCCGTCGGAACCCGCGGTCGCTCCGTAGCTGCCGGACTCGCCCGCCTGGCCGGCGTCGCCTCCCGCTGCGTCCACGTCCCCTCCGAAATCGTCCGGCAAGGACAGTTCGACGCGACCGCCGCCGCCGCCGCCGCCGGGGCCGTGGGCGTCCGGGGACGATCCACCGCGGCCTCCGCGCGCGGCGATCGTGCCCGAAAATCCGCCGGCGGAGCTCGAGACCAGCACGATCGAGCCACCCGCGCCGCCGCCTCCGGCCCCGTCGATGGAGGAGCCGAAACCGTCACGTCCGTTCGCCGAGACCGATCCCTCTCCACTCACCCGACGGGCCCACAGGACCACGACGCCACCCCCGCCGCCGCCGGCACCGCCGGCGCTGTTGTCTTGGTGGCCGGCGCCGCCTCCTCCACCGAACAGCAGGCGATCGATTGCGATCCGTTGTCCGGGATGGCCGCGACGGGCGTCGATGCCGGAGGCCGCGGAGGCCCATCCCCCGAACCCGCCGCGACCCCCGTTTCCGCCCCCGCCGCCGCCCGCGTTGTTCGACGTTCCGCCACCGCCGGCGTTGGCGCGGTTGCCGTTTCCGGCGACGTCGTAGGACGCCGCGTAGAGCCCCTCACCCTTGCCGGCCGCCATCGCTGTGGTGAGCTCGTATTCGTCGGCCGAGGGATCTCCCGAAACGGCCGGCGATCCGTTCGCCGAGAGACGTCCGCCGCGAAACCCCGCGTCGTCGGCGGAGATCGAGGCGCCGTTGCGAACGCGGAGGTCCCCCTTCACGAGAATGGCGAGAACGCCTCCCTTCTTTCCATCCCAAGGTGAGGCGACGACCGCCCCGTCCGGGTGGACATCGAGGTTGAGGTATTCGTACATCTTGCAGACCTGGGCCGCTCGGTACGTCGACGACGAATAGTTCCGCGCCGGCGGAGAGTCCAATGTCAGCACGACGGGCGGTCCCGCCTCGACGGAGGAGATCGAGCCGACCTCCCACCGACCCGAATCGCCGATCGCGGTCAGGTCGTTCGCGTCCGCGACGGGGGCCGTGACGTCGTCGCGAACCTGCAACAAGAGGACGAGGCGGCCGGATTCGATCACGTCGGCGCCGCTGCCGAGGACGATCTCGGACCCGATCGTCTCGTCGACCGGTTCGCACGAGTCCAGGACGAGCGCCTCGGACACGTCGACGGTTCCGTCTCGACCGCTGCCGAACGTCGGTGTGGGAACGGGACCGGTATTCCAATCGATCGACTTGTCGGACGTGAAGCGGCATGCGCCGACGGCGGCGGCGGTGAGCGCGGCGATCGACAGCGACGCGGACTGGGCGTTCACCCGGGCGATTGTATGCCGTTGCGAGCGCGCGCGTCGGCGTGGATTGCGCGATCATCCGCCGGCGTCGCCGGCCCGCAGGACCTTGCGCGCGTGGTCCACCTGCGGGAACGGCGTCGGGCCGTCGGGGAAGGGGATCGACTCCAGGATGCGGGACGGCTGCGTCGGGTCGGGTTGCACGTCGCGCGGCAGGCGATCGACGGCGCGGCGCAGCGCCCGGTACTGGGCGCCGAGCGCGCCGACGGCGCGCGCCTTGGCGTCGAGGTAGCGGCCCATGAGGTCGTGGTCCATCGCGAGCGGATAGATGGTGGTGCGGCCGGTGACGAGCATCTGGATCAGCGCCACCGAGTCGTTGCAGAGTCCGGTCTGGCCGTAGCCGCCGCCGAACAGGTGTTGCGACTCCGCCACCTCGTTCACCGACGCGCGCCAGAGCCCCGCGAACGACGCCGCGCGGATCGCCGACGCTCCGTCGTAGCGCTCGACTTCGCGCCCGCCGACCCACGACTGATCGCGGCCGGTGCCGTCGGCGAAGAATCGGGTGCCGCCGATCCCCTGGAAGAAGGAGACGCCGGCGTCGACGTCCGGGCCGGCGATCGAGATCTTGAGGCCGGAGTGAACCGCCGGCACGAGCGCCTCGGCGCCGTCGGGTCCCCGGTGGCCGGTCTCGATCATCACCGGCGTGAGCACATCGCAGCGCGCGCCGTTCGGCCGCTCGAGACGAAGGTCGATGAAGTTCGCGATCCCCTGCGACACCCGCGCGGTGACGGTGTGGCCGGTCCGCTCGAGGCGGCCGAGCAGCCCGGCGATCGTTGTGTAGCGGCGGCCGCGGTAGCGCACCCCGAACCGCTCGGCCACCGGCTTGCCGGCGTTGTCGGCGAGGCGGTCGAGGACCTCGCCCAGGGCGCGGTTGGCCTTCACCCGCTCCGCCGGGATGGAAGCGGCCTCGTCGCCACGGTAGAGCGAGCCGCCGATCCGCTGCGGAGGCGTGATTGCGCCGTCGAAGTAGGAGGGGGCGGCGAGGAGGTCGACGCCGTTCGGGAGCTTCCACTCGGGGGCCGCCGGCGCCGGCGGTCGCAGGTCGCTCGCCGCCTGCGCGCGCCGCAGGTTCGCCACGATCTCCGGAACGCCGACCGTCATCAGGCGCCCGAGCCCGTCCGGCGAGTCGACCAACGCCGCGATCCCCTCCTCGCTCATCGGCTGCCCCGTCTGCGCGGTGACCGCGAGCGCAATCTCCCGGATCAACGTCGCCCGCTCCGCATCCGGCAGCCCCTCACGCAACGCCTCCCCCAGCGTGACCGGTTGATCGCACCCGGCCGTCGCCGCCCCGAGCGCCCCGGCGAGCGTTTCGACCGCCGGCGCGGTCGTTTCGGTGGGACACGGATCGGCAAAGGCCGCCGAGGCGATCAGAACGAGACCCGCCGGAGCAAGCCGTGCGTACGCAACGAGAATGGAGCCGAAGGTCTTCATGCGGCGGCGCGTGAGCAATCGCCGTACCGCCCGACGCCTCTTCAAGATCAACCACTTGGGCGTATAGCCGGGCATCCGGGAAGCGGACGCCTGAGTGCTACGCGCCGCACGACGACGAGTCGGTCCGGGAAGATTCGCCGTTGGATCGCGGACGCGCCCGGCCGCATGGACCCCGCGGAGCTGCCGCTTCCGGCGCGCGCGTCGTCGGCTCCTTCCCAACAATGCGAGGCCCGGGTTTCCCCGGGCCTCGCGTGCGTCAACGGTTCGGTCGCGCGGCGGTTACGTCAGCTGCAGCCGCTGGTGGTGCCGCAGTTGAGGCATTTGTAGCAGGCGGCGTTGCGGACCATGATTTCGCCGCAGCTGGGGCAGGGGGGGGCGTCGGCCTGCGCGACGAACACGCGGCGCTCCGTGGTGCGGACCCCTGGTAAGGGGAGCGGAGGCTGCTCTCGCGTGGCGCTGTCGAGGGGCTTGGGTAGCTTCTCGAGCTCGGGGGCGTGGACGCCCAGGGCGAGGCGGTCCTCGTCGGTCAGGAACTTGTCCCCCAGCCAGCGGAAGATGTAGTCGCTGATCGACTTGGCGAGCGGGATCCGCGCGTTGTTGGTGAAGCCCGACGGTTCGAATCGGGTGTGGCTGAACTTCTCCACCAGCACCTTGAGCGGGACGCCGTACTGCAGCGCCAGGCTGATCGACGTCGCGAAGGAGTCCATCAACCCCGAGACCGTCGAGCCCTCCTTGGCCATCACCAGGAAGATCTCGCCCGGTTGTCCGTCCTCGTAGCAGCCGGCGGTGATGTAGCCGTCGTGGCCGGCGATCGAGAACTTGTGGGTGATCGACTTCCGCTCGTCGGGCAGCGCGCGCCGCACCGGCCGGCCGGCCTCCACCCCCAGCGCCTTGAGCGCCGCCAGCTCCTTGTCCGACTGCGTCGAGAGCGGCTGGGTCCGCTTGCAGCCGTCGCGATAGATGGCGACCGCCTTCAAGCCCAGCTCCCACGACTGTCGGTAGGTCGACGCGATCTCCTCGGCGGTGGCCGAGTTCGGCAGGTTCACCGTCTTGGAGATGGCGCCGGAGATGAACGGCTGCGCCGCCGCCATCATCCGGATGTGACCCAGGTAGTGGATCGAGCGGCTGCCGTTCGCCGGCTTGAAGGCGCAGTCGAACACCGGCAGGTGCTCGGCCTTGAGCCCCGGCGCCCCTTCGATCGTCCCGTTCTCGTCGATGTACTCGACGACCGACTTGACGTTGGCGTCGTCGTAGCCGATCCGCTTCAGCGCCGCCGGAACCGTCTGGTTGACGATCTTCAGCGTGCCGCCGCCGACCAGCTTCTTGTACTTCACCAGCGCGATGTCGGGCTCGATCCCGGTGGTGTCGCAGTCCATCATGAAGGCGATCGTCCCGGTCGGGGCGAGCACCGTCGCCTGGCTGTTGCGGTAGCCGAACGCCTCCCCGACCTCCACCGCCTCGTCCCAGGCGCCCGCCGCCGCGGCCAGCAGCTCCGGGTCGACCAGGCTCGAGTCGATCTTCGACACCGCCGCGCGGTGCTTCTTCATCACGCGGAGGAACGGGTCACGGTTGCGCGCGTATCCGGCGAACGGCCCCACCTGCGCCGCGATCCGCGCGGAGGTGGCGTAGGCGTGGCCGGTCATCAGCGCCGTCACCGCCCCGCAGAAGGCCCGCCCCTCGGGCGAGTCGTAGCCGATGCCGTTGCTCATCAGATACGCGCCGAGGTTGGCGTAGCCCAAGCCCAGCGGCCGGTAGTCGTGGCTGTTCCGGGTGATCGCCTCGGTCGGGTAGCGGCTGTTGCCGACGATGATCTCCATCGCCAGGAACAGGATCTCGACGTCGTGGCGGAACGCCTCGGTGTCGAACGAGCCGTCCTCGCGGCGGTACTTCATCAGGTTCAGCGAGGCCAGGTTGCAGGCCGAGTCGTCGAGGAACATGTACTCCGAGCACGGGTTGCTGGCGTTGATCCGCGCCGTGTTCGGGCAGGTGTGCCACTCGTTGACCGTGGTGTCGTACTGCACCCCTGGATCGCCGCACACCCACGCCGCCTCGGCGATCTCCCTCCAGAGGTCGCGCGCGCGGAGGGTCTCCATCGGCTCGCCGTCGACGACGCGGCGGGTCTTCCACTCCCGGTCCTCGACCACCGCCTGCATGAACTCGTCGGTGACGCGCACC